>DASTAN010000001.1:0-8734 GCA_035712665.1 Gemmatimonadales bacterium
CCGATCTCCCCTCTCCGCCTGTCCTACCGCCGCTTCCGCGTCAGCTCGTACGCCTCCCGCACCATCTCGGCGACCTCCGTCCAGCGGGGGCGCCGGTCCAGCCGGATCCCGACCCACCCCTTCGGCCCGACATACGGCGGCCGGAAGTAGCGGTCGGGGTCGGCCGCGATCAGGAACTCCTGGTTCCCCGGCGACGCGTTGAGCCAGACCCCGGGCCGCCCCCCGCTGTGGGCAGCGTCGCTCGGGTCCGAGTACATCGCGAAGATCCTGTTCTTGACCCGAAACGTGGGTGCCCCCCACGCCTCGACCTCGTGGGCGTCGGGCAGCGCGAGGCAGATGGCGCGGAGGCGATCGAGGGCGGGGTGGGGCATGGGGCCTTCGGCAGTGAACGGTGAATGGTGAATGGTGAACGGGTCTCGGGTGAGGGGTAAGGGGTGAGGGGGCAGGTCGGGGTGGTGGCGAATGCCGAGATCCCTCGCTCCGCTCGGGATGACGGTCCCCCTCACCCCTCACCCCTCACCCCTCACCCCTCACCCCTCGCCCCTCACCCCCGACCCCCTTACGATCCAGCATGACCCCACCGACACCCGCGCTCGAGATCGACCTTGCCCAGGTCGACCGCAATTGCACCGCTGTGGCCCGGTACGCTGCCGCGCACGGCCTGGCCTGGCGGCCCCACGTGAAGACCCACAAATCGTCGCGCATCGCGACCCGGCAGCTCGCGGCCGGCGCCTCGGGGCTCACCTGCGCGACGCTGCGCGAAGCCGAGGTGATGGCGACGGTCTGCGATGACCTGCTGCTGGCGTATCCCCCGGTCGACGACGACCGGGCCCGGCGTGCGGCCGATCTCGCGACGCAGGTGCGCCTCGGCGTGATGCTCGACAGTCTCGCCTCCGCGGAACGCCTCTCGGTCGCGTTGGTCGCAGTGGGCGCGACGGCGCGAGTACTGGTCGAGGTGGATGCGGGGATGCGTCGCACCGGCGTGGCCGGCGAGGCGGAGGCCGTCGCGCTGGCCCGTGCGGTGACGGCGCTGCCGGGACTCGCGTTCGACGGCTTCGGCTTCTATCCCGGACACGTGCGGACGGCCGGGTCGGAGGTCGATGCCGAGCTGGCGCGCCTCTCGGCATTTGTCCTCGCGCTGCGCGCGGCGGCGGATGCGGCAGGACTCGAGGTGCGCACCATCTCCTGCGGCTCCACGCCGCTGCTCTGGCGCTCGCACGAGATCGCCGGCATCACGGAGATCCGCGCCGGCACCGCGGTGTACTTCGACCGCACCTCGGTGCTGGGCGGCGTGGCGACGTGGGAGGACTGCGCGGCGCACGTGATGGCCACGGTGGTGAGCACCGCCGTGCCGGGTCAGGCGGTGGTGGATGCCGGCGTGAAGGCGATCGGCCGCGAGCCGCTGCGCGGCGGCGCCGGCGAGGGGTTCGCGTGCGTGGCGGGCCGTCCGGAGGTGCCGGTCGTGCGACTCTCCGAGGAGCACGGCGTCCTCGACCTCTCCCAGACTGACTGGCGTCCCGTGCTCGGCGAGGTGGTGCGCCTGATCCCGAACCATATCTGCGTGGCGGTGCACTGTTTCGATGTGATGATGTGCAGCGATGGCGAGGTGGAACGAGTGGAAGCGAGGGGGCGCTAGAAGGAGAGACGAGAGACGAGAGACGAGTTCCTGATCGCCTCTCCCCTCTCGTCTCTCGTCTCTCGTCGAACCTAGTTCCGGACCTGCGCCGCGGCCGCTGCCCGCGCCGCACGATTGGCGAAGATCGAGACCTCGACGCGGCGATTCGCCTGGCGTCCGGCCTCGGTCGAGTTCGACGAGATCGGTTCATTCTCGCCGAGCCCGCGCGCGGTCATCCGGTCGGCCAACACGCCCTGCTGTCGCAGGTAGGAGGCGACGGCTGAGGCGCGCCGCTCCGACAGCTCCTGGTTGTAGGCCGAGGTGCCGACCTGATCGGTGTGGCCGAGGATCAGGATGTCCGAGTCGGGATACTCGAGCAGGCTGGCCGCAAACTCGCGCAGGTCGGCGCGGGCCGCGCTGCGGGTGACGTCCGAGTCGAAGTCGAAGAGCAGCCCCGACGCGAAGGTGACCTGGATTCCCTCACCGACGCGCTCGACAGTGGCGCCCGGGAGCTGGGCCTCGAGCTCCCGCGCCTGGCGATCCATCTTGGCACCGATCAGTGCCCCGGCGGCGCCACCGACGACGGCACCGATGATCGCGCCCTTCGCCGTCGAGCCGGCCACCTTGCCGATCACGCCGCCGGCCGCGGCGCCGCCGGCCGCACCGACCACCGCACCGGTCTGGGTCTTGGTCGCGCAGCCGCTCGTCACGGCGAAGGAGAGCAGCAGGAGTGTGGTCATTGTCCGCATGGGACACATCCGTGGTAGAGGTCGTGAAGCACGGCAACCGTGCCTCGTCCCGAACCATAGAGTCTGGCCCGCGATCCACCATTACCCGAAGGATCTAGTTCCTCGGGCCGATGGTCGAATCGCGTCCCGCGTGCGACGTTGGCTCCATGCGTCCTCTCCCTCGCCGTCGTGGCATCGCGATCGTCCTGGCCCTGCTGGTCGGCTGTGCCCTGAACCAGCAGCAGGAACAGGTGCTGGGCGATGATGCCGCCGCGCAGGTCGCTGCGGAACTCCCCCTGATGACCGACCCGACCGTGGTGCGCTACATCACCGCGCTCGGCCAGCAGCTCGCTGCCGTCACCGACACGCGAGGCCTCGCGTGGCACTTCACGGTGGTGGACAGTCGGGAGATCAATGCGTTCGCGGTGCCGGGCGGGTGGGTCTACGTCAATCGCGGCCTGATCGAGCAGGCGACGGACATGAGTCAGCTCGCGGGCGTGCTTGCCCACGAGATCGGTCACGTCACGCGGCGACACAGCGTGGAGCAGCTGCAGAAGGCGCAGGGCGCCGACCTCGGTGTCACGCTGCTCTGCACCCTCACCAGGAGCTGCGCGAGCGGCACCGGGCAGGCTGCCATCGCGGTGGGCGGCACCGCGCTCTTCGCCCGCTTCAGCCGGAACGACGAACGCGAGGCCGATGTCGAGGCGGTCCAGACCGTGGTGAAGGCCGGGATCGCCCCGAGCGGCATTCCGGCGATGTTTCGCCTCCTGCTGTCGGCCCGCCAGCGCAACCCGAATGCACTCGATGCCTTCTTCGCGACGCACCCCCTCGAGGAAGAGCGCATTCGGGATACCGAGTCGCTGATCACCGCCTACCCCGCGGCGCAACTGCGCGGACTGACGCGAGACGCGCCGGCCTTCCAGACGATGCGGCGCCGGCTGCTGGCCCTGCCGCCGCCGAAGAAGTGATGGTCGAGAAACGAGAGACGAGAGGCGATCTCGTATCGCCTCTCGCCTCTCGTCGTGTATCCCTCGCTGATTACTGCGGCGGCAGCGGTCGCGCCGCGGGCGCACCCGGGGCCGCGCGTCGCGGCATCATCGGCGCCCGGCTTCGCTCGGCCTGCGGCGCGCGTGCACCCCGCACCCCGGGCTCCCCCTGCCGCATCGCCATCCGGCCCCGCATCGCGCGGAACTGCTCCGGCGTGAGGACCCCGCGGAGCTCGTCCTCCATCCGTCGGTTCGCCGCCGTGCGCTCATCCGCCAGCTTCCGCATCGCGTCGCGATGACGATCCTGGATGGCGCGAAGCTTGGTGCGCTGCTCGGCCGTGAGTTCAGGAACCTGCGGGCGCTCCCGCATCATCTGGCCGGCGCGGGCCTGGGGGGCGGGCATCGGGGCGGGCGGGGTCTGCTGCGCCGCCAACGGGGCGGCAAGAAGGGCGGCGGCAATTGCCGCGAGCATCGGCTTGGTCATCGGTCACTCCAGGTCAGGCGGCCAGGGCCGCGTTGGTGATGCAATGACGGCGGATGTGGTGGGGCGTTAAGGGACGGGGGTAAGGGACAAGGGACAAGGGACAAGGGACAAAGGACAAGGGTCCCCTCGCGTTGCTCGGGATGACGGCCCCCCCTCACCCCTCACCCGTTCACCGTTCACTAAGTTTCCCACCATGTTCCCCCTCCTCCTGACCCTGCTCGCGGCCGACACCACCGGCGTCGGTGCCGCCCTTCGCTTCACGGTCGACACGACCTCCCCCGCGTGGATGCGCTGGCGCTCCGTCACCGATGTGCGCCCGGTGCTTCGCGGCGTCTATGGCGGCGAGGGATGGCGGCCGCTCTGGGTCGACGTCGACGGTCGGCCCACGCCCGCCGCGCGCGCGATGGTGCGCCAGCTCGGGCAGCTGCGCGATCGTGGGCTCGACCCCGCGGACTACGATGCCGTCGCCCTCGCCCTCCGGGCCGACTCGCTCGACACGCCGACCCGCGTCGCCGCGTACGACGTCGCCCTGTCCACGGCCACGCTCCGCGTGGCGCGTGCGCTCGATCGCGGGCGCGTGAGCCCCACCGTGCTGCATCGCACGCTGCGCGTCGCGCGCGAGCCGTTCGCGGCCGACTCGCTCCTTCGCGCGTTCGCGGCCGACACGCAGGCCGCCGCGCGCCTGCGCGCCCTCGAGCCGCCGTTCTACCAGTACCGCCGCCTCCTCGGCGTCCTCGAACGCTTCCGCGCGCTCGCCCGCGACACCACGCTGCTCGGGCTGCCACCGATGCCGAAGGTGCTGCGCCCCGATTCCGCGTACGCCGGCGCCGGGGGACTGCGACGCCTGCTCACGGCCCTCGGCGATCTCCCCGCCGCGCCGGCCCTTGGGGTCGATACGCTGTATGACGCGACGCTGCAGGAGGGGGTGCGTCGGTTCCAGCGGCGTCAGGGTCTCACCGACGATGCGATCATCGGCGCGGGAACCCAGGCACGGCTCCGGCGTCCGTGGCGCGACCGCATCCGGCAGGTGGAGCTCACCCTCGAGCGGTGGCGCTGGCTGCCGCGCACGCACGAGGTGCCGCCGCTCATCGTGAACATCCCGGCGTTCCGCCTCTACGGGCTGCGCCAGCTCCCCGATCTCGAGGCCGAGACGCTGACGATGGACGTCGTCGTCGGCACCGCCGTGACCCACGACACGCCGCTGCTCGTCGCGATGCTGGAGGCGGTGAACTTCCAGCCGCACTGGAACGTGCCGACGTCGATCGCCACCAAGGAGATCAAGCCGAAGGCACTCGCGAATCCCGGGTACCTCGCGAAGGAGCGCTACGAACTGCTGCGCGGGTCGCGCGTGGTCCCGATCACCCCCGAGGCGATCGCCGAGATCGGGAACGGCGTGCGCGTGCGCCAGATGCCGGGACCGGGGAATGCCCTCGGTCGCGTGAAGTTCGTGATGCCGAATCGCGAGGACATCTACCTGCACGACACGCCGTCGCGCGGACTCTTCGCGCGGACGCGCCGCGACTTCTCGCACGGCTGCATCCGGGTCGTCGATCCGGCCGCCCTCGCGCGCTGGGCGCTGCGCGACCTGCCCGAGTGGACGCCCGAGCGGATCGACAGCGCGATGGCCGGTGATCGCCAGGTGTGGGTCGCGCTCCCCCGGAAGATTCCGGTGTACCTCGTCTACCAGAGCGTGGTCGTGCGCGAATCGGGCGAGGCCTTCCTCTATCCGGACATCTACGGACACGACGCGACGCTCGACGCGGCCCTTCGGAAGGGGTACCCATTTGCGGGCACCGCGCTAGCTTCCGCCCGATGATTCCTGCAGTCGTGGTGACCCTGGCGCTGGCAGCGTCGGGGCCGAAGCCCGTTGTCGCGCCGGACACGGCGCTCGCCTTCCGCTTTCCCTATCTCGGGTCGGCGGAGGCGGTGCGTTGGCTGCCGTTCGGGGCGAAGCGTGGCGCCACGATCGGCCAGTATCGGATCGGCTTCTGGCCGGCCGAGCGGGCCCGGCGCGGGGGCACGCTGCCGGAGGGCTTCCTCGAGGTGACCCCGGCCGCCGCGCGCCTCCACGTCTCGCCGCGCTTTCGCCTTGGCGACTTCCTGACCAAGGGCCAGGAGCGGGTCTGGCCGAAGTACCTCGTGCTCGCGCCGACGCTGGTCGAGAAGCTCGAGCGCCTCGGCGACCGGCTCGAGGCGCTGGGGCGTCCGGCGAAGCTCGTGGTGATGTCGGGATTCCGCACGCCGGACTACAACGCGGGCGGCGGCAGCACCGCCGGACGCGCGTCCGACTCGCAGCACATGTATGGGACCGCCGCCGATGTCTACGTCGACGCCGACGGCAACGGGCGGATGGATGACCTCAATCGCGATGGGCGCGTGACGCGCGCCGACGCCGCGTGGCTGCTCGCCGTGGCGGACGAGGTGGAGCAGGCGCACCCGCACCTCGTCGGCGGCCTCTCCGCGTACAACGCGAACAGCGCCCACGGCCCGTTCGTCCACGTGGACGTGCGCGGCCGCCGGGCGCGCTGGTAGCCGCTAGCCGACCGCGCGCCGCACCAGTTCCGCATCGGCGCGGAGCCGTCCGCACACCAGATCGCACAGCTGCCACACCTCCTCGTGCGCGGCGTAGAAGACGAACGCCCCCTCCTTGCGGCGCGTCACCAGTCCGGCCGCGTGGAGCACCCCGAGATGCCGCGACACGTTCGCCTGCGTGAGCCCGGTCGCGTCGACGAGGTCGCCGACGCTCCGCTCGCCCTGGCGCAGCGCGTCGAGGATCTGCAGTCGGGCCGGCTCGCCCAGCGCACGGAAGCGCTCCGCGACCTGGCCCATCAGCACCGGGGGCAAGCCGCCGCGACTCACGCCGGGCCCCCGCTCCGCTCCCGCTCGGCGGCACGCCAGCCGGCGTAGCCAGCGTTCAGGTCCATCACGTCGGTGAACCCCATCGCCGCGAGCACCGAGATGCCGATCGCCGAGCGTGTCCCGGCCTGGCAATGCACCGCGAGCGGCGTCTCGCGCGGGAGATCCTGCAGCGTGGTGCGCAGCGTGCCCAGCGGATGGTGCGCCGCGACCGGCAGGTGCCCGGCGTCCCACTCGTTCGTCTCGCGCAGGTCGATCACCTGGCGTCCGGTCGCAGCGATCGCCTCGGCCTGCGTGATGTCACCCCGCCGGGCACTGGTGACGCGCTCCGGAAAGGCGGTCATCGTCTGCGTGGCGTCAAGCCAGCCGCGCACGCGATCGAGGCCGATCGAGGCGAGGGCGCGCCGCGCATCGTCGGCCTGCGCCTGCGTGTCGGCGACGAGCGTGATCGGCTGCTCGTAGTTGAGGAGCCAGCCGGCCCACGTCGTGAACGCCTTGATCAGCGGGATGTTGAGCGTGCCGCGGAGGTGCCCCCCGGCCCACGTCGCCGCAGGGCGAACGTCCAGCACCGCGCCACTGTCGGTCGCGCCGTCGAACGCCTTCAGGTCGAGGCGCGACGTCGGGCCGCGCGTGCCCAGCACGGTGGCGCCGAGTTTGTTGATCCGCTTCATCATCCCGAAATACGCGGGCGGCGTCGGCTGGCCCTCGAGCACCGCCGTGACGAACGCTGTCTCGTCGTCGATGCCGAACGCCCAGTTGGTGCGACGCTCGTAGCCGAGGGTGCTGGTCGGCATCGCCCCGAGGGCCTTCCCGCATGCCGAGCCGGCGCCGTGACCGGGCCAGATCTGCAGGTGGTCCGGCAGCGAGGCCGTGCGCTGGATCGAGCGGAAGAGCTGGCGCGCACCGGCTTCCATCGTGCCCTCGACGTGCGCGGCCTTCTCGAGCAGGTCGGGACGGCCGACATCGCCGACGAAGATGAAGTCGCCCGTCAGCATCGCCACCGGATCCTCGCTGCGCGCCGTGTCGATGACCACGAACGAGAGGTGCTCCGGGGTGTGCCCCGGCGTGTGCCAGACCTCGAGCCGCACGCCGCCGAGCGTGATCGTGTCGCCGTCGCGGAGCAGGGTGGCGCGCGCCTCCTCGGCCCAGGCATACTGCCAGTCCGACCCGCCCTCGGCGCTCAGCAGCGGGGTGGCGCCGGTCGCGGCGGCCAGCTCGCGCGCACCGGAGACGAAGTCGGCGTGGATGTGCGTCTCGGTGACCCGCGTGATCCGCATCCCCTCCGCCTTCGCGGCCTCGAGGTACGGCGTGATGTCGCGGGCAGGATCCACGACGATCGCCTCGCCGATGCGCTGGCATCCGATGAGGTACGAGGCCTGCGCGAGGCGATCATCATAGAAGCGACGGACGAGCATCAGGGGACTCCTCTCCACGGTGTCGAAGCACGGGCCGCGCCCTCAGCGCAGCACCACCATCATCAGGGCCACCACCACGAGCAGCACGGCGAAGCCCTTCGTGAGCAGCACGGCGGGCACGCGCGGCGCGAGCCTGGTGCCGATCGCCATCCCGATCAGGGCCGCGCCCGTGACCGTCGCGGTCAACGAGGCGTCGAGCGTCACGCGCCCGATCCAGCCCAGCCCCGCGGCAAGCGTGTTCAGGGCGATCACCGCGAGCGAAGTCGCGGTCGCATGCGGCATCGTGAAGCCGAGTGCGCCGACCAGCGCCGGAACGATCAGGAAGCCGCCGCCCACGCCGACGAGGCCGGTCAGCGTGCCCACGGCGAGGCCTGCCGCCGCGAGGCGCCACCGGTCCGTCGTTGGCGCGGCCGAGGGCGGCGTCGGTCGGGTCGCGCGACGCCAGAGCATCACGGCCGCCAGCAACATCACCACCACGAAGAGGCCGAGGCGAAGGTCGTCGGCGAGGCCGGCACCCAGATACGCCGCGACGAAGGAGGCCGCCATCGTCACGGCCGCGAACAGCGCCGCTTCGCCCAACCGGAGGTGGCCGCTCCGCCACCGCGCCGCCGCACCGATCGCCGCAGTCACCCCCACCACGGGGAGCGACA
>DASTAN010000002.1:0-3523 GCA_035712665.1 Gemmatimonadales bacterium
TAACCGGGGTTCTGTTCGGCATCTATCCGGCCAGCAAGGCGGCACGGCTCGATCCCGTCGAAGCACTGCGCTACGAATAGGCGGCAGCCCCCGGCCGCCTTAGGTTTGTAGTTCGTGCACCCCTTCGAAGCGGTTCGGCTCGCGCTTCAGACCGTCTGGAGCCACAAGCTCCGCTCTTTCTTCACGCTGCTCGGCATCATCGTCTCCGTCGCGTTCCTCGTGGCGGTCGTCGCGGTCATCCAGGGGATGAACGCCTACGTCCGCGAGAACCTCACCGGCGCGATCATCGGCACCAACGCGTTCCAGGTGCGGCGCACGCCGATCTCGATCGGGCTCCTCGACGACAGCCAGGTGCGCGAGCTCGCCAAGCGCCCCGACATCTCGCGCGACGACGCCGAGACGGTCGTGCGCGCCCTCCCCGACGCCGAAGCCGTGGCGCTGCAGTCGGGGTGGCCGGCCCCGTTCGCGGATGTCGTCTATGGCAATCGCTCGGTGGGCGACGCGCTGATCTTCGGCGTGACCCCGCCCTACCAGCTCGTGCAGGACTACCAGATCCTCGTCGGCCAGGAACTCACCGAGCAGGACATGCGCGGACGGCGCAACGTGGTGGTCGTCGGCTGGGACATCGCCGACAAGCTCTTCCGCACCCCCGAATCGGCCATCGGCGAGAAGGTCCGCATCGCCGGGCGCGAGATGGTCATCAAGGGAGTGAACGCGAGCAAGGGCACCACCCTCGGCCAGTCGTTCGACGGGTACGTGCTGATGCCGATCCCCACCTTCGAGGCGATCTGGGGCCGCCGCCGCACCACCGTTGTCTCGGTGAAGATGCGCACCGCCGACGAGATCGACGGTGCGATGGCGCGGGCCGAGGAAGCGATGCGCGTCGCCCACCGCCTTCGCCCGCGCGAGGGGAACGACTTCACGGTCGACAAGGCCGACGCACTGGTCGCCTTCTGGAAGCAGCTCACCGCCCTGCTCTTCACCGTGGTCCCGGCGGTGGTCTGCATCGGGATCGTCGTCGGCGGGATCGTGATCATGAACATCATGCTGATGTCGGTCTCCGAGCGTACCCGCGAGATCGGCCTCCGCAAGGCACTCGGCGCCTCGCAGGTCGACATCCGCCGACAGTTCCTCGTCGAGACCGTCTGCCTCTCGCTCCTCGGCGGGATGATCGGCGTCGCCGTCGGCTGGGGGCTCGCCGCGGCGGTGAACCAGTTCACGCCGCTTCCCGCCCGCGTCACGGCGTGGTCGGTCGCAGTGGCGCTGATGGTTGGCGCCGGCACCGGCGTGATCTTCGGCGTCTACCCCGCCACGCGCGCGGCGCGCCTCGACCCGATCACCGCGCTGAGGGCCGAGTAGGTGGCGTTCCGCGTCCAGAACATCGCCGAGGGCGTCGTCCTCGCCTTCGACTCGATGCGCGCCAACCAGCTGCGCAGCGCGCTCACGATCCTCGGCGTGGTGATCGGCGTCACCACCGTGATGGTGATGGCCTCGCTCGTCGACGGGATCCGCACCCAGATCTTCGCGACCGTCGAGAACGCCTCGCCGCAGACCTTCTATGTGGTGCGCTTCTTCTCGTCGATCCCGCTGAACCCCGACCGACTCCCGGCCGAGGTGCGGATCCGACCGGTGCTCGCCGATCGCGATGCGGAAGTGCTGCGCCGCGTGCCGAGCATCCGCCACGCCGGGCTCTGGGTGCAGATCCCGCTCCGGATGGAGTACCAGGGCGCGCGCACCCAGAACGTGATGGTCTATGGCGCCGACAACGCCTACCTCGAGGTGCAGGGCGGGACGCTGCTGCGCGGCCGCTTCTTCTCGCGCTCGGAGATGATGGGCGGTACCCCGGTGATGGTCCTCGAGGACGAGGTCGCGACCCGCCTCTTCGGCACGCTCGACCCGATGGGGCACGTGGTGCGCGTCGGCGGCAAGGCGTTCCGCATCATCGGCATCTACCAGAAGCCCGCCAACATCTTCCAGCCCCCGGGGGCGAGCGACGGCGGCATCGTCCCGTTCCGCGCGGCGAAGCAGAGCTTCCGCTACGACGAGACCAATTCGCTCTTCGTCGCGGTGCTCGCCGCGCGCGGCACCACCGTGGCGGTCGCGAAGGACGCCGCCATCGCCGCCCTCCGGCGCGATCGCGGGTTGCGTCCGTCGGCCGCGAACTCGTTCGACGTCATCACCCAGGACCAGATCCTCAACACGATCGATTCGCTGACGAGCGCCTTCTTCCTCGTGATGATCGCGCTGTCGAGCGTGGCGCTGCTGGTCGGCGGCATCGGGGTGATGGCAATCATGATGGTCTCGGTCACCGATCGGACCCGCGAGATCGGCCTGCGGAAGGCAATGGGCGCCACCCGCAACGAGATCCTCTGGCAGTTCCTCGTCGAGGCGGCGACGCTGACCGGCTTCGGCGGGATGCTCGGCATCCTCGCGGGGCTCGGGGCCGGCGAACTGCTCAAGCTGGTGCTCGACCTCGACAGCGGCGCCCCGATCTGGAGCGCGGTCGTCGCGGTCTCCGCCTCGGTCGCGATCGGCCTCGTCTTCGGGATGCTCCCCGCCACGCGCGCCGCCCGGATGGACCCGGTCGAGGCGCTCCGCCACGAGTAGATTCCCGGGATGACCTCCGTGGACCTGCTCGCCGCCTTCGCGCACCCCGACGATGCCGAACTCCTCGTCGGGGGCACCCTCGCCCGCGCCCACGACCAGGGGCACCGTACCGGCATCCGCGACCTCACGCGCGGCGAGATGGGCTCGAAGGGCACGCCCGAGCTCCGCGCCGACGAGGCGGCCCGCGCTGCCGAAATCCTCGGCGTGGCCGAGCGGCACACCGCGGGGCTCCCCGACGGCCACCTGCAGAACAGCGACGCGATGCGCCGCGTCGTGGTCGAGTGGCTGCGCCGCCTCCGCCCGCGCACGGTGCTGCTGCCGTTCCCGGTGGGGCGCCACCCCGACCATCGCATCGCCAGCGAGCTGATCCGCGACGCCTGCTTCCTGAGCGGGCTCCGGAACTACCCGGCCGAGGGCGAGCCGTACAAGCCGGTCAAGCTCTGCTATGCCCTGGCCTATCGCGAGGACCCGGTCGCCCCGACCTTCGTGGTGGACACGACGCTGGGCTTCGACCGGAAGCTCGCCGCGATGCGCTGCTTCGCCTCGCAGTGGGACGAGAGCACCATCCAGGGGGGCGAGCTCTACCCCAACGGCCAGCCGATCTTCGACCTGGTCCGCACCCAGGACGCCCGGGCCGGGACGCTGATCCGCTGCGCCTACGGCGAGCCGTTCTGGACCTCCGAGACGATGCGGGTCGAGGACGTGATGGCAGTCGCCGGGGCGAGCCTCTAGGGCTAGATTTGGCCCCCATGAACCCGGTCTATCTCGATCACGCCGCGACCACGCCGGTCCGCCCCGAGGTGCTCGAGGCGATGCTGCCGTTCCTCCGCGACCAGTGGGGGAACCCGTCCTCCCCGCACCGGATGGGCCGCGGGGCCCGCGCCGGCCTCGAGCAGGCGAAGCGCGAGGTCGCCGA
>DASTAN010000003.1:0-3268 GCA_035712665.1 Gemmatimonadales bacterium
TCCATCCCGGCGCGATCCATCGGGCCGCCGCGCAGCACCTCGACGATCGGTATCCCGGCGCCGGCCCAGGTCTGGTCCACCAGCACGCCGAGGGAGGCGGTGGCATCGTCGGTCGGCGACGAGGGCCGGTAGTTGGCGCCGCTGTGCGAGACATTCAGCTCGCCGAGGAGCTCGCTCAGCATCTCGGCGAACTCGTGGCTCGTGCCGATGTGCGGGACGTAGCGCGCGTACTGGGTGCGGAGCGCCTCCCAGTCGGCGCCGTGCCACCCCTTGGTGTAGAAGGCGTCGCGCACGCGGCGATAGACCTGGTCGAACGCGACCTGCCGCTCGGCGAGCTGGTCGACGATCATCTCCCCGCGGATGTTCACCGACTCGCGCTTGGCGCCGGCCGGGTCGATGGTCGAGACGCCGCCGTCGGCGACGAGGAAGATCTTCTTCTGCTCGGCATCCCACTGCATCGAGCCGCTCGAGGCATTGAGCGCCAGGACCATCTTCGTCTCGCGGGTGCGCAGCGACGTGGACCAGAGGTTGAGGCCGCGCTCGAAGCGCGCGAGGTAGTAGAGCGTCTCGCCGTCCTTGCTGAGCAGCGCGTCCGACAGCGCCGACGAGTGGATCGTGAGCCGCTGCTTCCGGTCGCTGGCGCGGTCGAGGTCGAGCGTCACCGGAGCGACCGCCGCCTTCGTCGTGTCGCCCTTCGGCTTCGCCTTCTCGGCCTTCTCCTCCGCCTCCTTCACCAGCGCGATCTCCTCCTTGGTGAGGCGAGCGCGATCCCAGGCATCCTGCGTGAAGTACATCGCATAGGCATCGGCCTGGGAACCGCCGGTCTGTGCCAGCGCCTTGAGGCCGTCGCGGGTGCTCAGCCAGAGCATCGCCTTGCCACCGTGGGTCCAGCGCGGACGGCGATCATCGAAGCCGCTCTGGGTGAGGTTCCGCACCGGCTCGCTGCCATCGGCCCGCACAAGACCGACCTCGCCCGGGGCGAGGCCCGGCACATCCAGCCCGAAGAGGATCCAGCGGCTGTCCGGGCTCCACTCGATTCCCAGGCCACCGCCCGTGCTCCAGACGTGACGCTGGTCAAGCAGCGTCTTGGTCTCCTTCGTCGCCAGCGTGAGCACCTTGAGGGTGGTGCGGTCCTCAACGAAGGCGAGGGACTTGCCGTCGGGGCTGTAGACCGGCCCCTCGTTCTGCTTGGCGTTGCTGACCATCGCCGTTTCGGCGATCGCCGTCGCGGTGAAGAAGTACGGCTCGGTGGCGCGGGCACGGCGGGCCTCGTAGATCGCCCAGCGGCCATCACGTTCCGAGGCGTAGGCAATCGCGTTGCCGTCCGGCGCGAAGGTCGGCCCCTGCTCCGCCCACGGCGTCTTCGTGATCTGCGTGGTGACGCCGCCGTCCACGCTTGCCGCGAAGACATCGCCGCGGAAGACGAAGGCGATCTCCTTGCCGTTCGGCGAGACTGCGACCTGCGAGATCCCGCTGCTGATCGGGATGACGCGCTCGGCGTTGGCCTTGGCATCGGTCGCGATGGTGACGGCGACGCGCTGCGGCGCGCCGTTCGGTGCCATCGTGTAGAGCTGGCCGTCGTGCCCGAAGGCGAGCGTCCCGTTGCGCGCGGCCGACAGGAAGCGCACCGGCGCCCCGGTGAAGCGGGTGAGCTGCGTCGACGTGCCTGATGCCAGCGACCAGCGGTGCACGTTGAAGGTGCCGCCGGCCTCGCTCAGGTACGCGAAGGTGGAGTCGCCGGGGAGGAAGACCGGGGTGCGGTCCTCGCCGGCAAAGGTGGTCAGCTGCCGGTGCGTGTTGCCGGCGGTCTCGTACAGCCAGATGTCGCGCGTCGCGGCGGAGGTGTGGTGCTTCCGCCAGTAGTTCTCGCGGCCGCGGTGATCCATGTACAGCATCCGGCTGCCATCGCGCGAGACCGCGATCTCCTCGGTCGGGGAGGCAAGCATCTGGATGGGCCGTCCGCCTGCCACCGGGATGCGATAGAGCTCCTGCATTTCGGTCGTGGGGTGGAGGCGCGAGCTCGCCGGATCCTGTCGAGCGGCGCCGAACAGCACGTGCTTGCCATCGGCGGTGAACGCATAGGGCGTCTCCGCCGCGCGATGGTAGGTCAGGCGCCGTGCCTCGCCGCCCGTCGCCGGCATCACGAAGAGGTCGGGGTTGCCGTAGCGATCGCTTGCGAAGACGAGCTGCGTCCCATCTGGGCTCCACACCGGGTACCACTCCTGCGCCGGGTGGGTGGTGAGCAGCGTGGCGGCGCCGCCCGCGGCCGGCACGCGATACAGGTCGCCCTTGTACACGAAGGCGATGGTGCTGCCATCGGGCGAGAGCGCGGGATAGCGCATCCAGCTGGCGTCCTGCTGGGCGGCCAGCGGCAGTGCGGCGAGGACGAGGGCAAGCGAACAGGCGGCAGGGCGCAGCATAGGCATCCGGCGTGAGGAAGTGAACCTGCTCCAGCGCGGGCAAGCGTTGAGTCTACCTCGCCCTGGCCGGATACGACAACGCCCCCGGGATGAGTTTCATCCCGGGGGCGTTGCAGCACTGGAACAGCCTAGCCGGCGATCGAGGCGAGCACCTGCTCGATCACGGCGAAGAGTCCCGCCGCCTCGGTCGGCGTGAGGCGGCCCGAGCGCACCATCGCGTCGAGCTTGCTGCGAAGCGCCTCGAGCTGGTTGGTGGCGGCCGTCTCGTTGCCGCGACCGAGCGACGCGATGGCGGCGTCGATCGACACCTGCAGCGCGTTCGCCTCGCCGCGGTTCACGCGGCCCGCCGCCACCAGCTCCTGCACCGACGCCGTCGCCGCACCGAGGCCCTGCGCCGGGGTGAGGATCGTCGCCGTGGTGGTCACCGTGTCCGCGAGGCCGCGCACGTCGGTGACGATGAGGCGCACGGTGTACTGCCCAGCGGCCGCGTAGGCGTGCGACACGGTCACGCCGCTCGCCGTGGCGCCGTCGCCGAACGACCACGCATACGTGAGCGCATCGTTGTCGGCATCGGTGCTGGCGGCACCGCTCATCGCGATCGCCAGGTTCTCGAGCTCGGTGTACGGCCCGTCCACGGCCGCGACGGGGAACGCCGTCTCGCTCTCGATCGCGATCTCGAGGTCATCGCGCAGCAACGCGAGCACGTCATAGCCGCTCAGCGCCTCGACCGAGTCGACCGTGACCCGGAACCCTTCCCACGCCGCGCCGCGAGGCACCGACGGGGAGTTCGGCATCACAACCGCGACCACCTCGAGGTCCTCGAGCCCGTCCACGTCGGCCGGGCCGCG
>DASTAN010000004.1:0-16923 GCA_035712665.1 Gemmatimonadales bacterium
CGGCTCGCACGAGGGCGATCTCTTCCCGCTGGGGCGGATGCTGCATCCCGACGCGACGGTGGTCGCACCGCGGGCACCGTTCGCGGGGGCGCCGTGGGGCTACGGCCCGGGGTGGGCGTGGTATCGCTTCATCGGCGGCACCACCCCCGAGCCCGAGTCGTTCGTCGCGGGCCAGGCGAAGCTCGATGCCTTCCTCGACGGCGTGCACGCGGCGCTCGGCCTCGACCCCGCGACGCCGCTGGTGCTGGGCGGCTTCTCGCAGGGCGGGACGTCGTCGCTGGCGTGGGCGCTGCGCCATCCGGGACGCGCGGCGAAGGTCGTGGTCTTCTCCGGGTTCCTCGCCGACCATCCGAGCGTCGCGGCGACGCCCGACACGGTGCGCGGCACGCGGATCTGGTGGGGGCACGGCACGCACGATCCGGCGATCCCGCACGCGCACGCGGTGACCGGGCGCGTGGCACTCGTGGCGGCCGGGGCGGACCTCACGACGGTGGACTATCCCGGGATGGGGCATACGATCGCGCAGCGGACACTGGAGGATGCGGCGGTCTTCGTACGTGAAGGGTGAAGGGTGAAGGGTGAAGAGTGAAGAGTGAAGGGTGGAGGGTGGAAGGCGGAAGGCGGAAGGCGGAGGGCTACCGTGGACTGAGGCTCAGCCGGACCACGTGCTGCAGCTCATCCCGATCGGTGGCGACGGCGTAGGCTTCGCTCGCACTGATCTGCACGAGTTGGACATTGCCCGGAACCACGATGGTGCGCGGCGTTCCTGAGCGCGGATAGACCGTCCAGCGGTTGTCAGGATGCTCGTCGGAGTGCTCGAGTGCCACGGTGCCATCGATCCCGACAAGGACCCGCGCGGCCGGCGGGAACATCGTGGAGTGCGGCAACCGTCGCCAGGCGGCGACGCGGGCGGGGCCGAGCGACTCCAGCTGCTTCGCCAACTCATCCAGCCGCTGCTGCCTGAATCGTGGCGGCATCGGGCGACGACTCCCAACGACCGCGTGGGTTGCGAGGACACTCCCGTCGCTCCGCACGACGACCAGTTCGTCGGTCGATCCTTGTCGAACATAGGCCACGTGACTGGCATCAGGGGAGACGCCCCAGAGCTCCTTGGCGCAGTATGCGAGCCCGAGCGACGAGCTGCCGTCGGTCACGCTGCAGACTCGCGTCGGAATGCGTGCGACCACCGTGTGCAGGCGACCATCGGGATGCACTCGGAGTACCGGTCGATCCGAGACGCTCGCACCGCGACCAAACCAGTCCGGCAGCGCACTCGACCGACCAATCGTACCGGTCACCAGCCACGTCGAGTCGCTGTAGAGTCCGACCACCGTCACGAGCTCGATCGCGAGCGGCTCTCCATCACCGGCGTGGGCCACTGTGAGCGCAGGTCGAGTCGGAACCGTCTGCGCCACCTTGCGATCCGCACCGACGACCGTGAGTCGCTGTAGCCGTTGATCGAACGACCAGAATCGACCGCCGCTGAGTCCAGCGCGGCTGAACGCGCGGTACTCGCCGGGGCCGGCGCCTGTCCGACCGAAGCGACCGAGCTCCGCAAAGCTCGTGGAGAAGATCCGCACGGTGCCGTCCTGTGACTGCGGCAGATAGAGCGTCCCATCGTCGGCCACGACGAAGCCGTCGATCTGCGAGAGATCGTGGCGCGTCGCATCGAGTCGGGCGATTTCACGGGCTGGGGTCTGTGCCGCGGCGTGGATCGGGGCGATCGCAAGGCCGATGGTCAACGCAGGGGGGAGTGCGCGCATGCTGGCTCCATTGAGCAGTGACGCGGTGGGTCAACTCAGCAGACTACGCATCAGAGACCGCATTCGCAATTGGGCAATCCCCTCAATTACGCCAGGGGACTTCCCGCCCCCCCAACGCAAAACGCCCCGACCGTGGGGTCGGGGCGTTGCGACGGGCAGAGCCACTGGTCGGATTTGAACCGACGACCGCTCGATTACGAATCGAGTGCTCTACCCCTGAGCTACAGTGGCGAGGCTCTCCAAGCTGATGCCCTGGCGCGGATTCGAACCGCGACGCCTTGCGGCACTACCCCCTCAAGATAGCGTGTCTACCAGTTTCACCACCAGGGCGTGGCGGGCAGAACATAGTGCCTGCCCACCCCCGGGTCAACGGCCCGGACTCAGCGCCCCGTCTGGAAGGTGACCGACACCCCGATGTTCAGGACCCGCTCGTACAGGGTCGGCTCGTTCCGCTGCCCAAAGCTCCCCTGGTAGTAGTCGATCGTCGGCGCGATCGCGACCTTCCGCGACACCGGGATCTCGTACCCCGCCCCGATCGTCCAGCCGAAGCCGGTCTCGGTGGTCGTCGGCCCGAACTCCTCGTCGAACGAGCTCATCGCGATCCCGCCGCCGCCCTTGAGATAGAGCCCCTGCGACGGCGCCGGGTAGAACTGAATCGTCCCCATGATGGTCGAGAACGACTCGTAGCCGCCGAACTGCTCGTCGGTCTCGGGGACCTCGTTCCCCCAAGCGAAGATCTCGCCGCCCAGGCGCACGTTGCTGTTGGGGGTGCCGCCGAGGCGGAGCGTCAGCGTCGGCTTGGTGAGCGGCTCGGAGTACTCGAGCTCGTCCTCGAACTTGAACGACTCGCGACCGGCGCCGAGGCCGCCGGTGATGAAGAAGCCGCCGCGAATCCCGGTGCTGCCGACCTCGACGAGGCCGCGATCGCGATCGCGGCGCCCCTGCGCGGCGAGGGTGGACGAGGTGCCGAGCAGGGCGACGGCGACAAGAGCAAGAACAAGGCGACGCATATGCGGTATCTCCAGAGCTGAACGGCAGGTGGCCGTGGGTGCCCGGCAGCCGGGCGGAACGTGTTGCAGAATCGCACGCCCGGTGCCACACTGCTATCTTCAAACGTGACAACAGCTTGACAGGTTTCGTGCCGAGTCCGGACGGGCCCGGCTGTCCCAATAGAGGGTCACCAGTGTCCCGAACCCGACGCGTCGTCCTGCTGGTCGTGGTCGCCACCCTGGCCATCACTGCGGTCCAGCTCGGCCGCTGGCAGCTGCGCCGGCTCGACGCCCGCCGCGCCAGCAACGCCGAGCTCCTCGCCGCGCGCGCCCTCCCCCCGCTCGACCTGTCGGCCACCGATTCGGCCCCGGTCGCCGGCCGACGACTCGTGGCCCGGGGGACGTTCGTGCTGGACGGCGAGCTGTTCCTCCGCGGCCGCGTCCACCGCGAGGCCCCCGGCCTCCACGTGGTGACGCCGTTCCGCATCACCGACAGCGACCGGATGCTCTGGGTGCTGCGCGGCTTCGTCGGCTCGCCCGATGCGACCACGCCGCCCGACTCGATCCCCGCTCCGGTTGCTGGCGTCGTCACGATCACCGGCCTCGCGATGGCGATCCCGACGACCGATGACGCCGGCCAACCGGTGGCGCGCGGTGCCGACACCACCTGGCGGCGGCTCGATCGCGCGGTCGCGGCCCAACGCCTGCCGGGCGCGCCGCCGGTCTACCTGCAGCTCGAAGGCGACGCGGGGGGGCCCGGCGGTCTCCCGTCCGTGGTCCCCCCCGCGATCGATGAAGGGCCGCACCTGAGCTACGCGATCCAGTGGTTCGGGATCGCACTCGCCATCGTGGCCTTCGGCGTCATCGCGCTCCGGCCGCGAGACGATCGCGGGTCTGCTCCACCCCCCGCAGCACCCTGAGCACGTTGGTGCGCGCGAGCTGGTCGAGCTCCGCCTCGGTCCAGCCGCGGCGGATCAGCTCGGCGAACAGCAGCGGATAGCCGCTCACGTCCTCCATCCCCTCGGGGAGGTCGCTGGTGCCGTCGTAGTCGCCGCCGATCCCGACATGATCGATCCCGGCCACGCGACGGATGTGCTCGATGTGATTCGCCACGTCCGCCACGGTCGAGCGCGTGCCGTCGACCAGGAAGCCGGTCACGAAGGTCACCATCACCACGCCGCCATTCGCGGGCAGGCGACGCAGCACCTCGTCGGGGACATTGCGCGGATGGTCGCGCAGCGCGCGCGCGCTCGAGTGCGAGAAGATGATCGGCGCCTTCGTCTCGTCGAGCGCGTCGTGCATCGTCGCGATCGAGACGTGGCTCAGGTCGACGATCATCCCGAGACGGTTCATCTCGCGCACGACCTCGCGCCCGAAGTCGGTGAGCCCCTCGTAGCGCGCGATGTCGGCGGCGGCATCGGCCCAGTTGAGGGTGACGTTGTGCGTGAGCGTCATGTAGCGCACGCCGAGAGTGTAGTACATCCGGAGCGCGCCGAGGGAGTTCTCGATGGCGTGGCCGCCCTCCATCCCGAGGAGCGACGCAACCTTGTCGGTCTGCATGATGCGCTCGACGTCCGCCGCGGTGAGGGCGAGCTCGAGCGCGTCGGGGTACATCGCGATCATCCGTCGCGCGATGTCGATCTGCTCGAGCTGCATCCGCGCGTAGCCGGAGTCCCGCACCTCGCCCGGGATGTACACCGACCAGAACTGCGCGCCGACGCCGCCCTGCCGGAGGCGCGCGAAGTCGGTCTGCCCTGGCGCCCGCGTGCGAAGCGGATACTTCGCGACATCCATCCGCGAGACCGGGTTGGTGCGGATTTCCCACGGCAGGTCATTGTGGCCGTCGATGATCGGGCGCGAGGCGAGGAAGGCGCGCGCCTTCGCGAGCGCGGCGTCGTCCTGCGCGGCGAGCGGCGCGGCGACGGCGGCGGCGAGCGCCAGCACGACGGTGATGCGAGGCACGATCATCTCCTCGACCGGCGCGGGCCGGCCAGTTCAAGCAGGGGGGAGCCATCGAGCGGCTCGGTCGGACGAACCCCGAGCAGGTGCGCGAGCGTGGGACCGAGATCGACGACATCGACGGCGCGATCCACGCGGCGCGGCGCAACACCCGGCGCCCGAATCAGCAGCGGGACGATCACGTCGGCCGCGTTGGTCGTGCCGTGCGAGGTGCTCGTGCGGCTGCCGCTGAAGATCGTCCCCTCCTCGAGCGACACCGCGAAGAGCCACCCCGTCGTCGCCGGAATCTGGCGGCGCCAGAGCTCGGCGTCGACCCCGCGTGCCGTCGGCAGCGTGCGCGGCGTGTAGACCGCCCGCACGCCGGGGATCGCGCGAATGCGCGTCGCCATCGCGTCGGACAGCGAGTCGACGTCGACGCCGCGAGCGCGGAGCTGCGCGACATCCGCGAGCAGCAGCCCCGACTCGATGTCGCTGGCGAGGTCGATGCCCCAGCGCGCCCGGGTCCACGCGTCGAGCGCGCGCTCCTCGGCCGCGAGCGACACCCGCCGCGTGCCGGCCGCCTCGGGATACTCCTGCACGCCGTGATCCGCCGTGAGCGACACCAGCCACTGCTCGCGCGGCACCACGGTCGCGAGCGAGTCGAGGAACCACCCGAGGTTGCCGTCGAGACGGAGGATGTTGTCGTGCTGCTCGCGCGACCCCGGGCCCCAGCGATGACCGATGTTGTCGGTCGTCGAGAGCGACACCGCGAGGAAGTCGGGACGATCGCGCCGCCCGATGCCGTGTGCCTTCACGCCGCGCCACGCCACGTCGAGAATCAGCGAGTCCATCACCGGGCGATACTCGAGCTCCCCCGAGGCCATCGTCCAGTCGTCGGGCAGCACGTGCGGGAAGGTGCCGTCATTGCCGCCGTACTCGAAGGTGCGATCGTCGGGCTCGGGATAGGTCGAGGCATCGCGCAGCGTCGTCCACGCGGTCCCGGCGAAGCGGGCGACGACATCCTGCGCGTTCCAGTCGGCGAGCCACGTCGGCAGCGTGTCGGCATACCACCGCGAGGTGGTGAAGCGACCATTGGCGTACCAGTAGACCGGCACCTTCGCGCGACCGACCGGCAGGATTGCACCGCGGTCCTTCCGCGACACGGAGAGGGCCCGGACGCCGGAGTCGGCGGCCCGCATCCAGTCGTAGAGGGTCGTCCCCCGGAAGCGGGCCGGCGAGGCCCCGGTCGCGGTCGCCCCGGCCAGCAGCGGGTAGAGTCGGTCCGGAACCCCACGGTCGTTGGCAAGGATGCCGTGGTTCCGGGGCCAGCGCCCCGAGAGCATCGTGGCGTGGCCGGGGGCGGTCTCGGTCATCGCGTGTCGCTGGCCCGCCTTGGGATAGAACACCGATTCCCCAAGCAGCCAGGCCAGCCCCCCCGTGAACTCGGGGCCCCAGCGGGTCAGGTACTCCGGCCGCAGCTGGTCGACCGAGAGGTGCAGCACCAGCCGGATCGGGGGAGAGGCCGGGCGCCCCTGCGCCTCGGCCCCACCCGCGAGCCCGAGGAGCGCCACCCCAACTCCGACCAGATGACCCCGCCAATGCCGCATCACTTCGCCCCCGGATCTAGGAGATTTCGGATTCGTGAAGCATACTTATTATAGGTCAGTCGTAACGAATTCCCCTTCCCCGCATCACGTTTCCTCACCTCCTTTGGCCGGGAGCCCCATCGATGGAACGCAACACCCGACAGCGCGGCGCGATTCGCCGAGCCCTGCAACGCGCGGATCGTCCGCTCAGCCCGGGCGAGGTCCTCACCGAGGCGCGCACCGAGGTCGGCGGCCTCGGCATCGCCACCGTCTACCGGAACATCCGCGCGCTGGTCGATGAGGGATGGCTCACGACGGTCGAGCTCCCGGGCGAAGTGGCGCGCTACGAGCTGCACGGCAAGCCGCACCATCATCATTTCCATTGCCGTCGCTGCGATCGCGTCTACGAGGTGGAGGGATGTCCGGGGTCGTTGCAGGCGCTGGTGCCGTCCGGCTTTGCGCTCGACGGCCACGAGGTGGTGCTGTACGGCCTGTGCGCCGAGTGCAGTGCGCGCTGAGGTGAGATGACGGCAGCCCTTGGCCCGATCGTGCAGGGGCTGCTGCTCGCCGCACTGCTGCTCCTTCCCGGGAGCGCGGTCGCGGGACTGCTGGTCGCCCGTCACGCGACGTCGCTCGACGAGACCGGCCGTGGCGTGGTCGAGGGCTGGCTCGGGCGCCTCCCCGGGCTCTTCGCGTGGTTCCTCCTGATGCTCGCAGTCGTGCGCGGCGCCGTGCAGGTGCTCGGCTTCGCGTTCCCCGGTGAACCGCTGCCGCCCGAGCTGGTGCGCTCGGTGCTGCTCGAGGGGACGTGGGGCGCAGGCTGGCTCACGCTCGTCGCGTCGTCGTTCCTGGCGCTGGTCTTCTCGTGGCGGCTCCGCGAGCACGAGGGGATGCAGCGCACCGCCGTGCTGCTGCTCGCCGTGGCTGCGATCTGGGGCCAGACAGGAATGGGCCACGCGACCGACGAGGTCTGGGCACTGCCGATCGGACGGCTGGTGCATTTCGGGCATCTCGTCGGCGGATCGCTCTGGCTCGGCACGCTCGCGGTGCTGGCGATGGCGGTCTTCCCGACGCTCGCCGCGCCTGGTCGGCAGCCCGCGCTCGCCGGTGTCGTGGCGGGGTTCTCGGTCCCGGCACGGATCGGCGCGGCGCTGCTGGTCGCGAGCGGCGTCGTCTCGACCTGGACCTACACCGGTGGTGTCCCGACCGCGCTCTGGACCACGGGCTGGGGCCGACTGCTGCTGGTCAAGCTCGGGCTCTTCGCGAGCGTCGCGGCGTTCGGGTGGATCAACTGGAAGCGGGTGACGCCGCAGCTGCTCGCGGGGGATGCCGCGGCCCCCGGCGCGCTGCGCCGGGCGGTGCACCGGGAACTCCTCCTCGGCGCGCTCCTCCTCGCCGTGACCGCCGTCCTGGTCGGCACCGGCTTCGAGTGATCGGCTAGATTTCGGACTCGACCCGGAGCTGCCGACGATGCCGACCTACATCTACGAGACCCGTCCCACGCGCCCAGGGACCGCGCCGCGCCGCTTCGAGGTGAAGCAGGCGATCAGCGAGGCGCCGCTCACCGTCGACCCTGAAACCGGCGACCCCGTCGAACGCGTCATCACCGGTGGCCGCGGGCCGCTCACGACGCCGACGGGCGGCGTTGAGCCGTCAGTAGGTGGGTGCGGGGGTGGGTGCAGTTGTCACTGACGGCTGAGAGGGGAGATCGGTGATCGGAGATCTGAGGCGCGGGAGGCCAGACTCGGCTTCCCCCTCACCCCTCACCCCTCACCCCTCACCCCTCACCCCTCACCCCTTACCCGTTCACCGTTCACCATTCACTGAAGGCCCATAAATGTTGACCCTCGCACTGCTCTCCGTTGCCCTCGTCGCCTCGCCGTCCGACTCCGTCATCCGCCGCGGCGACGCCGTGCCGGCCGGCAAGGCCACGCCGCTCGCGAGCGTGCTCGCCTCGCCGACGCGCTACCTCGAGACGCCGGTGCTGATCGAGGGTGTCATCGTGAAGAACTGCACGTCGAAGGGGTGCTGGATGCAGGTCGCGCCCGCGAAGGATGCGCCGGGCGTCCGCGTGACGTTCAAGGACTACAAGTTCTTCATCCCGCTCAACTCGGCCGGGAAGAAGTTCCGCGCCATCGGGATCACCACGATGAAGGTGCACTCGGCGAAGGACACGCAGCACCTCGTCGATGAGGGCGCGACCCTCAAGCGCAACAGCGACGGCACCTCGACGGAGATCGGCTTCGAGGCGGCGGGGGTGGAAATCTTCTGAGGCCTTGGGCCATGGGCCTTGAGCCTTGGGGATGCACCCTCAAGGCCCGAGGCCCACGGCTCACGGCTCCCTATCGCGCCACCCGCTCGATCCACCGCGCCAGCGCCCCGTGCGGCGCGAGCGCAGCGCCGACATAGCGCATCGGCATCCCGGCGAGATCCTGCGGCACCTTCACGCGGTTGATCTGCCCGCTCGAGACCAGCACCGTCATCACCGTGACCGAGTCGCCGTGCTGCGTCGCCAGCGCGGTGATCGTGTCGCGGATCCCCTGCACCGCCGCGGCGCGCACCTCGCGCGGCGCATCGTCGCGCAAGAGCCCGATGTGGAGCGGCTTGTCGCCGAGGGCGGCGGCAAGCGGTGCCGTGGCCGCGCGAATCCCCGCGATCCAGCGCGGCACGTCGGCCTCGGCGTTGGGCCCATGCGCGACAAGCACCAGCGGGCGCGCACGATCGGCCGCGGGGAGCTCGCGCCAGCGCGCGGCCAGCGCCTCGCCGAGCTCCGGCGCGTCGTCGAGCGCCGTCGTCACGCGGGTCGGCACCGGCGGTGGCCCGCCGTGATGATGGTGATCGTGCCCGCCCTTTGCGAGTTCGGCCGGCATCTCCGGCAGCGCCCCGCCATAGAACATCACCTGGCGCGTGTGCGAGCCGTGGCTCGACACCATCAGCGGCACGACGACGAGCGACTTTGCACCCGCGGCAACGAGCTGCTGCACGCCGGCATCCCACGAGGCGTCCTTCGCCTCCGCGCCCATCAGGAAGGCGGTCCGCACCGGGCCGTTCCACTGCACCTGGGCAACCACGTCGCGCACCTTCGCGTTCCAGCTGCTGTCGGCGCCGTGCGCCACCACCAGCAGCCCGGTCTGCGCCATCGCCGGCGTGGCCACCACCATCATCCCACCGATCGTCATCGCTGCAAGCGCCCGCATCACCACGCCCCTCCCCAGGTCAGTCCCGCGAACACGCGACGGCCGAAGCCCGCGGTCGCATTCTCCGGCAGCACGTCGCCGACGTTGTCCACGCCGAGCGTCGCCTGCCACGCATTTCCGATCGACGCCGCCGCCCGCACGTTCACGCGCGGCCACGCCCCCTGCTCCACCAGCGCGCCGGTGGCGCGGTTCTGCGAGATCGGCGTCGCCGAGGCCCGCACCACCTCGCCCTCGAGCGACCACCACGACGGCGTGACGCGGAGCGCGCCGCGCACGGTGTGCGCCGCGCGGCCCAGCAGCGGTCGCCCGGTCACCTCGTCCTCGGTGTCGAGCCACGCATAGCTGCCGGTCAGCGTCGCGACGCCGAGCGCATATGCGCCGCCGACCTCGACGCCCGCGGTCCGCGCGCGCCCGACGTTGCGGTACGAGAAGACCGGGAGATTCCCCTCGACCCCGACCTGCTCCGTCTCGATGAAGTCGCGCAGCTGGTTGACGTAACCGCGCACGTAGCCGTGCGTGGCCCCACGACGCATCCCCACCTCGGCGGTCGTGTTCCAGCTGCGCTCGGGCGAGAGGTCGGCGTTGCCGCGAATCGCGTAGTTGCCGCGCCCGATGTTGACGTAGTCGGCGAACTGCTCGAGGAACGACGGGGCACGGAAGCCGCGCGCGACCCCGGCCTTGAGGTAGAGCGCACCGGCCGGCGTCACCATGATCCCGAGGCGCGGAGCGACGTTGGTCCCCCACACCTCCGCCGTCGTGACGCGGATGCCGGCGCTGAGCGCGGCGAGGCTGCCGAGCGGCGTCTCCGACGAGGCGTACGTGGCGACGCTCAGGTTCCGGCGCACGCCGTCGTCGAGACGATCCGAGCGCGTGCGCTCGTACTCGCCGCGGAGGCCGAGGACCAGCGACGTCCCGCGGAAGGCAGTGCGCCGCACGGCCTCCACATCGGCGATCGACTGCACCTGCGGCTCGTCGCTCACCGCCCCGCTGCTCAGCGTGCGCGAACGCAGCGTGTGGTCGTAGCTCCCGACGTGCGCGCGCAGCTCGGTGCCGCCCTGCGTGTAGGTCGCGAGGACGTCGGTCTGCAGGTTGCGGTTCAGCGACTCGCGACGCGCGGCGTTCACGCCGGTCAGGTACTCCTGGTCCTCGCGCGAATGCATCGCACGGAGGTTCAGGACGCCGGCGCCCAGCGGCCGGACCGCGCGCACCATCGCGTCGTACCGTTCGGCGGTGCCGCCGGTCCCCTCGGCGAGACCCGGCACGACATCGGCGCGGCGGCGCCCGGCGTCGATCGAGAGGATGGTGCTGCCGATGTTGCCGCTCAGCCGTGCACCGAGGTCGAGATGCCCGAACGACCCGCCCTGCGTCGAGATCTCCGCGCGGCGCGCACCGGGGGCACGGGTGATCAGGTTGATCACGCCACCGAGGGCGCTCGAACCGTACAGCGTCGACTGCGGCCCCTCGACCACCTCGACCTTGTCGAACAGGCGCGGGTTGAGGCGCGTCAGGTCGAACTCATTCGAGAGGCGGCCCGGCATCGGCGTCCCGTCGATGAGGACGAGGATGCGGTCCGAGCCGAGCCCCTGCATCGAGATGCCGTTGCCGGAGCCGACCACGGGGTCGACCTGCACGCCGGGGATGTCGCGAAGGAGGGAGACGAGATCGATCGCGGCGCGGCGGCGGATCGACTCGCTCGAGACGACGCGGACCGGCGCCACCGTGGCGGCGGTGGGGCGGCGCTCGGCGGTCACGGAGAGCTCACCGAGCTCGCGGACCTTGAGGGTGTCGGACGATGCCGGCCCCTGGGCCGGGAGGAGCAGCGGAACCAGCAGTGCGGACACGAGCAGGCGCACGTCAGTGACCTCAGTAATTGAGAATGAAACTCACTTCGTTGTGAGCACAATCCAGAATACCGAATTCGGAATTCGCGCACAACCCGTATTCCCCCGGACCCGGTCCCCTGCGCTACCTTCGTGCGTGATGGCTCCCGACTCGCCCACCCCACTCGGCGAGGCCCTGCAGCAGCTGGCCCGAGCCCAGCGCGCGCGGCTCGCCGAACTTCTCGCCCCGCACGGCCTGCATGCGGGCCAGGACGCCTTGCTGTGGGTGGTCTGGCAGGAACCGGGGATGCGTCAGGCGGAAATCGCCCGGCGGCTGGGCGTGGAACCGCCGACGGTGACGCGGATGCTGCAGCGCCTGGAGCGCTCGGGGTTCGTCGAGCGACGGCCCGATCCGAGCGACGCACGCCTGGTGCGCGTCCATCCGACGCCACGCGCCCGCCTGCTCGAGGCGGCGGTGCGACGCGCGTGGGACGATGTCGAAGCGGAGATCGCGGCGCGACTCGGCGCCGCGCGGGCGGAGGAACTCGGCCGCCTCGCACGCGAGGCCGCCGATGCGCTCAAGCGGCGGGAGGATCCGTCGGCGTCGTGAGCTGCGCGTGCCACGCGCCGCACGTCGGGGTGCCGAGTGGTGCCCGCACCTGCGGCACCTCCCAGCCGAACATCGTCGTGCACGCCGGGCCGCACACCGCGCCCTGACACGCCCCCATCCCGACGCGCGTCCAGAGCTTCGCCTGACGCGCGGTCCACGCCGGCTCCACCGCCCCGACCGGCACATCCTCGCAGCGGCAGAGCAGCACGTCGGGCGTGGCGCGCGCGAGCAGTTCCGCGCGCGGCGCGAAGGTCTCTGCCAGCAGGTCACCGAACGCGATCCCCTGCGCACGCCGACGCGCGAGGGTGCGCGCGGGGCCATCATCGCCCGCGGCGGCCGCACCCGCGATCTCCCCCTCGAGCATTCCCGCGGCCTCGCCTTTCACGCCGGTACACTCACCGACCGCCAGCACGCCGGGCACCGTGGTGCGCTGCGCGGCATCCACCTGCACTGCCTCGCCGTCGAGTGCGCAACCGAGCAGGCGCGCGAGGTCGGTGCGCGGCACCAGCCCGGCCGCGGTGGCGACCCAGTCGCAGGCAATGGTCGTCTCGCGCGACCCCAGACGCAGCACCACCTCGCGGACGCGCTGGCTCCCGTGGGCGGCGAGGACCCACGCATCGTGATGGAAGGGCGTCCGGCCGATGGCGGCGCGATAGCGGATCGCATCGCGCACCTTGGCGAGATCGCCGAGGGTCGATCGCGCGAACGGCACCAGGTCACCGAGGGTACGCTGCTCGAGCACGGCGAGGAGCGTGGCCCCCGCCTTCGCGAGCGTCGCCGCGACGGGATAGAGCAGCGGCCCGGTGCCCGCGACCACGATGCGCTGGCCACGCACCGACAGGCCGCCCTTCACCAGCGCCTGCAGTCCGCCGACGCCGACGACGCCGGGCAGGGTCCACCCGGGGAACGGCAGGAACCGCTCGACCGCGCCCGTCGCGAGGATCACCGTGTCGGCGCGCACCCGATCGGTGCGCGGACCGAAGGCGATGACCAGCTCGGTCGGTGATGCCGCATCGAGGACGGTCGCCCCGGTCGCGAAAACGACACCGCTCGCCCGGGCCCGGATGATCGCTGCGCGCGCCGACTCCGGGAGCGTGGCGGGATCGCGATGGCGCCAGATCTGTCCACCGACCTCGGGGGCCTGATCGAGCACCAGCACGCGTCGCCCACGATCGGCGGCCGCCGTGGCCGCGGCGAGTCCGGCCGGGCCGGCACCGACGACGAGCACGTCCACGTGGCTCCGGTTCATCGCCCCGTCTCCACGCGCATCCCGTCGCGCACCGGCAGCAGGCAGGCACGCACGCTGCTGACGCCGTCCACCGTGACGCGGCACTCGTAGCAGGTGCCCATGCCGCAGAGCGGTGCACGCGGCCGCTCGTGCGTGTCGCGCCGGAACGTGGTCACGTCGTGCGAGAGGAGTACCGCAGCGAGGAGGTCGCCCTCGACCACGCGACGCGGCACGCCATCGATGGTGATCGTCACGTCGCGATTCACGAATGCGCCTCCACGGCGGGCATCGCGCGCGTCGGCGCGAACGGCGTCGGATCGACCGGGGCCGCGCGCCCGGTGACCTGCGCCGCGATCAGGTCCGCCGTCGCCGGCGCGAGCGTGATGCCGAGTCCTTCGTGGCCAGTCGCGACAAGCAAGCGGGCATCGTCGCCCCACGCGCCGATCAGCGGCAGCGCATCCGGCGTCGCGGGGCGGAAGCCGGTCCAGGTGCGCAGCACGCGAAGCCGTGCCAGCAGCGGCACGCGGGCGATGGCGCGCTCGAGCATCATCCCGAGCAGGGCGCGATTCGGGCCGGGATCAAAGCCGACCAGTTCGCGCGACGACCCGACCAGCAGCTGCCCCGTGGTGCGCGGCTGCACGTTGAACGCCACGGACGCGCCGCCGAGGGTGTGCGCGCTGTGCAGGTAGCCGAGCTCCACGAGCTGGTGGCGCACGATGCGCGGGGCGCGCTCGGTGATGGCGAGATGCCCGCGCCGAGGCACCAGCGGCAGCCCGGGCACCAGCGCCGAACTGTGCGGACCGGCGGCGATCACGACGTGCGCCGCCTCGTGTCGCGTGCCGTTCGCGGTGTGGACCGCACCACCCTCCGCGCGGATGACATCGTCCGCGATGACCTCGGCACCGCGTGCCACCGCTCGCTCGAGCAGCAGCTTCGCGATCGTCGGCGGGTAGCAGATCGCATCGCCCGGCACACGCAGCGCACCCGCCAGCCCTGGCGCCACCGCCGGTTCGGCGTCGCGCAGCCCGGCGGCATCGAGCACCTCCGCCGCCAATCCTGCCTCGCGATACACCGCGGCCTTCCGCGTCGCCTCGGCCATCTCGGCGTCATCGGCCGCGAGCCAGAGCGTGCCCGCGGAGTCGTACTCCGCCGATGCGGGCAATGACGGCGCGATCGCCTGCCACCGCGCCATCGCGTGGCGACAGAGGGCGAGCTGGGCCGGCGAGTCGTCCATCACCACCAGATGGCCCATTGCGGCACCGGTGCTGCCGGCCCCGGCGAACTGCCGCTCGAGCACGCGCACGCGAAGCCCCTGCTCCGCCAGCACGAGCGCGGTCCACGCGCCGACCATCCCGGCGCCGACAATGAGGACGTCGGGACGGCTCACGCGATGCCGAAGCGGAACGGATCCGCCGGGTCGAGGTGCAACGTGCCGTGCCCGGTGATGAACGCCGTGCCGCGGATGTGGGGCACGAGGCGATCGCCGTCGGGGGCGAGCCAGCCGATGAAGCGCGACCCGACGATGCTCTCCTGCCGCCACGACTCGCCGACCGAAAGCTCCCCGCGCGCGTGCAGCACCGCGAGCTTGGCCGACGTCCCGGTGCCGCAGGGCGAGCGATCGTACGCGCGCCCCGGGCAGAGGACGAAGTTGCGCGAGTCGGCATCGGGCCGCCCCGGCGGGCCGAAGAGCTCGACGTGGTCGATGACGGCACCATCGTCGCCGCGGATGCCGGCGGCGATCAGGGCATCGCGGATCCGGATGCTGAGCGCCAGCAGGTGATCGCGCTGCTCAAGTTCGAGCGTCTCGCCCTCGAGCGACGTGAGGAAGAACCAGTTGCCGCCCCACGCGACATCGCCGGTCACGGGGCCGAGTCCCGGCACCTCGACCGTGACGTCGAGCGCCGAGACGCGTGCAGGAACGTTGCGGATCGTCACCGCCCCATCGTCGTGCAGCACCGCACCGACCGGCCCGACCGGGGTGTCGATCTCGACCGGCCCCGGAGCGATGCGCCCGAGATGCTTCAGCGTCCGCACCACGCCGATCAGCCCGTGGCCGCACATCCCGAGATAGCCGGCGTCATTGAAGAAGACGACCCCGGTCGCCGCCTCGGCGCGATCGGGGGGCACCAGCAGTGCGCCCACGATCGCATCGTGCCCGCGCGGCTCGAGGATCACCGCGCGACGGAGCGCGTCCTGCGTGGTGCGCATCGTCTCGCGCCGTGCCGCCACGCTGTCGCCGGCCGGCATCGGCCAGCCGCCGAGGACGACGCGCGTCGGCTCGCCCTCGGTGTGCGAGTCGACGACCTCGATCGCGAGCGGGGTGCTCATTGCGCCAGCGGCTTCGAGGCCAGCGCCTCGTGGATGACGCCCAGCGCCGCCTCGCGCTCGGCCCCCTCGAGCGCCAAACGCGGCGCGCGCACCCGCTCGCTGCCGAGGCCGCACTCCTGCTGCACCAGCTTGATCAGCTGCACGAACGCCGGCACCGTGTCGAGCCGGAGCAGCGGCAGGAACCAGTCGTACAGCGCCCGCGCCTCGGCCGTCTTCCCCGCCACCGCGAGCTCGAAGAGGACCACCGACTCCTCGGGGAGGGCGTTGACCAGACCGGCGACCCAGCCCGCGGCACCGGCAGCGACGCCCTCGACGAGCGCATCGTCGAGGCCGACGAAGAGGGCGAGGCGATCGCCGAGGAGGGCGCGCATCGCGGTGATGCGCCGGACGTCGCCGCTCGAGTCCTTCACGGCGTGCAGGTTCGCGTGGTGCGCCGCGAGGAGCCGGACGTGTTCCGGGAGGAAGTCGGTGCCATACGCGATCGGGTTGTTGTAGAGCATACAGCCGAGCGGCGTCGCGGTCATCACCGCCTCGACGTGGGCGCGCATCTCGGGCCAGGTCCCCTTGTAGACGTAGGGCGGCAGCACCATCAGCCCGCCGCAGCCGGCTGCGGCCGCGCCGCGTGCGATCGCCACGGCCTCGTCGGTGGAGAGCGCCGCGACCCCGGCGATGACCGGGACGCGATCGCCAACGGCCGCGACGAGGGTCTTGAGGACGTCGAGCTTCTCGTCGAAGGAGAGCGTGGCTCCCTCGCCGAGCGAGCCCAGGGCGACGATGCCGCGGGAGCCGGCGGCGACGAGGCGTCGGGCGTGGCTGCCGAGGAACTCGTGGTCGACGCGGCCGTCGGCCGAGAACGGGGTGGTGATGGCCGGCATCACGCCGTGCCACTGGTCGCGGGTCATCGCGGGCATCTTCGGTCCTTGGGAATCAGGCGTGAAGCTGGATGGTACGGGATTCGGTGTAGAAATCGCGGGCGGCAGGGCCCTGCTCGCGGCCGCCGCTGCCGGAGGCCTTCATCCCGCCGAACGGCGCGTGCGGGTCGACGCCGGTCGTGTCGCCGTTGATGCGGACCAGGCCGACCTCGACGTGCCGCACCCACTGCATCGCGGCGTGGAGATCACGGGTGATGATCGAGGCCGAGAGCCCGGCCGGCGTGGCATTCACGGCGGCGATCGCCGCGTCGAGCGACGGCACCTCGAGGAGCGCCACGATCGGCGCGAAGAGCTCCTCCTGCGCCAGCGGATGCTGGGCATCGGGGACCGCGAGGATGCGGGGGGCGCACCAGTGGCCTTCGCTCCACGGCGCGCCGGTCGGGATCGTCTGCTCGGCGATGAGATCACCGGGGTGTGCGGCGACGAAGCTCGCGACGCGGTCGCGCGCCTCGGCGGTGATCAATGGCCCGATGGCGGCATTGGCGTCGGTCACGGGGCCGAGGGCAAGCGCCTGCATCTCGGCCACGAGCTT
>DASTAN010000005.1:0-4552 GCA_035712665.1 Gemmatimonadales bacterium
GGTGGCCGCGCAGCTTCGCGACGAGGAGCTGGTGGCGGGCGCGGTCGTGCTCAAGCTGCGGCACGGTGACTTTCACACCGTCACGCGGCGGCGCACGCTCGCGAGTCCGTCGGCGCTCGACCAGGAGCTGCTGGCGGTCGCGCGTGCCCTGCTCGCCCCGGCGTTCCGCGAGGCCAGTGCGCGGGGGCACGGCGTGCGCCTGCTCGGCATCGGCGCCACCTCCCTCGGCCCGGCCGAAGCCCCGTCCCTCTTCGAGCCGCCCGAACGCGAGAAGGCGCGCGGGGTGGCGAGTGCTGTGGATGCGGTGCGGGCGAAGTTCGGCTTCGACGCCGTGCGGTCGGGGCGGCTGGTGACGGAACCGGAGCGGGGGAAGTCGGGATAGAATTCAGCGTCTCCCCGCCCTCGTCTCGGACTTCCCCAGCATGCGCTACGCCCCTCTCTGCTTCCTCGCCGGCCTGCTCGTCGCACCGACGACGGTCGAGGCCCAGCAGCCCCGCATCGTCACCGTGCGCGGCATCGTCGGCGACACCCTCGGTCGCCCGATCCGCGCGGCCGAGGTGGTCGCGCTCAAGGCCGGTCGTTCGGTCCGCGCCGACTCCCTTGGGGTCTTCACGTTCGTGCTGCCGGCGGGCCCGGAGATCTTCGTGGTGCGCCGCACCGGGTACGCGCCGCAGGCGTTCGAGGTGACGCTGCCGGGCGGCGACACGATCCGTGTCGGGATCACGCTCGACCGGCTCGACATCCTCCCGGAGATCACCATCGTCGCCGAAGGACGCGGCTATCCACTGTACATGTCACCGTTCGTCGACCGGATGACGTCGGGGACCTGGCCGCGCTCGAGCTTCATCACCACCGACCAGATCGATCGCCGCCGCGGCCTCCCGCCGATCGAGCATCTGGCGCGCGCGGGGATGCCCCGGCAGACCGACCGCAACGGGCGGCCGTACGTCGCGTGTCCGCGCGGCGGCGATCGCGCCAACCCGCGGATCGCGTGGTTCGTGAACGGGATGCGCCAGGGCGACGGCTTCGACATCACCTCCTTCAGTGCCGAGCAGGTGGCGGCGATGGAGGTGTACAAGTCGCTGGCCGAGATCCCGATCGACTGGCCGCTGCGCGGGGCGAGCTGCGTCGTGGGCGTCTGGCTCCGGCAGTAGGGCCCGCGGGGTATCTTTCCGCGGATGCGGACCGCCCCGCCGAGGAGGGCGCGCCGCGAGGACTTTTTCGAGAGGCAGCCCGTGGCAACCGCCGAAGGACGCACCATTCCGTTCACCGGCCCGGAGGCGATCGACGTCGCCGTGCTGGAGACGTTCCCCTATCAGGGCCCGGACCAGGAGATCGTCACCGAGACCGACGAGTTCTCCGCCGTCTGTCCGTTCAGCGGGCTCCCGGACATCGCGACGGTCACGATCACCTACGTGCCGAGCGACAAGTGCGTGGAGCTCAAGTCGCTCAAGTACTACATGCTGAGCTACCGCAACGTCGGGATCTACCAGGAGCACGCGACGGCGCGCATCGCCGAGGACCTGCAGGGCGTGCTCAAGGCGAAGCGGCTCACCGTGCAGACCGAGTACAACGTGCGCGGCGGCTTCCTCACCACGTGCAGCGTGACGCTGCCGCAGGGGTGAACGCGCCGACGGTCGTCTACTACGACGGCCTCTGCGGGCTCTGCGACCGGGCGGTGCAGTTCCTCCTCGCGAGGGACCGCGCCGCCCGGCTCCGTTTCGCCCCGCTGCAGGGGGCGACGGCACGGGCGGCCGTGCCGGAGGCGCTCCGCACCCCGCCGCTGGCGACGCTGGTCGTCGTGCGCGACGGCGAGGTGCTGACCCGCTCGGCGGCGGCATTGGCGGCGTTGCGCGCAATCGGCGGGGCGTGGGCGATGGTGTCTCGCGTGCTCGGGCTGGTGCCCCCGGCGATCCGCGATGCCGGGTACGCTGCCATCGCCCGACGTCGCGTCGCTTGGTTCGGCCGGCTGGATGCCTGCCGCCTGCCGACCCCGTCCGAACGAGAGCGATTTCTCGACTGAATCCACGCGGGTGGTCGGTGCTTGCGCGTTCCGGTACCGGGCCACAGCGTAGAGATGCCCCACCTCGGGGGCGTTCCCCACGCGAAGGAGCCCGTATGCGCCGCCTGCTGCTGCTGCCGTTGTTCGTGCTCGCCTGTACCGCGAAGGAAGAGGCCGCCCCGGCGACGGAGGAGGCGGCGGCACCGGCTGGCATTTCGGCCGATCAGGTTGCCGGCAACTGGACAGGTCGCACGATGGCCGAGGCGAGCGACTCGGTGCTGTCGGAGTGGAACCTCACCTGGAACGCCGACGGGAGCGGCACGGTGTCGTACACCACCGGGACCAGCCCGGCGACGCCATTCACGACCGTGTTCGCGGGCGACTCGATCGTGGGCACCTCCGCCCCGCACCCCGATCCGGCGACCGGGGCCACCGTCACGTGGACCTCGGTGGGTCGGATGAACGCCGACGGCACGATGAGCGGCATGGTCACCGTGATGGACAGCACCGGCGCCGCGGTGATGCGCGGCCGCTGGAGCGCCTCGCGCGCGGCGATGTAGTCGCACCGCGCGCCGGCCACGGGGAGGTGCCCTCGCGGGGGTGCCTCCCCGTGGTCGCGTCGTGACCTGCCGCCGATAGATTGCGGCGATGGACAACCTCACCCATTCGCTGGTCGGGCTCGCGATCGCGCACAGCGGCTTCCGTCGCCGCACCGCGATGGCGACGGCGGCACTCGTCATCGGCGCCAATCTCCCCGACGTCGACGCCGTGATGACCTTCACCGGCGATCCGACGCACGCGCTCGCGCACCGCCGCGGCTGGACGCACGGCGTGCTCGCCCTCGCGATCTGGCCGTTCGTGCTGACCTGGCTGCTGCTGTGGTGGGATCGCCGGAAGCGGCGCACCGATGCGTTGCGGCCCGTCCCCGACACGCGATGGCTGTTCCTCGCGGGCACGGTCGGGATCATCTCGCATCCGATCCTCGACTGGATGAATTCCTACGGCGTCCGGTTGCTGATGCCGTTCTCGGACCGCTGGTTCTACGGCGATGCGTGGTTCATCGTCGAGCCGTGGGTACTCGCGGTGCTGGCGATCGGGCTGATCCTTGCGACGCGCCAGGGGCTTCGCTGGGCGGCGCCGGTCACCGTCGGCGTGCTGGGCGCCTACGCGATCGCGATGGTGGCGTCGTCACGCCTCGGTCGACGCGTCGTCGCCGAGCAGGCCCCGTTGCCACCGGCCCGCGCAATCACGGTGTCGCCGACATTCACCTCACCGATGCTCCGGACCGTCATCCGCGACCTCGGCAGCGCGTATGAGTACGGGACGCTGCACTGGCATGACGGCGGGCGCTACGCGGTGACCGGCAGCGACTCGGCAGGCACCTCGGCGAGGCTCCTCGACGCGGTGCGTGCGACGGACGCGGGGGCCCGCTACCTGCGCTGGTCGCGCTATCCGCTGCTCCGCGTCGAGGGCGACTCGGTGGTACTGAGTGATGCGCGGTACGGCCGAGGGCGCAGCGCGGCGTGGGCGGTGGTGAAGGTGGGGGTGCGGTGAAGGGTGAAGGGTGAAGGGTGAAGGGTGAAGGGTGGAGGGCGGAGGGCGGAAGGCGGAGGGCGGAGGGCGCCCCCCTTCCCCCTCACCCCTTACCCCTCACCTGTTCACCATTCACCGTTCACTATTCACCGCTGTTCGCCCGATTCTTGCTGAACAGCCGTCCATGCCCCCCTCCCCCCGACTCCTCGCATTGCAGGACGCCCTCGGCGACCGCTTCGTGCTCGAACGCGAGCTCGGTCGCGGCGGCACGGGTGCGGTCTGGCTGGCGCGTGACCTGCGCCTCGACCGGCCCGTCGCCCTCAAGATTCTCCACGACGACACCGGCGACGCTGCGGCACGCGAGCGACTGCTGCGCGAAGCCCGCACCGCGGCACGACTGGCGCATCCGCACATCGTGCCGATCTACGGCATCGAGGAACGCGGTGCGCTGATCGTGCTGGTGATGGGGTACGTCGACGGCGAGACCCTCGGCGCACGCGTCCAACGCCGCGGCCCGCTCGCCCCCGATCAGGCCGAGCGGCTGGTGCGCGAGGTCGGCTGGGCGCTCGCGTACGCGCACAGTTGCGGCGTGCTGCATCGCGACCTCACCGCCGCGAACATCCTCCTCGAGCACGGGACCGGTCGCGCACTGCTCGTGGACTTCGGTCTGGCCGAGGTGATCGCCGACGAGACCGGCACCGCGCACGAGCGACTCGGCACGCCGGGATACGTCGCACCGGAGGTGATTCGCGGCGAGCCCGCCGTCCCCGCGTCGGATCTCTACGGCCTCGGCGTGGTGGCGTGGCTTGCGCTCACCGGCACGGCACCATTCGCCGGGGCGACGACCAACGAACTCCTCGCGAAGCATCTGGTGCAGCCGGTGCCGCCGCTGCCAACCGTCGCGCGTGGGGCCTCGCGTCGCCTCGTCGAGGCGATCCGCGCCTGCCTCGCGAAGCAGGTCGACGAGCGGCCCGCGGACGTGGCGGCGCTGCTCGCGCGGCTCGACCGCGCCGCACC
>DASTAN010000006.1:0-2393 GCA_035712665.1 Gemmatimonadales bacterium
GTCGGCTTCGACGCATCCGGGAAGAGGAGCACCTTCATCCCGTTGCCGAGCGTGTATTCGGTGATCCCCTCGACCGTGGCGCCCTTCACCGGCGGCGGGGCCGCCTGCTGGGCGGCGAGGAGTGGCGCGACGGCGAGCGTCGCGACAAGCAGCAAGCGTCGCATCAGGAACCTCCATCAGGGGGAAACTGCCCCCGCGGACTCCTCAGCCCGCGAGGCGGGACCACAACCGCTCGGCCGCGCGCACGCCGCCGAGCATCGCATCACCCACCGCCAGCCCATCGCGCCACGAGCCGGCGAACGTCACCGGCGCCACGGCCTCCACCGCGTCCGCCACCGCCACGCGCGCCGCGTGGCCGGACACCGCCTGCGGCAGGGCGTCGGTCCACCGCACCACGCGCGCGAAGGCCGGCTCGCCCGCGGCACCCAGCAGGTCGCCGAGCTCCTCGCGCACCGTTGCCACGACGGTGGCGTCATCCGCGGTCGCGAGAGTCGGGGCACGCATCCCGCCGACGAACGTCGCGAGCAGCACGTGGCCCTCGGGCGCACGGCCGGCGAACAGCGACGACGGGAAGAGCGTCCCGAGGATGCGCCGCCCCGCACTCGAGGGTGCCAGCACCCCGAAGCCGTCGAGGGGATGCGCCACCGCCTCGCGCGCGTACCCCGTCACGACGATCGCCATCGACGCGTGCGGGATCTCGGCGAGGCGCGCGAGCCCGGCCCCGTCGGGGAGCCCAGCCGCGAACGTCGGGATCGCCGGGGCGGGTGCCGTGATCACGACACCGTCATACCCCGACTCGGTGCCATCGGTTGCGACCATGACCTGCGAGCCGTCGGCGCGAAGCGCACGCACCGGCGTCGCCACGCGGAGCGCGTCGCCCAGAGCCGCCGCCAGGCGCGCGGGAACCTCACCCAACCCCTCGGGGCACGACCAGATTCCCTCGGCGGCGAGTCCGGCGCGACGGGCGTCGCGCCGTGCCCGCATCGCGCCCTTCAGGATCGAGCCGGCGCGCTGCTCGAACTCGACCAGCTTCGGGAAGACGTGGCGCGCGACCAGACGGTCGGGATCGCCACCACTCGTGCCGGCCACGATCGGATCGATGAAGCGTGCGGCCGCCTCGTCGCCGAAACGCCGGCGCGCGAACGCCCCGACCGTCTCCTCCGGGTCGGTGCCCTTCGCGACGAACGGCTCCTTCAGCATCCGCAGTCGACCGGTCACCGAGAGCAGCGGCGTCGAGACCAGCTCGCTGGTCGAGAACGGCACCGCGACCGGTCGTCCCTCGTGCACCACGTAGCGGCGCTTCGCGGCGGGCGAGGGTCGGATCACCCGATCCTTGAGGCCCGCCGCATCGAGGATCGCCCGCACCTCCGGGTGCGGCTCCGCCACCGTGTTGGGACCGAGCTCGACCAGCCAGTCGCCGTGGCGCTCGGTGGCGATGACGCCGCCCGGCCGGGCATTCGCCTCGTAGACCGTGACCGTGGCGCCGAGCGCGCGCAGCCGGTGGGCCGCGAGCAGCCCCGCGGCACCGGCTCCGATCACGGCGATGCGTGTCACGCGACGACGCGGAACGCGGCGCGCGCGGCGCGCGACAGGTGCTCGAGCTCGGCATCGCCGTGCGCCGCCGAGGTGAACGCCGCCTCGAAGGCCGAGGGCGGGAGATACACCCCCTCGTTGAGCATCGCATGATACCAGCGACCGAACCGCGCGGTGTCCGCGCGTCGGGCGTCGGCATAGTTGCGGACCGGCTGGTCGGTGAAGAACGGCGTCCACATGGTGCCGACGCGCTGCACCGTGACTGCCACGCCCGCCTCGCGGGCTGCCGCCGCCACCACCTCGGCCGCCTGCGCCGCAAACGCCTCCGCGCGCTCCCACGCATCGCTGGCAGCCAGCAGCTCGAGCGTCGCGAGGCCCGCCGCCATGGCGAGCGGATTCCCGGAGAGCGTCCCGGCCTGGTACATCGGCCCGGCCGGGGCCACGTGCTCCATCAACTCGCGACGACCGCCGTAGGCGGCGGCCGGGAGGCCACCGCCGATCACCTTGCCGAGACAGGTCAGGTCTGGCATCACATCGTAGAGGACCTGCGCGCCCGCACGGTGCACGCGCCAGCCGGTCATCACCTCGTCGAAGACCAGCAGCGCGCCGTGCCGGTCGGCGATGGCGCGAAGCCCCGCGAGGAAGCCGGGCGCAGGCGGCACGAGCCCCATGTTGCCGGCGACGGGCTCGACCAGAATCGCGGCGATGTCGCCGCCGCGCGCGGCGAAGACCGCCTCCACCGCCGCCAGATCGTTGTACGGCACCACGAGCGTGTCGGCCGTCGTTGCCGCCGTGACGCCCGCGCTGTCAGGCAGGCCAAGGGTGGCGACGCCGCTCCCTGCAGCGGCAAGCAGCGGATC
>DASTAN010000007.1:0-25946 GCA_035712665.1 Gemmatimonadales bacterium
GTTCTCGCCGGGGTTGCAGCTGCCGTTGCTCGCCGTGCCGCTGCTCCAGACATTCGCGCCAGTGCGCGACAGCGACTGACCGACTGGCTCCGAGCCGTTTTCGGAGACACCGATGTCGGTGGAGGTCATACCGTTCGCGGGTCCGTTGGTTGCGGCGAACGACCCCTCATACGACAGGAACTCCACCACCGTGGTGCCGTTGACGAGCGCGATGCCGTCCGGCGAGCCATTCTGGATGCCGTTCGACGGGTAGTTGATCACCACCGTGCCGCGACCGCTGCACTGATTGGCGACGATGCCCGAGAGCGCATCGGTGTCGTAGGACGCTCCCCCGCTGCCGTTGTACAGCACGATCGACCAGCCGGACAGGTCCGTGCCTGCAGGAGCCGAGACCTCGACGAACTCGCCGGCGTCGGTGCCGGTGTTGTCGTAGTGGATTTCGCTGATCCGCACCGACGGCACCGACGCCGCCGAACTGGCGTTCAGGCGCGCGGGCGCCGGGAGGTTCGAGGAGTCGACCGTCGTGTCGCCATCGGCACACGCGGCGAGCGTCAGCACAGCGGTCATCGCCAGCAGGCGCTGACCAGTCAGAAATCGCATCACGGGTGATCTCGTTGAGGCATCGGTGGGTGGGGGACGAACCGCGCGGAGTATCGCCGGATCCGTGCCGTCCGGAAAGGCCCGTCCGGCAACAGTTCGGTCACGCCAGGTGTGGCACCATCGCTACATTCTGTCGATGATCAGCTACGACCCCAAGAACTGGCTCAGGATCCTCTTCGACTTCCCCCGGTCGCCGGTCTTCCGGACGCTCGCCTTCGATGTCGTGGGGGCCGGGGTCTACGCGGCGTTGGTGGTCTGGGTCGAAACCGATCTCTTCCGGGTCGCCGTGCCGCTCGGCCCGTCGTTCCTCTCGATCCTCGGCATCATCCTGGGCCTGCTGCTGGTCTTCCGGACCAACACGGCGTACGACCGCTGGTGGGAGGGGCGCCGACTGTGGGGCCAGCTGGTCAACGTCTCCCGTGGCCTCAGTCACCAGCTTGACGCGATGCTCCCCGCCGCGTCGCCGTCGCGGGCGGAGTGGAACCGGCTCGTCGGGGAGTTCCCCACGCTGCTCGCCGCGCACCTGCGCACTCCGCGCGGCACCGTGCAGCCCCACGCGCCGAACGCACAGGTCGGTGCGATGCACGCGCTGGCCCAGCGCAACCTTGCCGCCGGCGAGCTGCCGCCGGACGCGCGGTGGGTCCTCGCCCCGCTGCTGCAGGCGTGGGACGACGTGACCGGCGCGTGCGAGCGCATCCGCAACACGCCGATCCCCTTCTCGTACTCGTCGTACATCAAGCAGTTCGTGGTGCTGTACGCGCTGGTGCTGCCGTTCGGCCTGGTCCGTGAGTTCGGCTACGGCACCGTGATCGCCTCGATGTTCACCTTCTTCGCGACGATGGGCCTCGAGCTGCTCGCGACCGAGATCGAGGAGCCGTTCGGCACCGACCGCAACGACCTCCCCCTCGACGACATCGCGGCGGTCATCGCGCGCGATGCCGCCGCGATCCTGACCCCGCCGAGCGCCTAGCGCGAGCGGGTGTCGATCAGCTCGACGCGCCGGTTCTGCGCACGCGCCTCGGGTGTCGTTCCTTTCACCGCCGGCTTCGACTCGCCGAGGCCCGCCGTCGCCAGGCGACCCGCTCCGATGCCGCCCTCCGCCACCAGCCACGCCTTCACCGCCTCGGCCCGCCGCTCGGAGAGGGCGCGATTCGAAGCATCATCCCCGACATCATCGGTGTGCCCTTCGATGCGCAGCGTGAGGTCGGCGTGCTCGGTGAGCATCGCGACGATCGCCTTCAGCACCGGGGTGGACTCCGGGCGGATGCGATCGCTGCCGGTCGCGAAGAGGATTCCCTGCGTCGCCACGCGGCCATCGCGTGCGAGCTGGTCGTAGAGGTCCAGCCCGCCGCCGGCGATGCGCATCGGGCCGATCATCCCCGGCGCCTCGTCGGAGACCCACGCCATCGAGAGGTAGAGGGTGTCGCTGCGCGGGAAGACCGCGTTCGGCACGTTCGCGATGCGTCGATCGTCCCAGTAGACCTTCATGTAGCGCCCGTCGGCCATGATGCGCACCGGCACCACGCGGTCGCCATACTGCTTCTGGTCGATCGGGGTCAGCACCTCGGGGCCGGCGTCCCCCACGGCCGTGATCCCCGCACGACTCCAGAGCCAGTCGACGCGCGAGCCGGCGTAGCGCGGCCCGCGGCGCGCCGCGGCGTCGATCGGCCCGGTCGCCAGTGACGCGCGGCCGTTGCCGTGCTGCAGCGAGACCGCGAATTCGACGGTGAACCGCTCGGGCAGGGTGCGGGGCAGCGGAATCCCCACGACACCGTTCGACGTGACGCGCACGTAGCGCGCCCCCTGCCATTCGACCACCTCGAAATTGCCGGCGATCAGTTCCCATCGGCGCGGGAAGTCACCGACATTGTCGCGTGTGTAATCGTCGAAGAAGAGCACCGTGTCGCCCGGGACGAAGTCCCAGTTCGCCCACGCACCCTGACCCGGGCGCTCGGTCGCGGCGCGCGCGGCGGCGGGATCGGCCACCGGCTTGCCGTCCTTGCCGGTGATGACACGGCCCTGGTCGTCCACGTACTCGACCGGCCGGCCATCGGCCTTGGCGCGCTGCTGGCAGGCGGTATCGTCGAAGGCGCACCGCATCGCGTTGGTCACGCGGCGATCGACCTCGCGTTCGGCCTCCCGCTCCACCGCGCGTTCCGCGGCGCGGCCGACGCGACGTCCGATGTTGCCGAACTGGGCGGACGCCGTGACCGGCCAGGCCGCGGCGAGCACGAGCAGCGCGAACGGGACTGCGCGCCGGATGGGTGGAATCATGGGACGCTCCGGTGTGGGGTGGAGGGGACGGGCGTTCTCCCCAAGGTACCCCCTTCAGTCTCGGAGCGGGACCGCCGCCAGCGAAGTGCCCGAGAACGCTACAGGGCCCGCAGCGCGCCCGCGCACGCCGCGGCATACCGGTCGGGGCTCGCCGCATCGAAGCGCAGGAACAGCTCGGGCTCGACCAGCTCGATCTCCATCAGCACGAACCGCTCGCCGAGCACGATGCCGTCCACCCGGGCGTAGCTCCACGGGCGCGTCACGGTGACCAGGGTGCGCTCGGCTGCCGCACGGATCGCGGGTGGCGGGTCATACGCCTCGACGACCCCGCCGTGATCGTCCTGCACCCGGAACTCCCCGCCGGTCGGGCGCTTCCGCACGGCATGCGAGTACTGCCCGCCGAAGTACAGGAGCGACACCTCGCCATCGGTGATGACCTCGGGAATGAACGGCTGCACGAGGAGATCGCGTTCGGCCACGGCGGTGCGCCACGATGCCGCATCCTCGCGCCGCCCACGCCAGGTCGCGCGCCCGCCCGCCCCGACCACGGGCTTCACCACCACCTCATCCGCGGCAAGCGCCTCGAGCACGTCCTCGAGCGTGCGCGCATCGTCGCGAGGCACGACCAACGTCGCGGGGACATCGGCCCCTGCTGCCGCGAGCTCGGCGAGGTAGCGCTTGTCGAGGTTCCAGCGGATCGTGTCCAGCGGATTCAGCAACGGCATCCGCTCGGCAATCGCCGCGAGCGTGCGTGCAAAGCCCTCGGGGTCGCTGGTGTAGTCCCACGTGGTGCGCACGATCGCCGCATCGGCGTCCGGCACGCCCTCCTGCCAGATCGCCGGGAACGCCTCGAGGCCCGCGCGACGGAACGCGTCGAAGACCACGCCGCCGTCGTCGGGCGAGAGCTGGGGCAGGTGGCGGGCAGTGAGAATCGCGACACGACGCATCGACACGCACGAACTCCGGATCGAGCCAACGGGGGAACGGCCGCGCGCAACTTCGGCGCGGCCGTCGCCTCGCGCAACCCCGGCCTCACCGCCGCGCGGGCACCAGGCGGAGGTCCGCGAAATCGTACGAGAAGTCCACGCTCGGCGAGGCCGGCGCCATCCGGGCCTCGGCGATGCGTCCCTCGGCATCGAGGGTGAAGGTGATGTAGGCGTCGGCGCGCAGCTCGCGCTCGCGCCAGCGGACCAGGAAGGTCTCGTACTGCCAGTGCTCGAGGTCGCCGACGAGGATGGGGGTGGCCCCGAAGCGGATCACGAGCCGTCCATCCTCCTCCGCGAGCGTGATCCGGCCATACCACGCGTCCTCGTATTCCCCGGCATATCGGGCCAGCGGCAGGGCATGGCGCGCGGTCCGGTCGCGCGATGTGACGGCCGCCCGCTCCGCCGCCGCCTCGTCGGCGGCCTGCCGCTCTGCGAGCTCGCGATACGCCGTCCGCCAGTCGTGCGACGCGCCGAGGAAGTGATCGGCGATGCGCCAGGTGATCGGCTCCATCGCCGACGATTCCATGTTGGTGAGCACCGCGATGCCGAGACGACGCCCCGGGAACATCGCCACCCGCGAGATGAACCCCGGCAAGCCGCCGGTGTGCGTCACCAGCTGCTCGCCGCGATAGGTTCGCACGTTGAAGCCAAGCGCATACCCGTTGATCGGCGTGCGCAGCGGTGCCAGCGCCTCGGGAGCCCGGATCTCGGGCTGCGGCGTCACGATGCGCCAGAGCTCGCTGGCGGTGCGCGGCGTGTACAGCGGGGCACGACCGGCGACGCGACCGGAATCGAGCTGCACGATCATCCACTTGGCGATGTCGGTGGCGCTCGCGTTGATTCCGCCCGCCGGATTCGTGTTGTCACTGGTGAAGGGCATGACCTGCTGTACCCGACCGTCCACGCGCGCATGCGTCGAGGAGATGTTGGGGACGGCGCCGATGCCCGGATGACGGATGCGCGAGTCGGTCATGCCGACCGGCCCGAGGATCCGCGTCGCCACGAACTCCTCCCAGCTCTGCCCGGTCACCGCCGCGATGACCTCGCCCGCGACGGTGTAGAGCACGTTGTCGTACGCGTAGGCCGAGCGGAACGAGGTCACCAACGGGAGGTGCCGCAGGCGCTCGGCGACCTCGCGTCGGGTGTAGGTCGAGGCGGGCCACCAGAGCAGATCGCCCGCGCCCAGGCCGAGGCCGCTGCGGTGCACGAGAAGGTCACGGATCGTCAGCTGCGACGTGACCCACGCATCGCTGAGGCGGAACCACGGCAGGTAGGTGATGACCGGCTCGTCCCACCGGAGGCGTCCCTCCTCGACGAGCAGGGCAAGTGCCGTCGCGGTGAACGCCTTGGTGTTCGAGGCGATGCCGAAGAGGGTGTGCGGATCCACCGATGCGTCGGTGCCCAGGGTGCGCACCCCGAAGCCCCGCGCCATGAGCACCTGCCCGTCCTTCACGATGGCGAGTGCGAGCCCAGGCACCTCGTGGTCGGCCATGACCTCGGTGACGTAGCGCTCGAGTTCGGGTGGGAGGGCCGGCTGCTGCGCGGTCAGCGGCGCGACGACAACGGTGGCAAGCATGACCACTGACAGGACGCGGCGGGACATGGCGGGACTCCGGGAGGAGGTCCAGGGGGATCAGCGACGCGCCCGGAAGAACTCCTGCAGCAGGGCGCCGCATTCATCGGCGAGCACGCCGCCGATCGTCTCGGGGCGGTGGTTCAGCTGGGGATGACGCAGAAGATCATACACCGATCCGGCCATCCCCGCCTTCGGATCCCAGGCCCCGAAGACCACGCGCCCGACCTTGGCCAGCACGATCGCCCCGGCGCACTGGGCGCACGGCTCGAGCGTCACGGCAAGGGTCGCCTCGGCCAGGCGATCGTCACCGAGCGCGGTGAGCGCGCGCCGGATGGCGAGGCATTCGGCGTGCGCGGTCGGGTCACGCTGGGCCACCGTCTCGTTGTGCGCGGCCGCGATGGTGCGTCCGCCGAGCCGCACCACCGCGCCCACGGGAACCTCGCCGAGCGCCGCCGCCTGCTCGGCCAGCGCGAGGGCCTCGCGCATCGCGGCGAGGTCGTCGGGGTGCACCGGTCGCGTCACGCGCCGGCGTGGTGCGTGAAGGTGAGGACGTCCCCGTCGCGATCGACGCGGATCACGTCACCCTCCGCATACGTCCCCTCGAGCAGCGCCATCGCGATCGGATTCTGCAGCTCGCGCTGGATCACCCGCTTGAGCGGCCGCGCGCCATACAGCGGATCGTAGCCGGCCTCGGCGAGCCACTGCCGGGCCTCCGCGGTGATCTCGAGCCGCATCCCCTTCGCCGCGACCAGCTGTTCGAGCTTGAGGAGCTGCAGCCCGACGATGCCGTCGAGGTCCTCGCGCGAGAGCGGCCGGAAGACGACGATGTCGTCGACGCGGTTCAGGAACTCGGGACGGAAGTGCCCGCGCAGCGCCTCGAGCACCTTCGCCTCGACCTCGAGCCACCCGATCGGATCGTAGCCCCCCGCCTGCAGGATGTGCTGCGACCCGATGTTGCTGGTCATGATCACGACGGCGTTCCGGAAGTCGACCACGCGCCCCTGCGAGTCGGTGAGGCGCCCGTCGTCGAGCACCTGCAGCAGCAGGTTGAAGACGTCCGGGTGGGCCTTCTCGATCTCGTCGAACAGGATGACCGTGTACGGCCGGCGACGCACCGCCTCGGTGAGCTGCCCGCCCTCCTCGTAGCCGACGTACCCCGGGGGCGCCCCGATCATGCGCGCGACCGCGTGCTTCTCCATGTACTCCGACATGTCGAGCCGCACCATCGCGCGCTCGTCGTCGAAGAGGAACTCCGCGAGCGCCCGCGCCGTCTCGGTCTTGCCGACGCCGGTGGGCCCGAGGAAGATGAAGGAGCCCGTCGGGCGGTTGCGGTCCTGCAGCCCGGCCCGCGCACGACGGACGGCGTTCGCCACGGCCGCGAGCGCCTCGGGCTGGCCGACGACGCGCGCGCCGAGCTCGCGCTCGAGCTGCGTCAGCCGCTCGCGCTCGGACTCCATCATCCGCTGCACCGGGATCCCGGTCCACTTCGCCACCACGGCGGCGATGTCCTCGCGATCGACCTCCTCGCGAAGGTAGCGGGCGCTCCCCTGCGCCTCGGTGAGGCGCTGCTCGTCGGCAACGAGCTGCGCCTCGAGTTGCGGGATCCGGCCATACCGCAGCTCCGCCGCCTTCTGGAGGTCGCCGGCGCGGGTCGCCTGGTCCACCTCGATCCGCAGCTGCTCGACCTCGGCCTTCCGCTTCTGGATTCCCTCGATGGCCGACTTCTCGCCCTGCCACTGCGCCTTCATCGTGCCGGACTGGGTCTTGAGCTCGGCGATCTCGCGCTCGAGCCCCTCGCGCCGCTCGACCGCCGCCTTGTCCTTCTCGCGGAGCAGCGACTGGCGCTCGATCTCGAGCTGCACCAGCCGACGCTCGACCTCGTCGATCTCCTGCGGCAGCGAGTCGATCTCGATCCGGAGGCGCGAGGCGGCCTCGTCGACCAGGTCGATCGCCTTGTCCGGCAGGAACCGGTCGCCGATGTAGCGGTCGGAAAGCGTCGCGGCGGCCACCAGCGCGTTGTCGGTGATGCGGACGCCGTGGTGCACCTCGTACCGCTCCTTGAGGCCGCGGAGGATCGCGATGGTGTCCTCGACCGACGGCTCGCCGACGTAGACCGGCTGGAAGCGCCGCTCGAGCGCGGCATCCTTCTCGACATGCTGGCGATACTCGTCGAGCGTCGTCGCGCCGACGACGTGCAGCTCGCCGCGCGCGAGTGCCGGCTTGAGCAGGTTCGAGGCGTCGACCGCGCCCTCGGCCTTCCCCGCCCCGACCAGCGTGTGCATCTCGTCGATGAAGACGATGTAGCGCCCCTCGGCGTCGGTGAGCTCCTGCACGACCGCCTTGAGCCGCTCCTCGAACTCGCCGCGATACTTGGCCCCGGCGAGCAGCATGCCGATGTCGAGCGCCAGCACGTCCTTGTTGCGCAGCGAATCGGGGACGTCGCCGTTCACGATGCGCTGGGCGAGCCCCTCGACGATCGCCGTCTTGCCGACGCCGGGCTCGCCGATGAGCACGGGGTTGTTCTTCGTGCGGCGCGAGAGCACCTGCATCACGCGCCGCACCTCTTCGTCGCGACCGATGACGGGATCGAGCTTCCCGGCGCGGGCGGCGTCGGTGAGGTTCCGCGTGAAGCGCTCGAGGGCCTGGTACTTCGCCTCGGGCTCCTGATCGGTGACGCGGTGCGACCCGCGAAGCTCCGCGAGGCCGTCGCGCAGCTTCGCCGCGTTCATCCCCTCGGCCTCGAGCAGCCGCTTCGCGGTGGTGCCCTTCGCCTCGACGAGGGCGAGCAGCAGGTGCTCGGTGGAGACGTAGTCGTCGCCAAGCTCGCCGGCGAGGCGATCCGCGCTGTCGAAGACCTCGCTCAGGCCGCGGTCGAGCGTCGGCGGCGTGTTGCTCCCCTTCTGGCTGGGGAACGACGCGACCTCGGCCTCGGTCTGGTTCGCCAGCCGCGGCACGACCACCCCCGCCTTCCGGAGCAGCGGCTGCACGATCCCCTCCTCCTGCGCGAGCAGGGCCGCGAGGAGATGCGCGTCGTTCACCACGGGATTGCCGCGGTTCTTCGCGTGCTCGAGCGCGGTGCGCAGGACTTCCTGCGCCTTGAGGGTCATCCGGTCAGGGCGGATCATGGTCAGGCCTCCTTGGGCTCCGTCAGAAGATGGCAAGTCGGGGACCAGTCCGCACCTGCCGACCCGGCGCACGGCCCTGCCGAGGCGGCACAGCCGGCTCTAGGTTCGGGGATGCTTCCTGCCCCACCAGGCCCTCTTGGCGATGTCGCCCGTCTCTTCCTGCTCCTCGGTAGCATCGGCTTCGGTGGCCCCGCCGCACACATCGCCCTGATGGAGCGCGAGGTGGTCACCAAGCGGGGATGGCTCGACCGCCAGCGTTTCCTGACGCTCGTCGGGGCCTCGCAGCTGATCCCCGGACCGAACTCGACCGAGCTCGCCATCCATATCGGCTATGCGCGGGCAGGCTGGCCCGGGCTGGTGGTGGCCGGCGCCTGCTTCATCCTGCCGGCGGTCGCGCTCGTCTCGCTGGCGGCGGCCGCGTATCAGGCGTACGGATCGGTCCCCGCCGTGACGGCGGTCTTTGCGGGGGTCGCACCGGTAGTCCTGGCGATCGTGACCGAGGCCGGCCGGCGACTCGGAGGCACGGCGCTCGACGGCCCCCTGCCGATCGCCTGCTTCCTGGCGGCGGCAGTCGCCGGATGGGTCGGCGTGCCGGAACTGGCGGTGATCCTGGGTGCGGCGGCAATCGGGGCGCTGCTGCATTGGGGGCGTCCCCACGTCGCGACCGCGGGTGCGATCGTGCTGGCCGATCCAACCGCGATCTTCGGGCTGTTCGCCCGCATCGGGGCCGTCCTCGTGGGCAGCGGCTACGTGCTGCTCGCCTTCCTCCGCACCGCGCTGGTCGAGCAGCGCGGCTGGCTCACCGAGCGGCAACTGCTCGACGCCATCGCGATCGGCCAGGCGACACCGGGGCCGGTCTTCACCACGGCGACGTTCGTGGGCTGGCTCCTCGCTGGACCGATCGGCGCCGCGGCGGCGACCGTCGGGATCTTCCTTCCCGCCTTCATCTTCGTCGCGATCACGGCGCCGTTCCTCGACCGGGTGGCATCGAGCGCGCTCGGTCGGCAGGTCCTTCGGGCCGTCACGGCTGCCTCGCTGGCCCTCCTGCTGGTCGTGACGATTCGGTTGGCAGGGGCGGCGTGGGGCGCGTGGTGGGGGATGCCGCTCACGGCACTGAGCTTCGCGCTGCTGCGCTCGGGACGGACCTCTCCCACGGTCGTGATCGGTCTTGGCGCCCTGGTCGGCCTGCTCGCGACCTGAATGCGACACAGCCGTGCACCCCGGTCCGACTGGGGGTCACGGCTGCGGCACGATCAGCTTCCGCGTGGCGCGTCGATCATCCACGAGCAGCTGCACATAGTAGATCCCGGGCGGTGCCGCCCGTCCGCCATCCTCGACAGTTCCGTTCCACGTCGCCACGTAGCTCCCGCAGCGCAGCTTCAGCCCATCCAGTGCCTCCGCGCGCCGGCTGCGCAGTCGCAGGGTTGCGACCGGCTGCGCGAGCACGTTGTAGACCTTCAGGGCCACCGTGGGCACGTGACCGTCGCGACACACCTCCGAGGCAATGGCAAACGGGACAAGCGCCGCCGGGAGGACCGGGGTCGGGCGCGGCTCTTCAAGGACCACGGCGGGGCGAGCCGGTGGGCGTTGGGCAGCCACCGATCCCCACGGCACTCCAAGGAGCCAGCACCCGATGCCCAGCCCCAAAAGCCGGCGCATGGGGACTCCTCACTCGCGAACAAGGAAAAGGGGTGGTCTGCCTCCGGACAGGCGTCGTGGGATGCGGCCGGGAAGGTGGCCGGGTGGCGGAAGGTGCCGGGCGAACAGCCCGAGTGTCAAGCGGTCGGCGTCTCGAGGCCGCGTTCCCAGGCGGCGAGTGCGGGCAGCTCGACCTCCGCGAGGTGGCTCCGGATCCAGCGCGCCAGCAGGCGTCGGTGGGCCGCCGCGTGGCGCGCATCAAGCCACGGGAGGTCGGCCGTCCCCTCCGCCAGGGCCACGAGCGCGGCGAGATCCTCGGCGGCCAGCCGCGTGACCGCGCCGGCGTGGGCACATCGCGCGCAGAGGACGCCCCCATCCCGGAACGAGAACGCCACCGGATCGCCGTCGACCGGCTCGCCGTCCCGGGCACAGCCGTGAAGCGACGGGGCGAGCCCCAGATCGCCGACCAGGCGCCACAGCACGCGGAGCCCGACGACATCGGCCGCCTCCGGAGGCGTGAGCTCGAGCAGCGCGAGCCCGTCGCGCAACTGATCGAACAGCACCGGATTCGGATCGGCGGGCACGAAGCGCGCGGCGAGCTCCGCGAGCGCGGAGGCGGCGAGGAACCGGCGCAGGTCGGACGCCAGGCCACCGTGCAGCGACGTCAGGTCGAACGCCGTCAGGGTGTGCAACTCGCCCCGGGATGGGAGGAGGTGTGCCTGCCCCTCACTCAGCAGCTGCAGCGCGGCGCCGAAGCGGGACTTGGGACGCAGCGCGCCCTTGGCGATGGCGCTCACCAGTCCGTGATCCCGGGTGACCAGGCGCACGATCCGCGACGTGTCGCCGTAGCGAAGGGCGCCGACCACCAGCGCGGGGGTGATCGTCGGCGCACCGGCCACGATGACTCAGGGCGCGACGCCGAGGACTTCGGCCGGGATCTCGGCGATGCCGACGCCGATCGGGCAGATGCCCCCGGTCAGCGCGGGCCGCTCGATGAGGTCCGCCCCGAAGACGCGCACGCGGCCGGGCGCCTGCGCGGTGCAGCTGCCGCGCTCCAGGACGTAGGCGCGACCGAGCGCATCCGCCGCAAGCCCGCTCGGCGCCCCAAGGGGAATGCCGAGCCCGAAGCCGCGTTCGACGCGCCGTTCCCGGATGTCGAACGCCATCAGCCCGCCGGTCGCGCTCGCCACCAGCACGCGCGACCCGCCGTCGGCGGCGACGAACCGCGGGGCTGGGCCGAAGCCGCCGAACGAGGCGGTCTCGGTGCCGCGCACGGGATCGACCACCGAGAGTCGGCCTTCGACCGGCGCCCCGTCCCCGGTGTTGAGCACGTAGAGGAACCCGTCTGGTCCCGCGGCGGCCGAGGCGGCGTTGCCGGGCCCGACCAGCGGAATGGAATCGCGCGCGCCATTGGTGACAGTGGTCAGCCAGCTCGCGAACCCCGCACACGCGCCCGGCGCGCAGCCCGCGCGGTTGCCGTTGATGGCGAAGACGCGTCCGCGCATCACGCCGAAGGCCTGCGGCCCACCGGTCACGCTGAGCTCCTGGACGGCGCTGCCGGTCGGGTCGAAGCGCAGGACGCGTCCCGCATCCGGCACGGCGGCGTACCCGATGCCGTCATCGCCGAAGGCGACCGACGCGACCGACCCCGGCGCGAACGTCACCAGCCGCTTGAGGGTGCGCGAGGAGAGGTCGAACACCAGCGCCGCGATCGGATCGGGGCCGGCCAGGCCGACGATGGCGAGCGAGCCACGCACCGCGAGCGAGGTGGGTGCCGCGTCCGGAATCTCGATCGGGAGCGTGGTGATGACGCGCGTCGAGTCAGTGGGAATCAAGGTCAGGGTGCGCGTCGTGCTGTCGAGCACCACGAGCACCTCGACGGGGAGCGATCCCGTGCTTGCCGTCGGCGCGCACGCGAGCGACCCCGCCGCTGCCACGCCGCACCACGCCGCCACCAGCCGGGATCGCATCACCCTCACCCTCCGCAATCAGAAGCGAACGCGTCCGCCCGCAAGCACCGTGCGACCGCGACCGGGGAACCCGACGACCTGCTCGTAGGCCGCGTCGAGGAGATTCTCGACCCGCACCGTGAGGTCCACGCCACGCGTCCCGGCCCCGAATCCGACCACCGGCGCGTCGAGCGCGACGTCCACGAGCACATAGGAGGGTAACGCCACGCGGGCCGCGGGGAAATCCCGGAAGTCGGCATCGTCGCGTTCACCCACCCGGGTCACCGTCCCCGAGAGGCGGGCGCGGCGGATGGCGAGGTCCGCCGTCGCGCTCAGCGTGGAGGCCGGCCGGCGCAGGAGTCGCGACCCCTCGGTGAAGGTCACCGACGAGACCGCACCGGTATCGGTGACCTCGGTGGCGAGCAGCGTCCAGTGCGCCCGCACCGCGAGAGCGCCGCTGACCGCCGCCCGTCCGCTGAGCTCGAGCCCGCGCGCCTCGGCCCCGCCGAGGTTGGTGTAGGTCGGCTCGCCGGGCGCGGCGCTGACGTACTGGATCAGGTCGCGGAATCGCTGGCGGAAGGCGGTGACGCTGACCGAGGCCCGACCGGCGGCGAGGGCCAGTTCGGTGCCGATCTCGACGTTGCGGCTGCGCTCCGGGTCGAGCCCTGCGTTGCCGACCTCGAAGGCCGATGCCGCAAACAGTTCGGAGAAGGTCGGGGCCTTGAAGGCCGTGCCGGTGGCGCCCCAGATCCGCCACGCCGCGCGGGGGCGCCAACTCGCCCCGACGCGCCACGTGCCGAACTGCCCGAAGGCGGAGTTGTCGTCGAGGCGCGCCCCGGCCTGGAGCGACACGCGCCCCGTCTCGGCAAGCAGCTGCGTGTAGGCGTGCCGCGTGGTCCGGTCGGCCTCGAACGCGGTCGTGTCGGCGAAGCTGCCCGTCCCGAAGTTCGACCGCGTGATCGCATCCTGACGCTCGTCCTCGCGCTCGAGTCCCGTACCGACCGAGAGCAGCACGGCCGGCACCGCCCGCCAGTCGGCCCGGAGGTCGGCACCACGCCGCCGGGTGGTGCCGCGTCGCGTCCCGGCAAAGCCGAAGCCGGTCGTGTCGCCCGGGCTGTCGAGCTCGTCGGCGAAGCCGGCCCGCAGGCGCTGCGCGAAGCCCTGCGCCGTCAGTGTGACGCGCGACGACAGCGCGCGCGTCGCCTCGACCCCAAGCGCCCGCGAGACATCGGTGGTCCGCTGGTTGCGATCGGTGGGCCGCCCCGCCCCGTCGGTCGGGAAGCGCGCGATCGCGTCGCCCAGACGCCCGGTCACTGCCACGCGACCGCGCGCCCCGCCGTCGATCGCGAGACGCGCCGATCCGACGGCGTTGCGGTAGGTGTTGTTGAAATCGTAGATGCCGTCGGAGCCGAATCGGGACCCGCTGGCCGACAGCGACACCGCACCATGCCCCGTGCTGAGGCGCCCGCGCAGGTCGGTGGCGCCGAAGCTGCCGCCGCGCACCTCGGCGTCGCCGCGCATGCCCGCCGCCCCGCGGCGGGTGAAGAGCTGGATCACGCCGCTCATCGCGTCGGCCCCGTAGAGCACGCTTGCCGGCCCGCGCACGATCTCGATCCGATCGAGGTCATCGGTCGTGAGGTGCGCGAGGTTGAGCGATCCGCCCGGCGCGTTGAGCGGCACGCCGTCGAGGAGCACCTTGACGTAGTCGCTCTCGCCACCGCGCAGGAACAGCGACTGCACCGCACCGTAGGATCCGGTCTGCACCAGCGCCATCCCCGGTACCTCGCGCAGCGCGTCGCTCACGAAGACGATGCCGCGCGCCCGCAGGTCATCGCCCTGGAGCACGGTGGTGGCGGCCGGCACGGCACGCAGGTCGCCGGCACCGCGCGTGGCCGTGACGACAAGGTCGGGCACGCCCTGCTGGGCGGCGGCGAATGCGGGGAGCGTGGCGAGCACGACAAGATGGCGAAGGTGGCGGATCACGTCAGGACGTTCCCGGAGTTGAGGAGGAATCGGGGGTGAGCACTTCGGACGGCAGCAGCGGCACGACCTGCGGCGACCCATCGCACCACGTGGTGATCGCGACGGGCCACGCGAAGGCCTCGGCCACGGCGCGCGACGTCAGCACCTCGCTCGGCCGGCCGGTCGACGTGACGCGCCCGGCGTGGAGCAGCACCATCCGATCCGCGAGCCGCGCGGCGAGGTTGAGGTGATGCGTGATGACGAGGACGCCGAGCCCGTCCCGCGCGAGATCGCGCAGGAAGGTGAAGAGCGCCATCTCGTGCGCGATGTCGAGGGCCGCCGACGGCTCGTCGAGGAGGAGCAGCGCCGGGCGCGAGGCCAGAGCCCGCGCGAGACGCACGCGCTGCCACTCGCCGCCGGAGAGGGTGTCGATGCCGCGGTCCGCGAATGCCGTCACGTCGGTGCGCGCCATCGCCTCGTCGACCGCCTCCCGATCCTCGCGCGTCATCGCCGCGAGCGGTCCGCGCCGCGCATATCGGCCGAGCGTCACGACCTCGCGCACCGAGAGCGGAAACGCGACGGTCTCGCGCTGCGGCAGCATCCCGATCCGCGTGGCCAGGGTGCGCCGCGGCCAGGCCGCGATCGGACGGCCGTCGAGCGTCACACCGCCGCGCGTCGGCGTCACGAGCCCCATCGCGGCCATGGCGAGGGTGCTCTTGCCGCTCCCATTTGGCCCGACCACCGCGACGAGCTCGCCGGGGGCCAACGCGAGATCGACGGCGGCGAGCGCGGGGACGCGTGCTCCGGGATAGGTCACGTGCAGGTCGCGCGCGGCGAGCATCAGGCCAGGCTCCGGCGCAGGAGTGTCGCGAAGATCGGCACGCCGACCAGCGCCGTGACGACACCGACCGGCAGCTCCGCAGGCGCGAGCACCGTGCGGGCGAGCGTGTCGGCGAGGACCGTGAAGCCGCCGCCCGCGAGGAAGACCAGCGGCAGCAGTCGGCGATGCAGCGGCCCCACCAGCCCGCGCACCGCGTGCGGCACCACCAGGCCGACGAAGCCGATCACGCCGGCGACCGTCACCGTCGCGGCGGTGAGCACGGCGGTCGCGAGCACCACGACGCGTCGCGTGCCGGGCACGTCCGCCCCGAGCACCGCGGCGCTCTCCTCGCCGAGCGCGAGGAGATCCAGCGATCGTGCGGCACCCCAGAGCACGAGCACGGCCGGCAGCGCGACGATCAGGAATCGCCCGACCGCCGGCCACGACGCGCCGCTGAAGCTGCCGAAGAGCCACATCGAGGCGGCGCGGAAGGTGAACGGGTCCGCGACCGCGAGCACGGCGGTGCCGAGGGCGCTGGCGAACGCCCCGATCACGACGCCGGCCAGCAGCAGCGCGCGCGGATCGAGCCGACGGCCGACCAGGGTGGCGGTGCGATACACCAGCGTCAGCGCGAGGAGGGCACCGAGCGCCGCGGCGAGCGCGATGCTCCAGCCATCCGGCACGCCGAGCGTGATGGCGAGGATCGCCCCCAGCGCCGCGCCGCCCGACAAGCCCAGCAGCCACGGCTCCGCCAGCGGATTGCGAATCACCGCCTGCAGCGAGGTCCCCGCCACGGCGAGCGCTCCGCCGACGCCGAAGCCGAGCAGCACGCGCGGGGCGCGCAGGTCGCGCACGATCGCGCTCCACGCGGGGTCGCGGCCGAGGAGCGCGGCGGGGATGACATCGAGCGGGATCGCGACGGCGCCGAGGCTGATCCCGGCGACGCACGCCGCGACCGCCATCGACACGATGGCGAGCGTCCCGGGACGGCGGCGTGCAGCGGAGGTCACGAAAAAGCGCCCGTCTTCTCCCTGGGAGTCGGACGGGCGCGGAGAAGCAGGAACACCCCCGCGTGACGTGCGAGGAGCCCGCTCGACCACGCCACCGAACCCTCCCCCGAGGGTGTGCTGGTGGCGCGAACGGAGAGGTCTCCTGGCTCCGGGCCCGTCGCGCACCTTCCCGGGGCACCGGCCCCAGTGGTTCATCGCGCGACGGTCAATCCTGCCTGCCCGTTACAGTGGCGGGGCCGCGCCGGCATTGCACCGGACTTCCGAGCGTCCCCATTCGCTGGTCACATCGATTGTGGCTCCAACCTACCGGCCGGCACGACCGTCGGCAAGTGGCGCACGACGACGCAGCAGCAGGACGCCAAGGCCGAGACCGAAGCTCGCGATGATCGCGGGCAGGACCCAGGCGGGGAGCGCGCCTGCTCCCGGGAAGCCGAGCGCGAGATCGCCGGCGGCCACGCCGCTGTCGGCGCTCCAGCGTCGGAAGGTGCGCCCCTCCAGCGTTTCCGGGCCGCGGGCTGTGAACGAGGTGGGCACCGTGAGCCCCGGCTCTTCGGCGAGCACGGAAACGCTCGCCGCACCCGCACCCATCGGGATCGCGACGCGGCGCGTCCCCGGCGGGAGCTGGTACTCGAGGAAGAACTGCCGGTCGCCGGGCGGGATCGGCGCGTGCACGAAGAGCGTGTCGCCGTGCAGGTCGAGCAGCTCGGGGGCGAAGTCGGCATCGCCGATGCGCCGGTTGGCGGCGGTGGCGGGCAGCGGCAGCGTGAAGGTCGGCACGCTCGAATCCGCGACCGCCCGCGTCACGCTCCCTGCGTTGCGCAGGATCACGAGATCGACGACGTCACGCGTGCCGTCGGGCGCGGGGCTGCCGATGATGAGATGCCGCGCCGCGATCGTGACGGGCGCGGAGGCGGAGGTGTCGGCGACGAGGATCGTGACGGTGCGCACGGCGGACTGCGGATCGATCGGCGTGCCGAAGTACTCGATGCCGGCCCACCGCGCGCTCACCAGCCAGACGCCGCCGGTGTCGGCAGGCAGGCGGAAGCGCGCCGCCCCGCGGGCATCGGCGACCGTCGAGTCGGTGACGCCCTGCACCGCGGCCGTGACGCGATGCAGGCGCACCGGCACGCCCGCCACCGCCACCGTGTCGCCCCCGCGCGCGGCCACCACGCGCACCCCCAGCGTGTCACTGGGGCCTTGCAGCACGGCGAGCACCGCGAGGAGCGCGATCATGGTGCGATGCCCGCCGTCCTCACCGGGTCAGGTCCCGGCGTCCCAGCTCGCGAGGTAGGTGACCTGCTCCGGGGTCAGCGTGTCGATGCGCGTCCCCATCGCGGCGAGCTTGAGCGAGGCGATCTCGCTGTCCACCGAGGCCGGCAGGGTGTGCACCTGCTTCGCGAGCGTCGCCTCGTGCTTGACGAGGTACTCGGCCGCGAGCGCCTGGTTCGCGAACGACATGTCCATCACCGACGCCGGGTGCCCCTCGGCCGACGCGAGGTTGATGAGGCGCCCCTCGCCCAGGACGAGGATCCGCTTGCCGTTGACTTCGAACTCCTCGACGAAGTCGCGCACGTGCCGGCGCACCGAGGCCATCCCCGCCAGCGACTCGAGGTCGAGCTCGACGTTGAAGTGGCCCGAGTTGCAGACGATCGCGCCGTCCTTCATCGCCGCGAAATGCTCGCGCCGGATGACGTGCATGTTGCCGGTGAGGGTGCAGAAGAGGTCGCCCTTCGGCGCCGCCGCCTCCATCGGCATCACGTCGAAGCCGTCCATCTTCGCCTCGAGCGCCGCCACCGGATCGACCTCGGTCACGATCACGGTCGCCCCGGCGCCGCGCGCGCGCATCGCGAAGCCGCGCCCGCACCAGCCGTAGCCGGCCACCACGACGGTGCTGCCGGCGATCAGCATGTTGGTCGCGCGGATGATGCCGTCGAGCGTCGACTGCCCGGTGCCGTAGCGGTTGTCGAACATGTGCTTGGTGCGCGAGTCGTTCACCGCGACGATCGGGAACTTGAGCAGCCCCTGCGTCGCCATCGCCTTGAGGCGGATGACGCCGGTCGTGGTCTCCTCGGTCGAGCCGCGGACGCGGGAGACCATCGCCTCGCGCTCCTCGGGCGAGAGCGCCTCGACCATCGCGCGGATCGGCGGGGCGAGGTCATCGAGGCGACCGAGCGACAGCAGCACCAGCGAGCCGACGAGGTCGGCGCCGTCGTCCTGCGTGAGGTCCGGGCCGAAGGCGAGCGCCTGCGCGAGGTGGGTGTAGTACGTCTCGTGGTCCTCCCCCTTGATCGCGTAGACGTGCACGCCGTGGTCGCGAACGAGGTGCGCGGCCACGTCGTCCTGCGTCGACAGCGGGTTCGAGGCGCAGAGGGCGATCTCGGCCCCCGCCGCGCGCAGCGTGATCATCAGGTTCGCGGTCTCGGTCGTGACGTGCAGGCAGCACGACAGCTTGCGACCGGCGAGCGGCCGCTCCTTCGCGAACCGCTCGCGGATCAGCCGCAGCACCGGCATCGAGCGCTCGGCCCATTCGGTGCGGCGCTTCCCCTCGTCGGCCAGCGCGAGGTCGCGGATGTGGTACGGGGCGTCGAGCGCAATCGAAGTCATTCGGTCGTCCTCAGGCCTTCACGGCCGTCTTGAGGTCGCGAACCCGGTCGGTCCGCTCCCAGGTGAAGCGCTCGACCCGCTGCGGGCGGCGCTCGGATTCCACGTAGGTGCCCTTCGCCGGGGTGCGGCCGAAGTGCCCATAGGCTGCAGTGGCCGAGTAGATCGGCTGCCGCAGCTGCAGGTCACGGATGATCGCGGCCGGCCGGAGGTCGAAGACCTCGCGCACCGCCGCCTCGAGCGTCGCGTCCGGCACGATCCCGGTGCCGAAGCTGTTCACGTAGATCGAGACGGGATCGGCGACACCGATCGCATACGCCACCTGCACCTCGCACCGCCGGGCGAGCTTCGCCGCGACGATGTTCTTGGCCACGTGTCGTACCGCGTAGGCGGCCGAGCGATCCACCTTGGTCGGATCCTTGCCGCTGAAGGCGCCGCCGCCGTGCCGGGCCATCCCGCCGTAGGTGTCCACGATGATCTTGCGCCCGGTGAGGCCGGCATCGCCCTGGGGACCGCCGATCACGAACCGCCCGGTCGGGTTGACGTGCGTCTTCACGCCCTTGGCCGCGAAGCCGGCGGCCTCGAGGACCGGCGCGATGACCGCGCGCTCCATCTCGCGCTGGATCGTCTTCTGCGACAGCTCCCGCCCTCCCACGCGCTCGTCGTGCTGGGTCGACAGGACGACGGTGCGCACCGCCGCCGGGCGATCGCCCTCGTACTCCACCGACACTTGCGTCTTGCCGTCGGGCCGGAGCCACGGGAGGTGCGGCACCCCCGCCCCGCCCCGGCGAACCGCGGCGAGGCGTTCGGCCATCCGATGCGCCAGCACGATCGGCAGCGGCATCAGCTCCGGCGTCTCGTCGGTCGCGTAGCCGAACATCATCCCCTGGTCGCCGGCGCCCTGCTCCTCGATCCGCTTGCCGTCCACGCCTTGGGCGATGTCCGGCGACTGTCGATCGATCGACGAGAGCACCGCGCAGGTGCGGTAGTCGAAGCCGAACTGCGCGTCGGTGTAGCCGATCCGCTCGACCGTCTTGCGCACGATGTCGGGGATGTGGACGTAGGCCGACGTGGTGATCTCGCCGGCCACGACGGCCATCCCGGTGGTGACCAGCGTCTCGCAGGCGACGCGCGCGACGGGATCACGGGCCAGGATGGCGTCGAGGACGGCATCGGAGATCTGGTCGGCCACCTTGTCCGGGTGGCCCTCGGTGACGGATTCGGACGTGAAGACGTGCCGCTGGGACCGCGCCATTGCGCCTCGCACGAGGGGTTTGAGTACGACGTTCAAGAGATCGGCAAGCTAGTCCCCACCGTGAGGCGGGGCAACGCGCCGGCCGGGTCCACCAGCCGGACGTCGACGTACTTCGCAAGGGTCGTGCGCAGCGCGATCCGGACCTCCTCGGCACTGGTCGCGACGAGGGCCTCGCGTGCCGCCGCCACCGCCTCGGCGTGGGGGACGTTGCGGATCACCCACTTCACCAGCGGGATCGCCGGCGGCGCCACCGAAAGATTGTGGTACCCGAGCCCCAGGAGCAGCACGGCCGCCACAGGGTCCGAGGCCATCTCTCCGCAGACCGAGGCGGTGATCCCCGCCTGTTGCGCGGCAATGGCCACCTGGGCCAGCTGCCGCACCACGGCCGGGTGCAGCGGCGAGAAGCGATCGGAGAGTCGCGCGTTGCCGCGATCGACCGCGAGCGTGTACTGGGTGAGGTCGTTCGACCCGACGCTCAGGAAGGCGGACTCGGCCGCGAAGGCATCGGCCAGGACCACCGCCGCGGGCGTCTCGATCATGACACCGATGGGGATGTCGGCCGCCGCGCGGACCCCGGCAGCCGCGAGTGCCGCCGCCTCCTCGACGACCAGCGCCCGCGCGGCGCGCAGTTCCTCGAGGGAGATGACCATCGGCAGCATCAGCTGCAGGTCGCGATCGGCGGCAGCGCGCAACAGGGCACGCAGCTGCGGCCGGAAGATCTCGGGCTGGTCGAGGCAGACCCGGATCGAGCGCCAGCCAAGGAACGGATTCGCCTCGTACGGCGCGTCGAAGGCCGCGGGGAACTTGTCGCCGCCGAGATCGTAGCTGCGGATCACCACCGGTTGCCCAGCGAACGCGGCCCCGACGCGACGGAAGTACTCGAACTGCTCGTGCTCGGCCGGCAGCGTGGTCCGTCCGGTGACGAGGAACTCGGTGCGCAGCAGCCCGACCCCTTCGGCGCCGTGACGCACGGCCGGCTCGACTTCCTCGGGGAGGTCGACGTTCGCCTGGAGCCGCAGGCGATGGCCGTCCGGCGTCTCGGCCGGGGCCGTGGCGATCCCTTCGAGCTGCAGCTCGAGCTTGTGGCGCCGCGAGGCCTGCAGCCGCGCGGCATCGAGCTCATCCGGCGTCGGGTCGAGGATCACCACGCCGGTGCTGCCGTCGAGCATCACCATCGTGCCCTCGGGGATGCTGGCGAGCGCCCCGGGGACGCCCATCACCGCCGGAATCCCGAGCGAGTGCGCGAGGATCGCCGCGTGCGAGGTGCGGGTGCCCTCCTCGCTCACGACGCCGACGACCTGCTCGCGATCGAGCTGCACGGTGAGGCCGGGCGAGAGTTCGCGGGCCACCAGCACCACGCGCTCCTCGATCTGCCCGAGCCATGCTTCCTCGGTCGCCCGCCCCATCAGTTGGGCGAGCATCCGCAGGTGCACGGCGTTGAGGTCGGCGAGGCGATCGCGCAGGAACGACTGCCGCGCGTTCTGCCAGCTGTTGCGCATCTCGAGCGCCTTGAACTCGTACGCGGTCTCCGCGGCGAGATTGTTCTTGCGGATCAGCGCCTCGATCCCGGCGAGGAAGTCGACATCGCGCGCCATCTCGATCTGCGCATCGAAGATCCCCGCCTCTTCCTGCCCCGCGCGCTGGAGCGTCCGCTGCCGGAGCCCGTGCAGCTGCTCGACGACCGCCTCGACCGCCCGGCCGAGCCGGGCGATCTCGCCGTCCACCTCGTCGGGGGCGACGGTCCGGTCCGCTACCTCGGGGAAGCTCCAGCGCACGGCCACCGCCGGGCCGATCGCGAGGCCGGGTGAGACACCGACGCCGCGGAGTGCATGCACGGTCATTCGCCGAACCCGTTCGCGATCAGGTCCGCGAGGGCGGTGACGGCTGCCTCGGCATCCTCGCCCGTGGCGCGCAGCGTGACGGTGGCGCCGCATTCGGCCGCGAGCATCATCACCCCCATGATGCTCTTCCCGTTGACGGCCACGCCGTCGCGTTCGAGCTCGATCGCCGAGCGGAACGACGAGGCGAGACGGACGAACTGCGCCGCCGGCCGGGCATGCAGGCCAAGCTCGTTGACGATGCGCGATTCGCGTTCGATCACCGGTCACCTCCCGTGACGACAAGCAGCAGGACAAGGACGAGCAGGGTCAGGCCGAACCGCAGCCCCGTGATCCGGGTGCGCGTCCACGGCGCGAAGAGCAGGACCACCCCAACCAGCGCCGCCGCGAGCGTGGCCCGCACCCCGGCCGGCGACTCGCTGTCGAGGAGCCACGCCGCCGCCATCGGGACACCGAGCCCGACGGCGAACGCCGCGAGGCGCTGGGCCTCGGTCGCCGCCCGCGGCAGCCACGACTGCTGCAGGGCAGCGCCGACGTGCACCCCTTCCCGGAGCCCGAGGTCGAGGCCCCACAACGTGAGCCGCACGCGCAGCGTGTTGTGCACCACCAGCACGAGCAGCACGGCCCACCATCCGACCAGCGGCACCGTCGCGAGCGCGAGCCCCATCAGGGCGGGCACCTCGCCCGTCCAGATGAGCTGGTCGCCGAGCGCACCAAGCGGCCCCGAGAGCGCCACGCGAAAGCGCGTGATCACCGGCCCGGCGAGCCCCTCGCGTTCCGCGTGCACCACCGCCCCGACGGCGACGCCCGCGAGATACGGGTGTGAATTGAAGTACGCCGCCGACCGGGCCACGGCCGCGCGCCGCGCCTCGGCCGGCCGTTCCCGATACAGCTCGCGGAGCAGCGGCGCCGCGGCATGCCCGACGCCAATTCCGGCCATCCGCTCATAGGTCCACGCGGCCTGCACCCCGAGCAGGCGAATCAGGGCCTGCCAGCGCGGGCTCATCGCAGCAGCACCGCGACGAGGCCGGTGGCGAGCCCGACCGCGAGCCAGCGGCGACGGTTCCCCGCCCCGGCGCTCCGGATCGCCCCGCTGACGGCCGCCGCAAGCCCGCCGGCGAGCACGGCCCACGACAGCATCGTGGCGCGGGGGAAATCGGCCCACCGCAACTCGCTGATCGTCGCGGCCGCGCCGAGCGCCGCAACCGAGAGCACCAGGCCACGGCCGGCGTCGCGCACGAGTCCGTTCCGCTGCAGCTCCCAGATCGCGCGCGCATCACCGGCGTCGACCCGCGCCATCCGCCCGACGACCGACTGCGCGTTGCGCCGCCGGTGCACGTGCAGCGTCCAGCCCCCGAGGATGGCGAGCGGCATCGCGACGAGTCCGGCGAGCCCCAACTCGAGACCGGCTGGCGCCCACGCGGCCGCCATCCCGCCCCCGACGGCCGCGGGCCCCCAGTCAGGATACCGCGCGGCACCGATCGGCAGCACCTCGAGCGCGTAGAACTCCAGCGCGGCCCCGGCCAGCAGCCCGGCGCTGACATCGCCGGCCAGCCACCCGGCCACGGTCGCCGCGACGAGCGGTCGCGAGAACAGGCCCTGCGGCACCGTGACCAGGTCGACCGCGACGAAGGTCCCCCACGCGACGAGCGCCGCGGCCTCGAGGCTCACGTGAGGAGCCCACCCACCGCGGCCGGTACCGCGGTCGGGAGGTCCTGCGCGGTGATCTCCGCCCCGTCCTGCTGCAGCTGCCGGAGGAGGGCGACCTCCTCGGCGTCGAGGTAGAGGTAGCGCAGTCGCTCGGTGCGCCCGGGACGGTGGTGGATCCCGCCGAGGTTGATGCGATGGAGCGCGTCCGGATGCGCGGCGTGCAGCGCGGCCATGGTGCCGAGGTCGCCGGTGAGCAGGATCCCGGTCCGTCGATCGGTCGCCCACTCGGGGAGTCGGGCGATCGCCGCGGCGGTGTCGACGATGGTCAGCTCGACGCCCTCGGGGACCGCCATCCGATAGAGGTCCTGCTCCCAGGGCGACGCGGCGACGGTGTCGTCGACGAGCACGATGAAGCGCGCGCCGAGCGGCCGCCCCCACCCGATCACGACCTGGCCGTGCACCAGCCGATCGTCGACGCGACAGAGCGCGAGGGCCATCAGCGGGCCGCCACGGCGCGCGTCCCGGCGTCCACGACCGCGGCCACCACCGTCTCGAGCGGCTCCTCGCGGCGGAAGACGAACTCGAGCAGCATCGCGAGGTTGACGCCGGTGACGACCCGCACCGTCGGGAAGGCCTGCAGGCGCCGCATCGCCGCGAAGAGGCACGAGCCGCTCGGCATGTCGATGAAGACCACGGCGGGGCCCTCGCCCACCGCCGCGAGGATGCGATCCTCGAGCGCGCCGCGGTCGCAGTCGGTGTTCGAGACGGCCGCCAGCCCCGAGCCCGCGCCGGCGATCTGCTCGACCGCATCGACGAGGGCGGCGGCCAGGCCGCCGTGGGCCACGATCACGCCCCGCAGGGTCTCGCTCATTCGAAGTCGTCCCGGAGGTACTCGCGCACGCCGCGCTTCTCCTTCATCCGCTTGATCAGCCGCTCGTTGAACGCCGCTGCGACGTCGACGCCGCTGTAGCGCAGCAGGTGCATCATCGCGACGACCTCGGCGATGACGGTGATGTTCTTGCCCGGGTTGAGGGGGACGATCACCTTCGGGATCGGCACCTCGAGGATGGTGACCGTCTCGCGCTGCAGTCCGGTGCGATCGGCCTCCTGCGCGGTCTCCCAGTCGTCGAGCTGCACCACGACCTCGATGCGCTTCTGCTGCCTAACGGACCGGATCCCGAAGATCGATGGGATGTCGATCACGCCCACGCCGCGGATCTCCATGTGGTGCCGCTGCAGCTCGTGCCCGCGGCCGATGAGCACGTCGTTGCCGCGGCGCGTGGCGATCACGATGTCATCCGCCACCAACCGATGGCCGCGCTCGACCAGGTCCAGCACGCACTCCGACTTCCCGATCCCGCTCTTCCCCACGAAGAGGAGTCCCACCCCGTACACGTCGGCAAGCGAGCCGTGGAGCGTGGTGGTGGGCGCGAACTCCTCGTCGAGCGCGGGCTTCACGCGCCGGTAGAACTCCGTCGTCTTGAGCGGCGAGCTGAGCACGCAGATGCCGTGATGGTCGGCGATCTCGATCATCGCCGCGGGCACGCGAATCCCCTTCGTCACCACCGCGCAGGGGACGTCGAAGGAGAAGAAGAGCTCGAGCACGTGGTTCTGCTTCTCCTCGGGGAGCGAGGCGAGATAGGTCATCTCCGTTTCGCCGAAGACCTGCATCCGCCTCGCCGCGAAGCGCTCCACGAATCCCGCGAGTACCAGGCCGGGGCTGGACACCTCGTTGGTGGTGATCACGCGCTCGAACCCCGCTTCGCCCGTGGTAACCACGTCGAGCTGCAGCGTGTCGCGCAGGAGGTCGAGCATTCGCGCTACCGTGAACGGTGCCTTCATGGCTGGTGCTCCGGAAGGTGATTCATCGACCGCCTCGCACTCCGCCTCTCCCCGCCGCCACCGCCGCGAGATGCGCTTCGGTCTGCTCCGCCGCCGACTCCCACGAAAAACCTTCCGCGAAACGGCGCGCCTTGATCCCGAGCTCCCCGACCAGCCCCGGGTTGTCGGCGATCCTCGCCATCGCGCGCGAGAGCGCCGGCACGTCTCCGTGCGGAACGAGAAAGCCGGTCTCGCCGTCGCGCACCGACTCGCGCAGCCCCGGCGAGTCTGACGCGATGACCGGTGTTGCGCACGCTGCGGCCTCGAAGTTCGTGATCCCCCACCCCTCCTTCGGCGATGTGAAAGCGAGCGCCCACGCTTCCCTGAGGAGCGCACGCTTCGTGTCGTCATCGATGAAGCCAAGAAACCGCACGCGCTCGCCGAGGTCAAGCGAGGCGGCCAGCTTCTCCAGCTCCGGCCGGTAGTCCCCCGTCCCGGCGATGGCGAGGCGTGCCGTGGGGTGCCCCATCCGGGCGAAGCCGCGCACGATGAGGTCCACGCGCTTGTAGCGCTTGAGGCGTCCGAGATACGCGAAGAGCGGCGTGCTCGAGCGCGCGGCGGGCTCCGGCGTGTACCACTCGGAGTCTATCCCCGGGTAGATGACGCGGATGCTCTCGCGCGGGATGCCGCGCTTCGCGAGATCGTCCGCGGTGCTCTCGCTGATGGCCTCGAAGGGGACGCCGCGGTACCAGCGCGGCAGCGGGCGCTCGGCGGCCCAGACCGCGGCCGCCACCGGCCAGGGCGCCTCCTGGAAGACCGTGGAGCCGAAGAGGTGGGGGAC
>DASTAN010000008.1:0-8654 GCA_035712665.1 Gemmatimonadales bacterium
TGCGCGCCGCCTTCTCCTTGGCGCGCGCCCGTTCCTGCGCCTTCCGCGCGCGGATCTCGGCGATGCGCTGCTCGAGCGGGATCTCCAGCTTCTCGGCCGGGCGCGCGCTGTAGTCGAACCCCTCGGCCTTGGCGCGCGGCACCTTCTTCCCGAGGACGCGCTCGATGGCGCGCAGCTCGGGCTCCTCGTCGGGCGCCACGAAGGTGATCGCGTCGCCGGTCTCCGCCGCGCGGCCGGTGCGGCCGATGCGATGGATGTAGTCCTCGGGGGCCACCGGCACGTCGAGGTTCAGCACGTGGCCGAGGGCGGTGATGTCGATGCCGCGCGCCACGATGTCGGTCGCGACGAGGACGCGGTAGGTGCCGTCCTTGAACCCTGCGAGCGCCGCGGTGCGCTGCGGCTGCGAGCGGTTGCCGTGGATCCGCTCGGCGCTGATGCCGTGCTTCACCAGCTGCTTGCAGACGCGATCGGCGCGATGCTTGGTGCGGGTGAAGACCAGCACCTCCTCCATGTGCCCGACCTCGAGCAGGTGGATCAGCAGCGCGGTCTTGAGGTCCTGCGGCACCGGATAGCAGACCTGCGTGATGCTCGACGCCGGCGTCGACTGTCGCTCGATGTTGAGCGGCACCGGCTTCCGGAGGAACTCCTGCGCGAGCTTCGCGATCGGCTCGGGCATCGTGGCCGAGAAGAGCAGCGCCTGCCGCTCGGTCGGCAGGTGCCGCACGATCTTCCGGATCTCCGGGAGGAAGCCCATGTCGAGCATCCGGTCGGCCTCGTCGAAGACGACGACCTCGACATCGGCGAGCGAGGCATACGGCTGCTTCAGGTGATCGAGCAGTCGTCCCGGGGTCGCGACGAGGATCTCGACGCCGTTCCGGAACGCCGCTTCCTGCGGTCCCATCCCGACGCCCCCGAAGATCGCGGCTCCGCGCACGCGCGTGTGCTTCCCCAGCGCCTCGACGTCGGCGAGGATCTGCGCCGCGAGCTCGCGCGTCGGGGTGATCACCAGCGCGCGCGCGCGCTTCGCCTTCTCGCGCCCGGCGAGCCGCTGCAGGATCGGAAGCACGAAGCCCGCCGTCTTGCCGCTGCCGGTCTGCGCGCAGGCGAGGAGGTCGCGTCCCGCGAGCGCGTGCGGGATCGCATCGCGCTGGATCGCGGTGGGCGCCGTGTAGCCCAGGTCGGTGATGGCGCGGAGGAGGGCGGGGTCGAGTCCGAGGTCAGCGAAGGTCAGCGGAAGGTCCGTCGAAAAGGGCGAGATAGTCGCCGTACCCCTCGGCCGCGAGCTGCTCGACCGGGATGAAGCGCAGCGACGCGGAGTTCATGCAATAGCGGAGTCCCGTCGGCGCGGGGCCGTCGGGGAAGACGTGGCCGAGGTGTGCCTCGCCGGTGCGCGAACGCACCTCGGTGCGGGTCATCCAGAGCCTGCGGTCGGTGCGCGTCGCGATGCGCTCCGGATCGACCGGCTGCGTGAACGACGGCCAGCCGGTCCCCGAGTCGAACTTGTCGCGGCTCGAGAAGAGCGGCTCGCCCGAGACGATGCAGACGTAGAGTCCGTCACGATGCTCGTCCCAGTACTCGTTCTGGAACGGCGGCTCGGTCCCCTCGTGCTGCGTCACCTCGTACTGGCGCGGGGTGAGTCGCTGCCGGAGCTCGGCATCGGACGGCTTCGACCACGTCATCGGATCACTGCACCCCGGCCGCCTCGACCGTGAAGACGAGGATGCTGTTGGGGGGAATCGGGCCGACACGCTGGCCGCCGTAGCCGAGCGACGGCGGGATGATCAGCTGGCGGCGCCCACCGACCTTCATCCCGGCGACGCCGAGGTCCCAGCCGCGGATCACCTGGCCGACCCCGAGGCGGAAGGAATAGGGCGCCGTGCCGGTCGCATCGAACTGGGAACCATTGGCCAGCGCGCCTTGGTAGAAGACCGAGACGGTGCGTCCGGCCGTGAGCTCGGCTCCGGTCCCGACGACCAGATCCCGATAGTAGAGTCCTTCGGCCGTCTTGGTGCTGGTGGCCAGGTTGACGCCAAGGGCCGACGCGAAGGTCGTCTGTTCGATCGGAAGCGACTCGGACACGGGGGAGCTCTCCGTGGAGCAGGCAGCGAGGGCGAGCAGGGTCGCCGCGAGGGTGATGGTACGCATCCCCTCAATCTAAGCGGACCGGCGGGTCGAGGTTACACTTTGGAGGTCACCCCAATGGAGTCCAGGATGGACCGTCGTCCTCGTCGGGCCGTTGCGCCCGAGCCCGTGCGGCAGCTCGGGAGTGTCGTTCTCGCCCGCCGCTTCAAGCGGTTGGCCGTGACCCTGCTCGATGGCGCGGACGAGGCGTACCGTGCGATGGGGATTCCGTTCGAGCCGCGCTGGACGTCGACCTACCAGGCGCTGCATCGCGACGGTCCGCTGCACGTGACCGCGCTGGCCTCGCTGACGGGGCTCTCCCACCCCGGGATGATCCAGATCACCCGCGACATGATGGCCGCAGGGCTGGTCGAGGAGGTCCCGTTCGTCGGCGATGCCCGCAAGCGGGTCGTGGCGTTGAGCACGAAGGGCGTGCAGCTCGCGCCCAAGCTGCAGGCGGTCTGGACGGCGATTGCGGCCGAGCAGGAGGCGATCTTCGCCGCGGCGGGATGCGACGTGCTGCGGGTGCTCGAGGAGGTCGAGGCCGCCCTCGACGCGCGCTCGCTGGCCGAGCGGCTCCGCGATCGCCTGATCGTCTAGTCGCCCCAACCCGCCGGCCGCGGTCGACGTATCTTCTCCTGTTGCTCGGGCCGCGTGGCCCGGGCGCATCGTTCCTACCCTTGCCGAGGTTCCTCGATGACGCTGTCCGTCCGCCTTGCGGGCACGGCAGCGCTGGGAGTGCTTGCGACCGTGCCGGTCGCCGCCCAGCGCGCCGCCCCGACGACCTGGGCCATCACCGGCGCGCGGCTCGTGCCGGTGAGCGGTCCGCCGATCGCCTCGGGCACGCTGGTCGTGCGCGAGGGCCGCATTGCCGCGCTCGGCGCCGGGGTCCGCGCCCCGGCCGACGCCCGCACGATCGACGGGACCGGGCTGACGATCTATCCCGGGCTGATCGATGCTGCCGGGACGCTCGGCCAGCGCTCGGCGACCGGTGGCGGTGGCGGTGGTGGCGGCGGTGCGGCGGTGGCGGCCCCGGCCACGGGCACGGCGACGCGCCCGGCCGGGCTCCGTCCTGAAACCGATGTCCTCGACGCCTTGGTCACCGATGGGTTCGACGGGCCGCACGGCGCCGGCATCACCGCGGCGCTGACGGCCCCGACCGGTGGCCTCTTCCAGGGCCGGTCGGCGGTGATCGCGCTCCGCAGCGATGAGACCGCGAAGATGGTCGTTCGCACCCCGGTGGCGCTGCACGTCGCCTTCCAGGGCGTGCGCGGCGCGTTCCCCGGCTCGCTGCTTGGCGTGTTCGCCGAGTTCCGCCAGCAGCTCCTCGATGCCAAGCGCTACGGGGCGATGCAGGCCGCCGCGGCCGCCAATCCGCGCGGCACGGCGCGTCCGGCGCTCGACGCGTCGCTGGAGGCGCTGCAGCCGGTCCTCGCCGGCACGATGCCGGTGGCGTTCAACGCCTCGAGCGAGCGCGAGATCCATCGGGCCCTCGACCTCGCGGCCGAGTTCAAGCTGCGGGCGATGATCGTCGGCGGGCAGGAGGCGTGGAAGGTCGCCGATCGCCTGCGTACGATGAACGTCCCAGTGATCCAGTCGCTCAACTTCCCGAAGAAGCCGACCAACGTCGCGGCGGATGCCGACCCGGAGCCGGTGCGCGTGCTGCGGACTCGCGTCGAGTCGCCGGCCGGTCCGGCGAAGCTCGCCGCGGCGGGGGTGCGGATGGCGTTCGCCTCGGGCGGCGCCAGCTGGACCGACCACCTCGGCAACCTGCGCGCGACCGTGAAGGCGGGCCTCGCGGCGGAGGCGGCGCTCCGCGCCCACACGCTCGGCGCGGCGGAACTGCTCGGCGTCGCCGATCGCCTCGGCTCGCTCGAGGTCGGCAAGGTCGCCAACCTCACCGTGGTGCGCGGCGATCTCTTCAGCGACAGCGCGAAGGTCACGCACGTCTTCGTCGACGGCACGCCGCGCACGCTCGACACGGCGCGCCCCGCGCCGGCGGGCGGTCGCGGCGCCGGCGCCGCGCGCGCGGCGTCGCTCACCGGGACGTGGACGGTGACGGTCGCGCTCGAGGGGAAGGAGTACGCGATCACGCTGCAGCTCACGCAGGTCGAGTCGAAGCTCACGGGCACGATGCAGGGCGCGCTCGGCACCGCCGAGATCACCCAGGGTGAGCTCACCGGCGAGGGCGAGTTCCGCTTCACCGCACCGGTCACGGTGCGCGAGGGGACCGAGGAAGGGGTCTTCGTCGGCGTGCTGACGGGGAACGCCGTGCGCGGCGGCCTCAGCATCGTCGGTCACGCCCTGGGCCGCTTCAGCGGCACCCGCCCCGGTCCGGCCGGCGACGCCCCGCGCGGCGCCGGTCGCACCCGCCCCTCGACCATGCCGTGAGGACGACGCCGATGCGACTTCCGATGCTCGCCGCCGCGCTCGTCGCGGCCGCACCCGTGGCGGCGCAGGCGCCGACCACGCTGATCAAGAACGCGACCGTGCTCACCGTGAGCCGCGGCACGCTGGCCAACACCGACGTCCTGCTCCGCGGCGGCAAGATCGCCGCGATCGGCCAGAACCTCGCGGCACCGGCCGGCGCCACCACGATCGACGCCACCGGCAAGTACGTGATGCCGGGGATCATCGACCCGCACTCCCACCTGATGAGCGACGCGATCAATGAGGGTTCGCTCTCGGTGACCTCGATGGTGCGGATCGCCGACGTGCTCAACCCGACCGACCGCGGCATCTACCGCGCGGCGGCGGGCGGCGTCACGACGATCAACATCCTCCACGGCTCGGCCAACACCATCGGTGGCCAGAACGCCACGGTGAAGCTCAAGCCCGGCCGGACGGTGCAGGAGATGCTCGTGCCGGGGGCGCCGCCGGGGATCAAGTTCGCGCTCGGCGAGAACGTGACCCGCAAGAACTCCTCGACGGTGATCGTGCAGGGGCAGTCGCCGGCGCCGCGTCGCTACCCGACGTCGCGGATGGGGCAGGCCGAGGTGCTCCGCGATGCGTTCACGCGGGCGAAGGCGTATCGGGCGGAGTGGACGGACTACCGCGCCCGCACGGCGCGCGGCGAGAAGGGGCTGGTGCCGCCGCGCACCGACCTCGAGCTCGAGCCGCTGGTCGAGGTGCTCGAGGGGCGTCGCCTGGTGCACGCGCACTCGTACCGCGCCGACGAGATGCTGATGCTGCTCAACCTGGCCGACGAGTTCGGCTTCAAGATCCAGACGCTGCAGCACGGGCTCGAGGGGTACAAGATCGCCAGCGAGATCGCGAAGCACGGCGCCGGGCTGTCGTCGTTCGCCGACAGCTGGTCGTACAAGATCGAGGCGTACGACGCGATCCCGCACAACGTGGCGATCCTGCTGCGCAAGGGCGTGAACGCGACGATCAACTCCGACTCCGACGAGCGGATCCGCCGCCTCAACATCGACGCCGCGCGCCTGGTGCGCTACGGCGACCTCACCGAGGAGGAGGCGCTGCGCATCATCACGCTGAACGGCGCCATCCAGCTCGGCATCGAGCAGCGCACCGGCTCGCTGGACATCGGCAAGGATGCCGACCTCGCGATCTGGACCGCGCACCCGCTCTCCGTCTATGCGCGGGTCGAGACGACCTTCGCCGACGGCGAGGTCACCTTCGATCGCGCCCGCGACCTCGCGGCGCGCGAGGCACTTGCCGCGGAGCGCAAGGCGCTCGAGGCCAAGGAGGGCTCGCGATGAGCCGCATCACGCTGGCCACCCTCGGTGGCCTCCTGCTCGCGACCGCGCCCGCCGCGGCGCAGCTCGGGTCGTACAATCCGCGCGCCGGTGCGCGCGAGACGCTCGTCATCCGGAACGCGATGATCCACCCGGTGACGGGGCCGGTGATCGCGCGCGGGTCGCTCGTCGTCAGCGACGGCCGGATCACCGCGATCGGCGCGACCGTCACCGAGCCGACGGGCGCGCGCGTCATCGACGCGAACGGCCTCCACGTCTGGCCGGGGATGATGGACGGCGCCACGCGGATGGGTCTCTCCGAGATTCCGCAGGGCGCCAACGCCACGGTGGATGCGTCGGAGGTCGGTGACTACACCGCGAACGCCCAGGCGATCAACGGCCTCAACCCGCACAGCGCGCACATCGGGGTCACCCGGATGGCCGGGATCACCCACGTCGTCTCGGCCCCGACCGGCGGGACGATCAGCGGCTCCGCGGCGCTGGTGCACCTCGGCGGCGACACGCCGCCCGAGATGAGCGTGGTGCGCAACGCGGCGATGGTGATCACCCTGCCGCGGCGCGGCTTCGGCGGACGCGGGGGCTTCGGCGGCTTCGGCGGCCAGGCACCAGGCAGCACGCAGGACGCCGATCGCGCCCGCGAGCGGCAGCTCGACTCGCTCCGCGCGGTGCTGGCCGACGCGCGCGCCTATGCGGCGGCCCACGCCGCGGCGAAGGCCGACCCGTCGCTGCCGCGCCCGGCCGAGGACCTGGTCCTCGCCGCCCTTGGCCCCGCCGTGGCCGGGACGATGCCGGTGCTGTTCAACGCGGATCGCGCGGGCGACATTCGCGAGGCGATCACCTTCGCCGAGGCGGAGAAGCTCAAGCCGATCATCATCGGCGGGGCCGATGCGTGGCAGGTGGCGTCGCTGCTGAAGGAGAAGGATGTCCCGGTCGTGCTGACGGGAATCATGGGACTCCCCTCGCGCGAGGACGATCCGTACGACGTCAACTTCAGCGCGCCGTCGGTGCTCGCGAAGGCCGGGGTGCGCTTCGCGATCAGCGCCGGCGACGACGGCGCCGAGGTCCGCAACCTCCCGCAGGTGGCGGGGATGGCGGCAGCGTTCGGGCTCGCGAAGGAGGATGCGCTCAAGGCCGTGACGCTCTGGCCGGCGCAGATCTTCGGCGTCGCCGATCGCCTCGGCTCGCTCGAGGTCGGCAAGATGGCGAACGTGGTGGTGACCGATGGCGACATCCTCGAGGCGAGGACGCGTCCGGTGCACCTCATCATCGACGGCCGCGTCGTCCCGCTCGGCAGCAAGCACGAGGCGCTGTATGAGATGTTCAAGGATCGGCCGTGAGAGGTGAGGGGTGAGGGGGGAGGGGGGACTCTCCCGGCTTTGCCTCCTGCTCCTCGCGTTCGGGATCGCGGGGACGGCGGCGGAACTGCTGCTCCTCGGGCACATCGAGGACTGGCAGCAGTGGATCCCGATCGCGCTCTTCGCGGTCGGGTTCCCGCTCGCCCTGATGCTGGTGTGGGCGCACCGCCCGCGCGTCGTCACCATCTTTCGCGGCACGATGGCGCTGTACGTCGCGAGCGGCCTCGTCGGGACCTGGCTGCACTACCGCGGCAACGTCGAGTTCGAGCTGGAGATGACCCCGGAGGCGACGGGGCTCCCGCTCGTGTGGGAGGCACTCACCGGGGCGACGCCGGCGCTCGCCCCGGGCACGATGGTCTGGTTCGGCCTGCTGGGCCTGATCGCCGTGTGGCGGGATCCGGCGCGTTCCCCTGCGGATTCACCAACTGAGGGATAGACCGATGCGTTCACTCGCTGCCGTCGCGTTCGCCGCGACCACGCTGCTCACCGCCCCGCTGGCCGCGCAGGACCACTCGGCCCACGCGGCGCTCCTCCACCCCAACACCGCCACCGAGGCACAGCTCGCCAAGGTGCCGGGCTTCACCGCGGCGCTCGCGAAGGCGGTCGTCGCCAAGCGCCCCTACGCGCGGATGGCCGACTTCGATGCCGTCGTGCGCGCCACCCTCGACTCGGCCGCGTCGCGCGAGGCGTACAAGCACGTCTTCGTGCCGATCGACCTCAACACCGCGACCGACGCCGAGATCCTGATGATCCCCGGCGCCGGCCGTCGCGTGCTGCGCGAGTTCAAGGAGTACCGCCCCTACAAGGCGATGGCGCAGTTCGAGCGCGAGATGGGGAAGTACTGGGACAAGGACGAGGTGGGGCGGTTGGCGAAGTATGTGAAGGTGCAGTGAGCCTTGGGCCGTGAGCCTTGGGCCTTGAGGGTGCATTCCTTGAGGCTCACGGCTCAGGGCCCACGGCCGCTTACGCCGCCGCCACGAACACGCACCCTGCCGCCTGCGCGCGCGCGACGGCGAAGATTCCGCTCGGCATCAGCGTCACCCCCGGCATCAGGTGCTGCAGGGCCTGCTCGCGCGCCTCGGCCTGCTTCAGCTTCTCCGCCTTCGCGACGATCCCGACCATCTGGCCGAAGGCCAGGTTGCAGCCGAGGATGATCCCGCCGCTGTCGCGGAAGGCCTCCATCGAGTACATCGCCCACTGCTTCGGCATCCCGTCCGAGGAGCGGTACGGGTTGCGGCGCGCCCACTGCTTGCCGTCCTTGATCTTCCGCGCCTTGCCGAGCTCGTAGCGATCCCAGAAGGCGTCGCTCATCACCATCGGCATCGCCGCGTGGCGGATGACGAGCACGGCGGTCATCTCGGCCGGCTCGGTACCGTAGACCTCCTTGTACTGCTCGCGCCACATCACCGCGCGGAACATCCCGGCGCCATCGTTGATCTCGGGCGTGTCGAAGACGGCG
>DASTAN010000009.1:0-4065 GCA_035712665.1 Gemmatimonadales bacterium
ATCTGGCAGCGCACCGCGGCGGGGTGGAAGGCGGTGCATGACCATTCGTCGTAAGTCGTGAGTCGGGAGTCGTGAGTCGGGAGAGGGGCGGGCTTCTCTCGCGACTCACGACCCACGACTCCCGCCTCATTCAGAACGGCAAATCGTCGTCTTCCGCGTCGAGCGCGTCGGGGAAGTCGTTGAACGAGTCGTCCTTCTTCGCAGCCGGCGCGGCCTTGGGCGCGCTGCTGCGCGCGGCGCCGCCGCTCCACGACGAGCCGCCGGCATCATCGCCGCCGCCGCGGCCGCCGAGAAGGATCAGCTCGCGCGCGTTGATCTCAGTGGTGTACTTCGTCTGCCCGTCCTTGTCCTGCCACGAGCGGTACTCGATCTCGCCCTCGATGTAGACCTTCTCGCCCTTCTTGCAGAAGCGCTCGGCCACGTCAGCGAGCTGCGCGCCGGTCTTGTTGTTCCAGCAGATGACGCGATGCCACTGCGTCTTCTCCTGCTTCTGGCCATCGGCGCCCTTCCACTGGCGCGAGGTGGCCAGCGAGAGCGTCGCGACACGGCCGCCGCTCGGGGTGGTCTTCACCTCCGGGTCGGCGCCAAGGTTGCCGATCAGGATGACCTTGTTCAGGGACTTGCTCATCGTGCACTCCGGGTCAGGAGAAGGAAACTGGGCGGGCTCGTCCCCGCGTGTCCGTACAGGGTGGCGACGGGTGCCGTCGCATGCGGGCGCATTCTGCCGCCGCGGGGGTCAGGAAACCGCAGGGGCCAGGTCACGACGCAGCACCACGGCATCCTCGAGCGGGTCACGATAATAGCCCCGTCTGACACCGACCGCGATGAACCCCGCCCCCGCGTAGAGCCGCTGGGCGGCCTCGTTGGATCGGCGCACCTCGAGCCACACCGTCGCCGTGCCGGCCGCGAGCAGGGCCGTCAGCGCCGCATCGAGCAGCGCCCGCCCGTGCCCCGCCCCGCGATGCGCTGGATCGACCGCGATCGAGAGGATCTCCCCCTCGCCGGCGGCGTGTCGCGCCAGGACCGCCCCCAGGAACGCCCCGTCCTCGGTCTCGGCCACCAGGGCGACCGACGACGGCTGGGCCAGCGCGTTACGCAGCATCGCCGGCGTCCACGGGTCGCTGAACGCCGCCTGCTCGAGGGCGGCGAGCGCCGGGAGGTCAGCCGAGGCGGTCGGTCGGATGCGGCAGCGGGACACCGTGCTTCGCCTCCCAGACAGTCTGCGCCTCGGCCGGGCGGCCGTAGGTCGGCTCCCAGCGCCCCGGTTCGGCCACGGCGCTCGTCCCGCCGGTCCGCTGGTCGAGTGCCAGCAGGTGCCGGGCATCCGGCAGCGCGGCCTCACCCACGATCGGCTCGCGTCCGGTCGCCGCGCGCACGGCGTCGAGCAGCGCGGGCGGAACCGTGCCGACCACGAGATCCACCGGCCCGACCAGCCCGAGGTCGACGGGGCGCACCGTGCGCGGCGACACGAGCGTCTCGACCCCCTCTGCCGTGAAGCGCCAGCAGCCCGCGTACAGCTCGCCGCGCAGCGCATCGGCGAGGGCGAGCACCACGCCACCCTGGGATGGCACGTGGCCCATCGCGCGCACCAGCAGCGACGGCGCGGTGCGCCACTGCACGTCGGTCCGCCAGGCGAGCGCATTCGCGACCGTGGCACCAACGCGAAGGCCAGTGAATGACCCCGGCCCGTCGGCGGTGAGGATCGTGGTGATGTCGCGCGGTGTCGCTCCCAGCTCCACGAGCAGCGCGTCGAGCAGGCCGGGGAGCGCCGCCGCGTGCCGCCGCGCGCCATCGAGGTGCCGCGCCACGGTCCGTGCGCCGTTCGAGGCCGCGACGGTGCAGCGATCGGTGGCGGTGTCGATGGCGATCGTGAGCATCACCCGCCCACCACGCGACGATGATCGGCATCCACCGGAATCAGCTGCAGGCGATGGGTCGGTACCGGCGCATACGCCCCGGCGCGCTCGGGCCACTCGATCAGCAGCAGGTCGGCCGCCAGCAGCGTCTCCCAGTCGAGGTCGGCCGCCTCGTCGGGCGCGCGCAACCGCCAGCAGTCGAGGTGGTACGCATCGCCGCGCGGCCCGGCGTGGTGATGCACGATCGCGTACGACGGCGAGGCCCCCGGCTCGGTGACGCCGCGCCCGGCGAGCAGCGCCCGCGCGAAGGTCGTCTTCCCCGCCCCCATCGGCCCCTCGAGCCAGACGACGCTGCCACCCGGCAGCGAGGCGCCGAGCGATCGCGCGTGCGCCTCGACCGCGGCGAGGTCCATCGGCACGCTCATCGGCGCCCCGCCGGGCGGCGCACGTTGGGGGCCGAGGCGGCGCGCAGCTCGTTGAGCTGGTCGCGGAGCATCGCCGCAAGCTCGAACTCGAGGTTCGCCGCGGCCTCGCGCATCTGCTGCTCGAGCGCCGCCATCGCCGCCGCGCGCTGCGCCGGATCCTTGAGGTCCACCGATTCCGGCGCCGCCTTCCCCTTCTTCCGCTTCGGGTCGGTCTTCTCGGTGCGTTGGTCGGCGACGTGGGTGCTGAGCCGCACCTCGTCGAGCGACTTCACGATCGACTGCGGCGTGATGCCGTGTTCCTCGTTGTATGCCCGCTGGATCACGCGACGGCGATCCATCTCGGCGAGCGCCCGCTCCATCGAGCCGGTGATCCGATCGGCGTAGAGAATCGCCCGGCCGTTCACGTTGCGCGCGGCACGGCCCACCGTCTGGATCAGCGAGCGGTCGCTGCGGAGGAACCCTTCCTGGTCGGCGTCGAGGATCGCGACGAGCGACACCTCGGGGAGGTCGAGCCCCTCGCGGAGCAGGTTGATCCCGACGAGCACGTCGAACTCGCCAAGGCGGAGGCCGCGGAGGATCTCCACGCGCTCGATCGCGTCGATGTCGGAGTGCAGGTAGCGCACCCGCACCCCGGCCTGCTGCAGGAAGTCGGTGAGGTCCTCCGACATCCGCTTGGTGAGGGTCGTGACGAGGACGCGCTCCTTTCGCTGCTCCCGGAGGCGGATCTCGTTGAGGAGATCGTCGACCTGCCCCTTCACCGGGCGGATCGTGACCTCGGGGTCGACGAGGCCGGTCGGGCGGATGATCTGCTCGACCACCGCGCCCTCGGAGAGCGACAGCTCGAGCTCGCCCGGCGTCGCCGAAACGGCGATCATCTGCGGGACGAGCGCCATGAACTCCTCGAACATCAGCGGCCGGTTGTCGAGCGCCGATGGGAGGCGGAAGCCGTACTCCACGAGGGTCGTCTTCCGGGCGCGGTCGCCGTTGAACATCCCGCCGATCTGCGGCAGCGTCACGTGCGACTCGTCGACCACCACGAGGAAGTCCGCGGGGAAGTAGTCGAAGAGGCAGGCCGGACGCTCGCCGGCGGCGCGTCCCGAGAGATGCCGCGAGTAGTTCTCGATGCCCGCACAGGTGCCGACCTCGAGGAGCATCTCGATGTCGAAGCCGGTGCGCGACTCGAGCCGCTGCGCCTCGAGCAGCTTCCCCGCCGTGCGGAGTTCGCGAAGTCGCTCGGCGAGTTCGGCGCGGATCAGCCCCACCGCGCGCTCGACGGTCGGGCGTTGCGTCACGAAGTGCTTGGCCGGGTAGATGGCGCAGCGGTCGAGGACCGAGATCGTGTCGCCGGTGAGCGGGTGGAAGCGCGAGATCCGCTCGACCTCGTCGCCCCAGAGCTCGATGCGGACGCCCTGCTCGTCGTAGGCGGGGAAGATCTCGATCACGTCGCCGCGGACGCGGAACGTTCCCTGCTCGAACGACACGTCGTTGCGCTGGTACTGGATGCCGACCAGCTCGCCCAGGATCCCGTCGCGGCCGCGCTTCTCGCCGACCGCGATGCCGACCATCATCTTCCGGTACGCGGCCGGGTCGCCGAGGCCGTAGATCGCCGAGACGGTGCTGACGATCACGACGTCCTCGCGCTCCATCAGCGACGAGGTGGCGCGGAGCCGCAGCGACTCGATGTCCTGGTTGATCGACGCATCCTTCTCGATGTACACGTCGGTCGCCGGGACGTACGCCTCGGGCTGGTAGTAGTCGTAGTACGAGACGAAGTACTCGACGGC
>DASTAN010000010.1:0-6945 GCA_035712665.1 Gemmatimonadales bacterium
GAGCAGACGACGCTGCACTGCAACCAGTGCCACCAGTTCACGGCGGAAGTGCCGCTGCTCGCCACCCGCGACTCGGCCGCCGGCACGATGCGCCCCGGCAAGCAGGAATGTCTCGCCTGTCACGAGATGCAGCGGGTCCTCACCGGGTATGATGCCTCGCGGGAACCGCACAACAGCACCTGCGGCACCTGCCACAATCCGCACACGCAGGAGACGCCGGCGGCGGCCGGCCGCACGTGCACGACATCGGGATGTCACGCGAACTGGGAGGAGACCCCGTTCCACGTCGGCACCAACCACCGCAAGGCGACCGGCACCGACGGCAACTGCCTGACCTGTCACGCGCCGCACGCCTCCAAGGTCGATCCGAGCGACTGCGCTGGCTGCCACGCGAACGTGCGCGAGCAGCGGAAGGGCACAGCGCGGAAGCTCCCGCCGATGCCGTTCGACACCACGCGGGCCCTGCGCCTCAGCAGTGCCCTTCACGCCGCGCCGGATGAGCCGCCCGCGCGGGGGAAGGGGGATGTCCGCCTCCCGGACCTCCCCCCGTCCGATAGGCCGGCTGCCCTCGGGCAGTCGGCCGCGCCGGACTCGTTCCCGCATCGTCGCCACACCGCGCTCGCGTGCATCACGTGCCACGTCGACCCGGACGACACGCGCGGCGGACGGCTGACCTTCGAGACCCCGCGCGGCTGCCAGATCTGCCATCACCAGGCCCCGAAGACCAACGACTGCGCGGATTGCCACGCGACGGCCTCGCTCGAGCCGGCGCGGGAGGTGGTCGTGCGCGTCGCCGGACCCGATCGTCCCCCCCGCGAGCGCCGCGTGCTCTTCCGGCACGCGGAGCACCGCGGCCGGAGCTGCGTGAGTTGCCATCAGGTCCCGGTGACGCTCGCGCCTTCCGCGCCGGCGGCCACCTGTGCCGATTGCCACGCCGATCACCACACCGCGGGTCGCGCCTGCGCCGAGTGCCACACGACACCGCAACTGCGCGAGGCGCACGCGAAGGATGTCGAGGCTTCGCACCAGCGCTGCGACGCGTGCCACGCGGCGAGCACGGTGGCGCGCCTGGTCCCCGATCGGTCGTTCTGCCTCACCTGCCACACTCCTGAACAGCGCGCGCACTACCCCGCGCGCGAATGCACGACCTGCCATCAGCTCACCACACCCGAGGGCTATCGGCCGAAGCTGGTCGGGGGGGCGAAGCCGTGATGCGCCTCGGCGCGGTGGCCATGCTGCTCGGTGTCGCGTCGGTGCTCCCGGCGCAGGGCTATCGGCTGCGGCTCGACTCGCGCCTCCAGGGCGTGTCGTGGCGCGGACTCGAGGCCGACAGCATCGTGCGCGAGGCGGCCCGGCCGCTGGACGGCGGCGGATTCCTCACGCCCGATGGCTACGCGGCAACCTGCGACGAGCGCTTCTGCCACTACTTCCGTGCCGGGGCGACCCTGCGCGGCGTCCCGCTCGTGTCGTCGGCCGACCTCACCACGTGGGGCTTCGGCGTGCCGGGGCTCCGCTTCCGGGGCAATGCGCGCTGGGGCGCCGATCTCGGCGATGCGGCACGATGGCCGGGCACCGAGCCCGCCGTGCAGCTCATTGAGGCATACGCCGAGTATGCGCGCGATGCGTTCACGGTGCAGGCCGGGCGGCAGTTCCTGCCGTCGCGCCTTGGATCGTATGGGCTGGATGGCGGTCGCGTGCAATGGCGGCCAGGCACGGACGGGCTTGATGTCACGGTGTACGGCGGTTGGGGGCTCGCGCGCGGCGCGATGCTGCCGGTGACCTCGCCCGCGCTGAACCCGCTCGACGACTTCCAGCCGCGCGATCGGCAGATCGTGGCAGGAGCCGAAGTCGGCATCACCCAGCGCCACCTGGAGCTGCGCGGGGAGTATCGCCGCGAGGTTGACCCGGCCGTCAACTACTTCGTCTCCGAGCGCGCCGCCGGCTCGCTTGCGTGGCGACCGGTGCGTCGATTCGCGTTCACGGCGGGGGGCCAGTACGATCTCGCGATGGGACAGTGGGGAAGCGCGGATGTCGGGCTCACCTATCTCGGGTCGCGCGCGACGGTCACCGTCGGTGGCCGTCGATACCTGCCGTTCTTCGATCTCTGGACGATCTGGGGTGCGTTCTCGCCCGTCGCCTTCCACGCCTACCACGGTGCCGTGACCGTCTCGCCGCGCGCCGGGCTGGTGCTGCGTGCCCGCGGCGAGCGCTACATCTACGAGGATGCCCAGACTGCCGATGCCCTCGTGTCGGTCGAGGATCGCGGCTGGCGCTCGGAACTGGGGGCGACGTGGGAGCCAACCACCACCTGGTCGCTCTCCCTCGGCCATCAGGCGGAGTTCGGTCCCGGCGCTGCGAGTCTTGGCTACGATGGGCGCGTGCAGTGGCGCCCGTTCGCGTCGCTCGTCCTGGGCGCGCACGCGGCGTCGCTCCGCCGACCGCTCGAGCTGCGCTTCAGCGATGCATCCCTGCTGATGTTCGGCGGCGACATTGATTGGACTGCTGGCCCGACGTGGCGACTCGGGGCGAGCATCACGCAGGTGCAGGAAGACCGCGAACGCCCCGACGCCGCGACGATGTCGTGGGACCAGGTCCGCCTCGCGCTCCGCGTCACCCTGCTCCTCGGCACCGACCTCCAGCGTCCGGCGCTGCCGCGTGCCATCCGCACCGGAGGCGACCGATGATTCGTCGTGTCCTCGGCGCCGCGGCCGTCCTCCTGCTGGTCGCCGGCGTGGCGCTCGTGGCGGAATGGCGGCGCGATCCGACCTTCCGCCACGAGGATCACGCGCCGCTCTTCCCGGGCTCGTGCACCACCTGCCACGTCGGACCGGTCGACGCGACGCAGTCGTTCTGGCCGAATCCCGCGACCTGTGCCGCGTGTCACGACGGTGACATCCAGCCAAAGGTGACGTGGACCCCTCGAACCCAGCCGCCGGTGTCGAACGTCCGCTTCGTGCACCAGAAGCACGCCGAGGCCACGCGTGACTCCGTCGGCTGCGCCGGCTGCCACGTGCAGGGTGACCCGAAGGGCGCGGTGCACGTGAGTCGTGCCGTGCAGTGCGTGAACTGCCACGCCCCCGGGCGCGGGCACCTCGAGATCGGCGATCTCGAGTGCGCCACCTGCCACTACCCGCTGGCGGAGGTGAAGCGACTCACGCCGAGCGCGATCGCCAAGTTCCCGGTGCCGCTGTCGCACCAGGTGCCGGAGTTCTCGCGGGCGGGACACGCGGGGCTCGCGATGCTGCCGAAGCCCGGCGGCGGCACGCTCGTCAACCCGAGCTGCGCCACCTGCCACGCGCAGAACTTCTGCATGCAGTGTCACGTGAATGCGCCCGAAGTCCCCGCGATCCAGGCGCTTGCCCCGGACGAGCGCTCGCTGGTGCACGCGGCGGTGCTCGAGGCGCCGCCGTCGCACGCGGCGCCGACCTTCGCCACGGCGCATCGCAAGGAAGCGGCGAAGTCGCCGCAGTCGTGCGCCACCTGCCACACGCAGCCGAGCTGCACGGCGTGCCACGTCGGCGACCTGCCGAAGGCGGTGCGCCAGATGCCGCTGCCCGCGCCGACGCGTGCGACGGGTGCGACCGTGCACCGTGACCTGCCCGTGTCGCACACGGCGGCCTTCCGCGAGGGCCACGCCAGCGAGGCGAGCGCCTCGCCGCGGCAGTGCAGCACCTGTCACGTGCGGCAGGACTGCCTCTCGTGTCATCGTCCCGATCCGGCGCGGCCTGCGGGGCGCGGTGCGTACCACACGGGCGATTTCCTCACCCGACACCCGGCCGCCGCGTATGCGCGGCAGGCCACCTGCAGCGACTGCCACAACGCCCAGCAGTTCTGCGCGACGTGCCACCAGCAGAGCGGCCTGGGTGGCGGCAACACCCTCGGCGGGCCGACCTACCACGATGCCAATCCCGCGTTCTTCGTCGGGCACGGGCAGGCCGCGCGCCAGTCGCTCGAGAGCTGCGTGTCGTGCCACGCCGAGCGCGACTGCACCGCGTGCCACGCCGCCCAGGGCGGGCGACGGTTCTCGCCGCACGGGCCGGGCTTCGATCCGGAGCGGCTGCGCCGCCGCAACCCGGAGATGTGCATCGCCTGTCATGGTCGCGCGATTCCCACGCGCGGGACGCGATAGCCGCTAGCGCTCGGGCGCGCGCTCGCCGGCGGGGATCGCGAGCGGCAGGCGGTTGCCGGGGGGCGGCAGCGGACAGGGACTCGCCGGGCTGAAGGCACAGTCCGGATTGCGCGCGAGGTTGAAGTCGACCACCGTGCGCCCGAGGGAATCGGGCCGCGGCACGTCGAGGAACCGGCCAGCCGGATAGCTCCCGCGACCATTCGTCGCATCCCCGAACACGACGAGCATCGTCGGCGATCGTGGTCCCGCGCGGAAGACGGTCAGGTCATGGGACGTGCCGTCGTGCACCACGTGCAGCGTGCCGATCTCCTCCCACGGGGCGGTGAAGTCCCGCACTGTCGCCCGCTCTCGCCACGTCGGTTCGCGTGGCGTGAACCGGGCCGGGAGCCACCACTGCCGGTCGGTGGGCCACGTGGCCACGCCCGCGAACGTCGCCCGTCGCGGCTCGAGCGTGTCCGTGATCGCGACCGTTGCGGTGCTCCCGGACCAGCGCGCGCTGATGCGCACCGCTCCCTGCCACGCCGCGGCCCCGTCCACCTCCGGGTGATCGCGCCGGGCCAGCAGGCGTGCCTCTCGGGCCGCCTTGGCGCCGACCCAGAGCAGGCCCTCGCCGTCGAGCCGCAGCGAATCGCCGTGCGCGACCAGCGTGCCGAGTGGGGCGCTGGTGCTGTCCCCCGATACCCGACACGCCGCGTTGCGCGTCGTGCCGACCGGGGAGGGGAGCGTCGCGATCGGCACCCGGCAGACCGTGACGAGCGTGAACGGACTGGCGCTGCTCCGCAGGAACGCCTCGCGGGTGCTGCGGAACTGCGCCACCATCTCGCGGTGCGTGCTGTCGCCGGGAAAGGCCAGCGGGGCCGGGCCGGGAGGGGTCGCACGGCAGGCGGCGAGCGCGAGGAGCAGGGGCGGGAGCAGGCGCGGCATCGCTGGAGGGTAGGCGGGATGCGTCGCGACCGGGAGGGGAGGGTGATACACTTCTCGCGTGTCCCTCACCACGCGCGTCCTTCTCGGGCTGGGCCTGGGCCTCGCCGTCGGCATCCTGCTCGCGACCGTCGCCCCGCCGTCGTGGCACGTCGTGGCGCACGTCCTCGAGCCGATCGGCACGGTGTGGACCCGCTCCCTCCAGATGACGGTCATTCCGCTGGTGGCCACCCTGCTGTTCACGGGCGCCGCGGCGGGCGGGCGCGACATTGGCCGGCTTGGCGCGCGCGGCTTCGCCTTCTTCGTGGTGATGCTCGGGCTCACGGCGGCGTTCACGCTCGCGGTGGCGCCGAAGGTGTTTGCGGCGGTGCACATCGATCCGGTCGCGGCGGCCTCGCTCCGCGCCGACGCCGGGGCGACCACGGCGGCCAAGGTCCCCGGATTCGGCGAGTGGCTGATCGGGTTGGTCCCCACCAACCTCGCCGCGGCGCTTGCGGGCGGGGCGATGCTGCCGATCATCGTGGCGATGCTGCTCTTCGGCGCGGCGGCTGGGCGACTGCCGGCCGAGCAGCGCGGCCAGCTCGAGCGCTTCGCCGAGGCGGTCGGGGCGGCGACGATCGTGGTGGTACGCTGGGTGCTCGCGCTGGCGCCGATCGGCGTCTTCGCGCTCGCGGCGCCGCTGGCGCTGCGGCTCGGCGTGTCGGCGCTCGGGGCGGTCGCTGCCTACGTCATCATCACGGCGGCGATCTCGCTGGTGGCGATCGCGCTGATGTATCCGGTGGCGCGGCTGGGCGGGGTGCGGATGCGGGCGTTTGCGGCGGCGGTGGCGCCAGGACAGGGGATCGCGATCTCGGCACGGTCATCACTCGCGGCGTTGCCGGCACTGATCGAAGGAGCGACCGGGCTCGGGCTTCCCGATCGGATCAGCGGCTTCTTCCTGCCGTTCAGCACCTCGCTCTTCCGTCTCGGTGCGGCGGTGGCACTCCCGGCCGGGGTGCTGTTCATCGCGCGGCTCTACGACGTCCCGCTCGGCGGCACCGAGCTGGTGACGATCGGCGTCACGTCGGTGATCCTCTCCTTCAGCGTCCCGGGGATCCCCGGCGGTTCGATCCTGATCATGGCGCCGGTGCTGCAGGCCGTCGGGCTCCCGATCGAGGGCATCGGCATCCTGCTCGGCGTCGACACGATTCCCGACATGTTCCGCACCACCACCAACGTCACCGGCTCGATGGCGGCGGCGGTGGTGGTGGGCGGACACGAGCGCGGGTAGCTACACCGTCCCGCGCTCGAGCCAGGCGTGCTCGCCCTTGAGCACGCCCTGCGCGAGCTTGTACGTCGCCACGTCGTCCGGCCCGAACGCCTCGCGGAACAGTCGATCCACCCGCGTCCGCGCGTGGCGGCAGAAGACGTCAGCCAGCGCGATCCCCGCGCGATCCCCTCGTGCTGCCATCGTCTGGGCGCGGCTCAGCGCCGCCGTCATCGCGAACAGCTCGGCCCCGACGTCGACGAGTCGGAAGAGCACCGACTGCCGCTGCTCGAGCTTCGGCCCGAAGCGCACCATCGCGTGGAAGAGGGTGCGCGCGAGCTTCCGCGAGCGCCGCTCGACGAAGCGCATGTGGCCCGCCAGCTCGCCGAACTCGCCATGCTTCACCATCGTGCGCCCGAACCAGAGCCGGGGATACCACGCGGCGTAGAAACCGGCGGAGCGGACGAGGGCCTTCAGCTTCGCCCCGACGGACGTGCGCGGATCGATGAGGTCGCCCGCGACCTGCAGGTGGGTGTCCACCGCCTCGCGGGCGATGAAGAGCCGCATGATCTCGCTCGACCCCTCGAAGATCCGGTTGATGCGGAAGTCACGATACATCCGCTCGACCGGGTCGGGGCGTTCGCCGCGC
>DASTAN010000011.1:0-7131 GCA_035712665.1 Gemmatimonadales bacterium
TCGCTCGGCGCGGTGAAGCCGCGACCGAGCACGTGACGCGGGACGATGTGGAAGGCGGCGCCGGTGGCGGCGACGGAGGAGAGGAAGCGGCGGCGGGAGGCCATGAAGCGAAGCTCCGGTGCGAGGGAAAGAACGGTGCGATGAGAGGGGCGATCAGAGATCCGAGATCGGAGGAGGCAGTCTCCGATCTCCGATCACTGATCTCTCCTCTCCTCCTTCGGCGAGAACATGAACGCGAAGAGGATCAGGATGGCCACCGCCCCGATCGCCGGGATGCGCCAGATCGCGGCCCAGTCGTGACCGCCGGCCGGGAGGGCGTAGGCATCGACGATGCGCCCGCTCGCCCACGAGCCGACGAAGTTGCCGATGCCGAGGGTGACGAGCGCGATGAACCCCTGCGCGGCGGCGCGGATCTGCGGGCCGGCCTGCTGGTCGACGTAGAGCTGGCCGCTGACGAAGAAGAAGTCGTAGCAGATGCCGTGGAGCAGGAGGCCGCCGTAGAGCATCCACACGCCGCTGCCCGCGTTGCCCGCGGCGAAGAGGAAGTAGCGCGCGGCCCACGCGAGCATCGCGACGAGGAGGATCGTCTTGATCCCGAAGCGGCGCAGCAGCACGCCGATCGCGAGCATGAAGAGCACCTCGCTCATCTGCCCCATCGTCATCTTGCCGGCCGCGTTGGCGACGCCGATCTCGTTGAGGAAGGGGTTCGCGAAGGCGTAGTAGAACTGGAGCGGGATGCAGAGCAGGAACGAGCCGATCACGAAGACGGTGAACGACCGATCCTTGAGCAGGGCCAGCGCGTCGAGCCCGAGGACGTCCCGCGCCGCGAGCGCCCGGCCCTTCGCGGGCGGTGGCGTGTGCGGCAGCATCAGCGAGAATGCCGCGAGCACGAGCGACGCGACGGCCGCGATGCGGATCGGCGCCGCGGTGGCGTCGGCGTTGAGCTGCCCGAGCAGCAGGCCGACCGCAATCCACCCGAGCGTGCCGAGGACGCGCACCCCGCCGAACTCGCCGGCGGCATCCTTCAGGTGCGTCATCGCGATGCTGTTGGTGAGCGCGAGCGTCGGCATGTAGCAGAGCGCGTACGCGATCATCGCGACGTACATCGTGTCGAACGTCGTGAGCGTCGAGACGTACCAGAGCAGCGCCGCGCCCGCGAGGTGCAGCCACGCCAGCAGCTTCTCCGACGCGAAGAAGCGATCGGCGATCATCCCGACCAGGAACGGCGAGACGATCGCACCGATCGCGGTGGTGCCGTACATCAGCCCGATCTGGGCGCCCTCGAACTTGAGCGTCTGCCCGAGGTAGGTGCCGAGGGTGACGGCCCAGCTCCCCCAGATGAAGTACTGGAGGAACATCATCGCCCGGAGGCGCATCACGGCGCTCATCGGACCGGCCGGATGCGGATGTTGCGGAACCAGATCCGGTCGCCGTGATCCTGCAGGCCGATCACGCCGCGGCGCGTCTTCCCGAAGGTCGGCCACTCGTTGAACTTGCTCTTGGCGATCTTCTCCTTGAGCTCGGGCGAATCGAAGTCAGCCTCGAGCTGCTTGACGCCGTTGAGCCAGTGCTCGACGCGGCTGCCGCGGATCACCAGGCGGGCGCGGTTCCACTCACCCACCGGCTTCACCGCCTTCGGGTCGGCCGGCTCGAGGCCGTAGAGCGCCCCGGCCGAGGTCAGCGGCGACACGCCGTCGCGATGCCCCTCGTTGTCGAGAATCTGCATCTCGGGCGCGTTGTGGTAGATCTTCTCGCTGGCCTGATGGGCCCAGTAGAAGACGCCGCTGTTCCCCTTCGGCCCGACCTTCCACTCCAGCTCGAGCTCGAACGAGTCGAACTGGCGCTCGGTGACCAGGTCACCGCCGGGGCCGACCCGGACCAGCATCCCGTCCTCGACCGCCCAGCCGGTGGTTTCGCCCGGCTTCTGGTAGAGGTGCCACCCCGCCAGCGTCTGCCCGTCGAAGAGGAGCTGCCAGCCGGCCCGACGATCGTCCTCGGCGAGGGTGTTCGGGGCGGGCGGGGTGGCGGGTTCGGCACGCTGGGCGCCCCCGCAGGCGACCTGGGTCGCTGCGGCGGACACGAGCACGGCCGCGCGGAGGGCGCGTCGGAGCATCGGGTGGCCTCGGGATGGTGAGGGGGAGTGCAGCGTCAATTGTAAGCAGGGACACGACTTGGGGGGAACCGGGGGCCCGGCTCAACCTTTTGGAACCGATAGTCGTATCTCGTCCGTCAACCTGGCTGGACGGCGGTGTTACCGGATTCTGACATCGGTGAAACCACCCGGCAGTACCTTCCGTTGGAAAATACGATTGCGTCAGCATCGAGTGTGCTTTGCGGATTCCCGCCTGAACGGTCCGTGGAGCCGGCCAACTCGTTGCTGGCGCAGTCGTTTTTTACCGCGAGAGGGGCGATCCGAGATCGGAGATCGGAGACCGCACCCTCGGATCTCCGATCTCGGATCGCTCCTCTCAGCGAAGCCGCTTCACCGCCTCGCCCCCCACCGGCCTCAGCAGCCCGAAGGTCTTCCCCACGAGTCGCGTCAGCGCCGAATCGATCGCGGCGGCCCGCGCCGGGCTCGGGCTCGTGCCGTTCATGCGATGACCGAGCAACTCCTCCCCGATCGCCCCAAGCTCGCCGAGCGCCCCGGCCACCGGGATGACGTCGCGCGCGAGCGGGTGGCGCCCCTCCATCGTCCGCACCATGTCCGGGAACGCCCGCATCAGGCCGAACTGGCTCATCAGCATGCGCCCCGCTTCGTCATCGCCGGACCGCGCTGCCTCGGCCAGCGCCACCATCCGCCATTCGGTCCATGGATCCGGCCGCGCCGCATCGATGACCCGGGTGAGCGGCGAGAGCTGGTTCGTTCCGCGGCCCGCGAAGCCGCGCGGTCGCGCATAGTCGAGCAGCTGCGTGAAGAACTCCGCGTCCTCCCCGCTCGCGAAGCGGCGGACCATCCGCGCCGTGTGCTCCTCGTGGGTCGGTCCCGCCTCGGCCATGTGTCGCGAGGCGACTTCGAGCCGGCGGTACAAATCGGGCACGTCGCGCACCGAGGCCGGTGACCAGAGCCGCTCAGCGATCGCGCCGATGCGTGGGAAGATGCGCGACTCGACCGTTTCCGCCGTCACGTACTCGGCCCACATGCACGCCTCGCCACCCAGCACCAGCGCCTGCTGCGCCGGGGTGAGGCCGTGCCCTGCCGGGAGCGGATCCTCGAGGTACATCTCGCCCGACGTCTTGATGTGATCGAGGTACCACGGCGCCGAGAGAATCGCCTGGCGGCCCTGCTTCGCGGCGTCGACCAGGTAGTTCGAGCCGCGCCACGATTGGATCACCGCCTCGCGCGGGAGGTCGGGGGTCAGGATCTCGTCCCAGCCGACCGGGCTGCGACCGTGCTTCGCGAGCAGCGTGAAGAGGCGCGTGTTGAACGCCGTCTGCAGGGCGTGCGCGTCCTTGAGTCCGCGCTGCGCCATCCACTGCTGGATCGTCGGCGAGCCGTTCCACTGTGCCGGATCGACCTCGTCGCCGCCGACATGCCACGAGCGATCGGGGAAGAGGGTGGTCATCTCCCCGATGAACGCGTCGAGGAGGCGCCAGGTCGACTCCTTCGTCGGGTCCATCGTCGGCTTGAAGACGCCCCACTTCCGCTCGATCGCGTAGGGGCCCGGCGCGCTCGCGAGCTCGGGATGGCCGACGAACCACGCCGTCGTGTGGCCCGGCATGTCGAACTCCGGCACCACGCGGATGCCGCGATCGGCGGCGTAGGCGACGAGCGCGCGGATCTCGTCCTGCGTGTAGAACTCGCCGTCGCTGCCGAGCTGGTGGAGCTTCGGGAATGCCCTGCTCTCGACGCGGAAGCCCTGGTCCTCGGTGAGATGCCAGTGCAGGACGTTGAGCTTCACGCTCGCCATCCCGTCGAGGATGCGGCGCATCACCTCGGGCGGATGGAAGTGACGCCCGACGTCCACGAGCAGACCGCGCCACGGGAAGCGCGGCTGGTCGGTGATCGTCGCCTCGCGGAGCCAGTGCGTGCCGTCGCGCACCTCGTGGAGCTGCAGCAGCGTCTCGAGGCCGCGGATCGCGCCGACGACGGTGGTCGCGGCGAGCGTTGCCCGTCCGCCGGCAACGTCGAGCGTGTACGACTCGTCCTCGCGGAGGTCCGGGACGGCGTACCCTGCATTGCCGACGCGCACGACGAGCTTCGCGGTCGCCTCGCCGCCGATCGCCCGCGGCAGCGGCTGGACGAGGCGGGCCTCGAGGCGGCGGAGCGCCCGTCCCACGGCGCGCTCGAGGCGCGGATCGCGGTGCCCGACGATCGCCACGGTGAGGGTCGAGTCGAGCGGCATCCGGCCATCGCGCCAGCTGACGGTCGAGGGCACGGGGAGGAGTGCCGGCACCTGGGGTGCCTGCAGGGCGAGGGCCATCAGGATGGTGGTGAGCATAGGGGGTAAGATTACTGCCATGCAGATCACCTCGCTTCACCGCTACCCGATCAAGGGATGCCGCGGTCACGTGGTCGAGCAGGCGACGCTCGACATCCTCGGCATCGCCGACGATCGTCGGCTGATGCTGGTCGACGCGCGCGGGCGCTTCGTCTCCCAGCGCGAGCTGCCGCAGCTCGCCACCATCACCCCGGAGCTCGACGGGCCGATGCTGTCGGTCCGCGCCGGCGCGATGCACGCCACGCACGAGCTCGACTGGCGCGGCCCGCTCCGGAGCGTGACGATCTGGGGCGATGTGGTCGAGGCGACCGACCAGGGCGATGCGATGGCCGAGTGGTTCAGCGAGGCGGCGGGCGCGCCGCTCCGCCTGGTGGCGTTCGGGCACGCGGCGCGTCGCCCGATCGACCCCGACTTCACGCCGCGCGACGACGCCGAGACGGCGTTCACCGACGGCTATCCGCTGCTGGTGGTGGTGCAGGAATCACTGGACGCCTTGAACGCGGCGCTCGAGGTGCCGGTGCCGATGTCGCGCTTCCGGCCGAGCGTCGTGGTGCAGGGCGCCCCGGCATGGAGCGAGGACCGCTGGCGCACGCTCGCGGTCGGTCCGCTGGTGATGGACGCGGTGAAGCCGTGCGCCCGGTGCGTCGTGACGACGACCGACCAGGCGACCGGCGTCCGCGACCCGGACCAGGAACCCCTGCGCACCCTCGCGCGGCTGCACACCATCCAGGGCTTCGGCGCGATCTTCGGAATGAACGTCGTGCCGCGCAGTCCCGGCACGCTCGCGGTGGGCGACGTGATGACGCTGGTGGCCCACGCGTGACGACGCGCCTCTACTACGACAGCGACGCGCTGACGTTCTCGGCCACGGCGATCGGGCACGACGGCGGCGACGCGACGCGCGTGATCCTCGATCGCACCGCGTTCTACCCGACCTCGGGCGGGCAGCCGCACGACACCGGCACGCTTGGGTCTGCGCGCGTGGTCGACGTGATCGACGGCGACGACGTCATCGTGCACGTCTGTGATGCGCCGGTCGCGCTCGGCCCGGTCGAGGGTGTCGTCGATGCCGTGCGCCGCCTGGACTACACGCAGCAGCACACGGCGCAGCATCTTCTCTCGGCACTCGCCGGGGACCGGTTCGGCTGGTACACCGACAGCGTGCATTTCGGTGATCGGCACAGCACGATCGAGTTCGCGGTGCCGGCCGCGAGCGATGCGCAGCTGGCGGATCTCGCAGGCTGGGCATCGGCGGCGATCGCCGCGGCACATCCGGTCACGATCGGCTACGAGGACGCCGCGACGGCGACCGGGCTCCGGAAGCCATCCGATCGCGACGGGATCATCCGCATCGTGACGATCGCGGGACTCGACCGCTCGGCGTGCGGGGGGACGCACGTGCGGACGACGGCCGAGGTCGGGCCGCTGCTGCTGGTGGGCACCGAGAAGGTGCGCGGGCATCTCCGCATCAGCTATGTCGCGGGCGATCGCGCGCTGGCACGGGTGCAGTGGCTCGAGGCGACGGTGCGCGACGCGGCGGAGGCGATGTCGTGCAGCGTCGACGAACTCGCGGCGCTGGTGCCGAAGCGCGTGGCGGAAGTCGTCACGGCGCGCGAGCGGATTGCCGAGCTCGAGGGCGCGCTCGCCGGGTATCGCGTGGCGGAGCTGGCGGCGTCGGCGCCGGTCCGCGGCGACGGCGTGCGCGTGGTGCGTGTCAGCGGCGAGGGGTCGAGCGTCCTGAAGGCGATGGCGCAGGCCATCGCCCCCCTCGAGCGGATCCTCTTCGTCGGTACCGGCGGGACGCCGCCGGCGATCGTCGTCGCGACGAGTGCCGACAGCGGCCTCGATGCCGGGGCGCTGCTCAAGCCGGCGCTCGCGGCGCACGGCGGCCGCGGCGGCGGCTCGGCCCGGATCGCGCAGGGCACGGCGCCGGAGGTCGAGGTGGTGGCGCGGGCCGTGGTCGGCGAGATGTGAGATCCGAGATCGGAGATCGGAGAGAAGCGACAGGGGACAAGGGACACGGGACAAGAGACACGGAACAAGGGACACGAGACCGGGTTCCCCCTCACCCCTCACCCCTCACCCCTCACCCCTCACCCCTCACCTGTTCACCATTCACCGTTCACCATTCACTGCCGAAGGCCACATGCTCCTCCCACTCCTCCTCACGCTGACCGTCGCCGACACCGGCAAGACGATCAAGTTCACCGGCGACGCCGGCTTCGTGAACACCACCGGCAACACCGAGATCTCGACGATCAACGTCGGCGACAAGCTCGAGTTCTCGGCGGGCGGCTGGGGCGTCGTGCAGACCTTCGCGGTGATCTACGGCCGGAGCGAGGGCGAGACCACCACCTCGCTCTGGCGCGGCGCCCTGCGCGGCGACCGGGCGATCTCCGCGCGCGTCGGCGCCTACGTCCTCGGCGAGTTCGACCGCAACACCTTCGCGGGCATCCGCGGCCGCTATGCGCCGTCGATCGGCCTCACCGCGCTGCTGCTCGAGTCGCCGAAGGACAAGCTGCGCGCGGAGGCGGGTGCCGGGTACGTCTGGCAGCGCGGCGTCGCGCCGGCGCCGGATCAGGAGTTCTCGGCCGGCCGGGGGGCGCTCCTGTATGAGCGGCTCCTCGGGGCGAAGAGCAAGGTCACCCAGGCGCTCGAGTTCCTCCCCAACTTCAAGGCGGGGGACGACCTG
>DASTAN010000012.1:0-13635 GCA_035712665.1 Gemmatimonadales bacterium
TGAGGGGTGAGGGGTGAGGGGTGAGGGGTGAGAGGGACACGGATCCGTTCCCCCTCACCCCTCACCCTGTTCACCATTCACTGCCCGGCCCGATCCACCCCGCGCACCCGCGCGACCTTTTCCGCCAGCGCGTAGCCCGCATCCGCGTGGCGAATCACGCCCATCGCCGGGTCGTTCACGAGGCACATGCCGAGGCGGCGCTCGGCCTCGGCGCTGCCGTCGGCCACCGCGACGAGCCCGCTGTGCTGCGAGTAGCCCATCCCGACGCCGCCGCCGTGGTGGAACGACATCCACGCCGCGCCGCTCGCGATGCCGACGCCGAAGTTGAGCAGCGGCCAGTCGCTCACCGCGTCCGAGCCGTCGAGCATCGCCTCGGTCTCCCGGTACGGTGAGGCGACCGAGCCGGCATCGAGATGGTCGCGCCCGATGACGATCGGTGCGCTCACGCGCCCGTCGCGCACCATCTGGTTGAAGAGCAAGCCGGCCTTGTCGCGCTCCTTGTAGCCGAGCCAGCAGATGCGCGCCGGGAGCCCCTGGAACGCGATCTTCTCGCCGGCCCAGCCGAGCCACTGCTGCAGGCGATGGTCGTCGGGGAAGAGCTCGAGCAGCGCGCGATCGGTCGCGGCGATGTCGGCCGGGTCGCCGGAGAGCGCGACCCATCGGAACGGACCGCGCCCCTCGCAGAACGAATCGCGAATGAACGCGGGAACGAAGCCGGGATACGCCGTGGTCGCACCCGCGAGGCCGCCGAGCTCCGCCTGCGCGCGCAGGTTGTTGCCGTAGTCGAACGCGATGGCCCCGCGCTGCTGCATCGTGATGATTGCCTCGACGTGCGCCACCATCGCCGCCCGCGCGCGACGGAGGTATTCATCGGCGTGATCGCGCCGGAGCGAGACGACGTCCTCGTCGGGGCGCACCACCGGGATGTAGCCCCACATCGGATCGTGCGCCGACGTCTGGTCGGTGACGAGATCCGGCGTGAACCCGAGGCGCACCATCTCGGGGAGGATCTCGGCGGCATTGCCCAGCAGGCCGATCGACAGCGCGCGCCGCTCGCTCCTTGCCTCTCCTGCCAACCGAAGCGCCTCGTCGAGCGACGATGCCATCACGTCGAGGTAGCGCGTCTCGAGCCGCCGCTGGATCCGCGTCGCGTCGATCTCCACGCAGATCGCCACACCGCCCGCGAGGGTCACCGCGAGCGGCTGCGCGCCGCCCATCCCGCCGAGGCCTGCCGTGACGGTGATCGTGCCGGCCAGCGTGCCACCGAAGTGCTTGGCAGCCGCGCCGGCAAAGGTCTCGTAGGTGCCCTGCAGGATGCCCTGCGTCCCGATGTAGATCCACGAGCCGGCGGTCATCTGGCCGTACATCATCAGGCCGAGCTGGTCGAGTCGGTCGAACTCCTCCCACGTCGCCCACTTCGGCACGAGGTTCGAGTTCGCCAGCAGCACGCGCGGGGCGAGCTCGTGGGTGCGGAGCACGGCGACCGGCTTCCCGCTCTGGATCAGCAGCGTCTCGTCGTTCTCGAGTCGGTCGAGGGCGGCGACGATGCGATGGAAGCTCTCCCAGTCGCGTGCCGCCTTGCCGCGGCCGCCGTACACGACAAGCTGCTCGGGATGCTCGGCAACCTCGGGGTCGAGATTGTTCATCAGCATCCGCTTCGCGGCTTCCTGGATCCATCCCTTCGCGGTGCGCGTGGTGCCGCGGGGCGCGTGAATCACGGGCGCCATCGTCAGAGCCTCCCGTCGACGATGGCGAGGATCTCGGCCTCGAGCGCCTGCGCCTCCGCGGCGATCGCGGCACCGCGCGCGACGAGGTCGGCTGCTTCCGCATCGCCCGTCAGCTGCGCCGCGTTGGTGCGCACGTTGAGGTAGGCGCCGAGCACCGCGCTTCGTGCGCAGAGCGCCCCGACGCCGGCATCCGAGACCGACGACACCATGCCGTGCTCCGCCATCGCGCGCACCACCCGCATCGCCTCGAGGGAGGCCTCCATCACGCGGAACGGCACCCGGGTGGCCCCGAGCGTCGCAGCGCGAATCGCCGCCGTGCGCGCGGCCTTCTCGGTGTCCGTCGCCTTCGGCATCCCGAAGCCGGCCAGCACGCGATCGAAGGCGCGGGTGTCCTCGTCCACGAGGTGCAGCAGTTCGGCGACCAGGCGCTGGCCAGCCTCCGCGTGCGCCGAGAACTCGTCCCAGCGCTCGTCCCAGCCGCGCTTGTGGCTCGAGAGATTGGCCACCATCGTGCCGAGGGCCGCGCCGAAGGCACCGACGGTCGCGGCGACGGAGCCGCCTCCCGGCGCCGGCGACTCGCTGGCGGTCACCTCGGTGAAGGTCGCAACCGGCATCGCGACGAGGCGGCTCGCCGCCGGATCGCGAAGGAGGTACTCGATGACCCGCTCGTCGGGGTTGAACGGCGCCAACTCGTCGAGGCCGAGCGAGCGCACGGCGATGCGCACCAGCTCGCGCTCGGGAACACCGAGCGACCGCTGCTGCTTCGCGAGGAAGTGACGGCCGGCGTCGAGGAGGCACTGCAGCGGGACGAGCCCCACGAGCTCCGAGCCGGTGACGCGGATGCCGCGTGCCTCGGCGGCGCGGCAGACCTCGTCGAACGCGACGTGCAGCGGGGTGGTGCGGATGTCGACGAGGTTCATCGACACCTGCGCGATGCCGTATTCCTCGATGAACCAGCCGATCGCCTTCACCGCCTTGAGGGTGCCGGGCTGGCGGACCTCGGTGCCGTCAGGGCCGGGCACCATCCGCCCCGCCTCGCGCACGTCGAAGGCGATCGCGTTGGCGCGACGCGTCGAGGTGGTGTTGAGGTTGACGTTGTAGGCGATGAGGAAATCGCGCGCGCCGATGACGGTGGCGCCGCGTCGCGGGTCGAATGTCGTCGGCCCGTGGTCGGGGCGCCACTCGGGGCGCTGCATCTTCGCCTCGAGCCCCTCGTACTCGCCGGCGCGAATGTCGGCGAGATTGCGGCGCGCGAGGTTCGGCTGGGCGGCCTCGTAGAGATAGACGGGGAGCGCGAGCTCCCGACCGACGCGCTCGGCGAGCCGGCGCGCCCACTCGGCCGCCTCCTCGAGGGTGATGTCGCTGATCGGCACGAGCGGGCAGACATCGGTGGCACCCATCCGTGGGTGCTCGCCGGTGTGGTGTCGCATGTCGATGAGGTCGCCCGCCACGCGGATCGCCTGGAATGCCGCCTCGATGACGGCCTCGGGCTCACCGACGAAGGTCACCACCGTGCGGTTGGTGGCCTTGCCCGGATCGACGTTGAGGAGCCGGACGCCCTCCACGGCGGCGATGGCGTCAGTGATCTTCGCGATGACCGCGGGATCGCGTCCCTCGGAGAAGTTGGGGACGCATTCGAGGAGGGGCATGGGCCGGAGTCCGGGTGCGGGGAAGGCCCAAAGATATAGGGCCTCAGGCCTTACGGCCTACGGCCCGCGACCTGCGACCCTTACGCCCCGCGCTCCCAGCGCACCTCGCAGCTGTCGCAAAGCCCCTCGACCAGTTCGGCATCGAAGCACTCGGCGATCCACGTCGTGAGGGGCTGCCAGCCGCGGTCATCCTCGACCTTCCGGCACCCGGTGCAGAGCGTGGCGCGGCGGTTCCCGCGAACCCGTTCGCGGACGAGCCGGGCGAGATCCTCGAGGCGGTCAGTGACATCGACGCAGGAGCCGACGAAGCCGTGGAAGGTTCCGAAGCCGTCGTGGCGCGGCGTGGCGCGGTCGACCACGAGACGATAGCTGCCGTCGTGTCGGCGCAGGCGATAGGCCGCCTCGAATGGGGCCTGTCGGGAAAGGGCGCGACGGAAGGTGTCCAGGATGTGGTCCCGATCGTCGGGATGGACCGACTGCACCCAGCCGTCGCCCGATTCCTCCTCGAAGCGGCGGCCCGTGAACTGGAGCCATCCCTCGTTGAAGAAATCACAGGCGCCCGCGGCGTCGCACCGCCAGATCAGCAGCGCGGCGCCGACGATCAGGTCGTCCCGGTCCTGACTGGAGAGGGGAATCTGGTTCTGCACGGGAGGCACTCGCGAGGAAATTGGGGGTGCACGGAGAATCTGACACCTCCGTATGCAGTGCGTCAACCCACGTTGACACTTCCAGCCAGCCACCCGCTGCTTTCCGCGTCCGGCCTTCCGCCTTCCGCCTTCCGCCTTCCGCATTACGTTCCATCAATCCCACCACCACAGGACGATTCCGATGGCCACCGTGAAGGAGATCCTCGCCCGGAAGGGCGGGGCCATGCTCGTCGCCGACCCTGCCACGTCGGTCCTGGATGCCGCGAAGCTGATGAACGAGAAGGGCACCGGGTCGGTGCTCATCGTCGAGGGCGGGAAGCTCCTCGGCATCTTCACCGAGCGCGACCTGATGCGCCGCGTGGTCGCGGTGCAGCGCGACCCGGCCGCGACGGCGGTGCGCGACGTGATGACCACCGCCCTCGTGACCTGTCATACGGATGCGACCATCGCGGACTGCGGCGCGCTGATGAGCGACCGGCGCATTCGCCACCTGCCGGTGGTGAGCGGCGACGAGGTCGTCGGCATGGTGACGACCGGCGACTTGCTGGCGTGGGAGCTGAAGGAGAAGGAAGCGACGATCCAGCAGCTGGAGAGCTTCGTCTTCTACGTGCGGCAGTAGCCCGGCTCAATATCCCGCGTGCGCCACCTCGCGCGGGCGGCGCGGCGGGTCGGCGTTGACCATGCGGAGCGGCACGCGACGCGGGATGCCGCGGCCCAGCGAGCGCACGAAGAGCTCATCCCCCTCGAACCACGCCAGCGAGTCGCTGCCCCACCGCGTCGGGTCACGCCCGGTCGGGGAGACACGCGCGGTGTCGCCCGCCGGTGGCACGACACAGACGCCGCCGTCGGCGCACGGCACCACGCGCGCGAAGCGCGGCGTGCCGACCCACAACGTCAGGGCCGAGTCGGCCACCGCCGCCTCGCTGCCGGTGACCGGCCGGGCATCGCTCGCCGCCGGCGGTGCGTTCACGGTCCAGAGTCCCGTGCCGGTGCGGAGCCAGAGCGCCGCGTCATCGTCGCGCCACGCGACCTGGGTGACCGCCCCGGCGCTGTCCGGGAGAGCGATTAATCGCTCGGCCCCGTTCAGCATGTTCATCACCACGACACCCGGTGCGCCGCCGATCGCGTCGTCGGCGACGCGCAGGAAGGCGAGCATGTCACCGCGCGAGGTGAGTGCCGGCGAGCGTTCGACGACCGGCGTGAAGGTGAGCCGTGCCACGTTGCCGCCGCTTGCCGGCACGACGAACAGGTCGGTGCGCCGGTCGCTCCCCTCGGCGACGAAGACGAGGTAGGCCTCTTCGCCCACCTTCACGCGACTGCGGACCGGCGAGACGTTGCACGCCGCGAGCAGCACGGTCGCGGCGGCAGCGAGGTGTCGCGATCGCACGGCGTTCAGCGCCGCTCGAGCTGCGCGGCGAAGAACGCGTCGATCGCGGCCTGGGCCTTCTCGGCCGCCGGCGTCCCGTGGCCGTTGCGTCCCGGCTTCAGGAAGCCGTGCCCGGTGCCGGGATACGAATCGGCAACGAACGACTTCCCGAGCGCGCGCATCGCCGTCACGATGCCCGGCAGCTGGTTGTTCACGCGACCGTCGTTCTCGCCGTAGACGCCGAGCACCGGGGCCTGCACCGTGCGCAGCATCATCGTGTCGGCGAGCGGGCCGTAGCAGACCACCGCCGCCTTCAGCTTCGGGTTGGCCGCGGCGTAGCGCCACACGGTGCCGCCGCCCCAGCAGAAGCCGATCGTGCCGATGCGCTCGGGGTTCGTCGCGGGCTGCGCCGCGACGTAGCGGTAGGTCGCGTCGAGGTCGGCGACGACGCCATCGCCCGTCAGCGTGCCGACCATGCGACGCGCGGAATCGCCGAGCGCGCGCGTCGAGCCGTAGCGCGACGAGAGCAGGTCCGGCGCGATCGCGACGTAGCCCTTCTTCGCGTAGGCATCGGCGACCGTCGGCTCCCAGTCGGTGAGGCCGAAGATCTCGTGGATCACGATGATCGCCGGCGCCTTCCCCTGGCGCTCGGGATAGGCGACGTAGGCGCGCACCGTGTCGCCGGCGGCGTTCGGGTAGGCGACCCATTCGCCGTGCGTCGTGACGGGATCGGTCGTGACCGGGGCATCCGCACCGCCGTCACGGGTGGCGAGGAGGTAGCCCGCCCCGGTGCCGGAGGCGACCAGGGCGAGCGCAAGCAGGAGTCGGGTTGGCGTGGTCATCCCGCAATCTACTCCCCAAGCGGGACGAGGTTCGCCACGATCTCGGCTCGGCGCGGCTCCAGGAACGGCGGGAGCACGACCGTCTCGCCCAGATGCGCCGGATCCTCGTCGACGCCGAACCCCGGGCCATCGGTCGCGATCTCGAAGAGGATGCCGTTCGGCTCGCGCACATAGAGCGAGCGGAACCAGAAGCGATCGACCTTCCCGCTGAAGGGGACGCCAAGCGAGGCCAGCCGATCGGCCCACGCGTCGTAGTCCGCATCCGGGCTCCGGAATGCGACGTGGTGCACGCCGCCCGCGCCGAGGCGACCGGCGGGCAGGTCCGGCCGCTCGGCCACGTGCACCTCGGCGGCGGTGCCGCCGGGGCCCATCGCGAAGACGTGCACCACGTGCCGTGGCGAGGTCGGGTCGGCGTAGGTCCGCTCGCGTCGCATCCCCAGCATCTGCTCGAGGGCGGCCGCCGTCGGTGCCAGCGACGGAACCGTCAGCACGATCGGCCCGAGGCCACGGATCTGGTCGGCCGCGGGGATGGGGCTCCGATCCCACGGATGGGCCGGGCCAAGCCCGCCATCGTCGATCAGCGCGAGCCGTTGCCCCTCCGGGTCCTCGAAGTCGAGGGTCAGGCGGCCGTCGCGCTCGACGATCGCGGCCGGGGCCCGTCCCGCCGCGGTGAGCCGGTCGCGCCACGCCTCGAGGGCGGGGAGCCCGGCCACGCGCAGCATCGTCCGGGTCGGCGCCCGGCCGCCGCGCCGCTCGGGGGGGACGGGCCAGTCGAAGAAGGTGAGGTCGGACCCGGGGCTCCCGACCGCGTCGGCGTAGAAGAGGTGGTAGGCGGAGACGTCATCCTGATTGACGGAGCGCTTCACCAGCCGCATCCCGAGGGTGCGGGTGTAGAAGCGGTGATTGTCCTGGATCCGGGCCGAGACCGCGGTGACGTGATGAAGGCCGGTGAGCTGCATATGCCCTCCTGGTGGGCAGGTGAATGTCTTAGAGCTAAGATAAATTCATTCGGCAAGGTGTCAACGGGGAGATGGGAGACCCGAGATCGGAGATCCGAGGGCGCATCCTCCGATCTCCGATCTCCGATCGCCGGTCTCAGTCTCGGTAGCGATTCCTGCCCGCGTGCTTCGCCCGGTACAGATTGTCGTCGGCCAGCTTGAGGAGTGCCTCCTCGTCGGCGGCGCGGTCGTCGGGGAAGGTGGCGAGGCCGACGCTCGCGGTGACCCAGACCGGGCCCGCGGCATCGCCGAAGTTGTGCTGGCCGATGCGACGGAGCAGGCGATCGACGAAGAGTCGCGCGCCCTCGACCCCGGTCTCCGGCAGCAGCATCACGAACTCCTCGCCGCCGATCCGTGCCACCATGTCGTTGGTGCGCAGCTCGCGCCGCAGCAGTCCGGCCAGTTGCCGCAGCACCGCGTCGCCGACCTGGTGGCCGTGCTGGTCGTTGATCGCCTTGAAGTGATCGAGGTCGACGAGCGCGACAGTGAGCACCTGATCGTAGCGGCGCGCGCGGTCGAGCTCTTCGCCCAGCCGCTGCTCGAGCACGCGCCGATTCGGGAGCCCGGTCAGCGGGTCGGAATCGGCCAGCGCTCGCAACGAGGCGGCATCCTGCACGTCGGCAAGATCGTAGGCCTTCTCGAGCGCGGTGACTGCGGCCGAGATGACCTGTTCCGCGAAGCCGAGGTCGATGCGGTTGAGCGGCGGGTCGTCCTCGGTGGTCCGAAGGAAGAAGACGCCCGACGGCTCGCCGCGCAGCGCGAACGGCAGCGCGATGACCGACCGCGTCCGTCCGTTGCCCTGCGGTCCCGTGGCCCAGTTGGCGCGGACGTCCTGGTAGAGCGGATGCTGGTCGACATCCGAGACCATCACCGTCTCGCCCTTGCGGAGCGCCTCGGCGATCTCGGGATACTTGGCGAGGTCGACGCGGAGGTCGCGCAGCGTCGGGTTCTCGAACGCGGCGACGACGGTTCCCTCGTTCTCGTTCGGCTTCGCGAGGACGACGCTGCACCGGGCGATCCGGAGCCCCTGCGCCACGCGCCGCACCAGGATCTGGTAGATCCGGTCGGGCTCGAGCGCCGAGGTGACTTCCTTGAGGATCTCGACCATCTCGGAGCGCGAGCGCGCTTCGGCCCGGGCGCGATTGAGCTCGCGACCGACGCGGAGATGGGCCTTGATGCGGGCCAGCAGTTCGCGGACGCGGTAGGGGCGCGAGACGAGATCGGCGCTGCCGAGGCCGTGCGGTTCGAGGGCGGCGGGCGTGACGGTCAGGTCGGCGAGGACGAGCATCGGGAGGTCCGCGGTCCGCACATCGTCCCGGAGCTGGACGAGACGGTCGAGCGACCCGGCGTCGCCGTCGCCGACGTCGAGCACGAGGAGGTCGTACTCCTCCTGGTCGAGGCGCTCCGCGAGCTGCGGTCCCCCCGACGCCGTCACCACGTCGTACCCATTCTCCTTGAGCACCCAGGAGAGGGTGCGCGAGAGGGCGAGATCCTCCGTGGCGAGCAGCAGTCGGGGGTCCAGCGGCATCAGGCGATCAGCTCCGCATAGTGCAGGGGGTCCACGTTCCCGCCGCTCGCGATCAGCGCGGTGGGGCCGTCACAGGCAATCTGCCCGGCGAGCACCGCGGCCACCGCGGTCGCCCCGGAGGGCTCCAGCCGGATGCCGAGGGCATCGAGGTGCCGCATCGCCGCGCGAATCGCCGAATCCGAGACGGCGACCACACCAGTGAGGCGCTCGCGGATGATCGGCCACGTGAGGTCGCCGACCGACCGGGTCAGCATCCCATCTGCCAAGCTCGTGCCAGCCGGGAGGGTGACCGGTGCATCAGCCGCACGTGCAGCACTGACCTTCGGGATATGCTCGGGCTCGACGGCGATGATGCGGACATCGCGCCCGACGGCGGCGACGGCGGCACAGGTGCCGGCGAGGAGCCCGCCGCCCCCGGTTGGGACCACGATGGTGCCGACCTCGGGCCAGTCCTCCAGGATCTCGAGGGCACAGGTGCCCTGGCCCGCGATGACCTCTGGATGGTCGTAGGGAGGGATGAGCGCGAGTCCCTCCTCGGCCGACAGCCGCTCGGCCTCCGCGGTCTGCTCCGGGCCGCGGACGGCGCCAACGAGGCGCACCTCGGCGCCGGTGGCGGCGATCCGCTCCTGCTTGATGCGCGGGGCCGACTCGGGCATCACGATCACCGCGCGCACGCCGAGGCGTGCCGCTGCGGTCGCGAGGCCGAGGCCGTGGTTGCCGCTCGAGGAGGTGACCACGCCCCGGGCACGGGCCTCCGGGGCGAGCCGCGAGAGCGCGGTCCACGCGCCGCGGATCTTGAAGGCGTTGATCGGCTGCAGGTACTCGGCCTTGAGCCGCACGTCGGTGCCGAGCCCCGGCAGCGGCACGAGCGGTGTCCGAACGCCCACCCCGGCCAGGCCGGAGTGGGCGTCGCGGAGATCGGCCAGGGTGGGGCCGAGGGTCATGCGTCGCCCCCGGCCTCGCCCTCGTCGGCCCCGTCGTCCGGGCCGTCGTCGTCGCTCCCCTCCTCCTTCTGCACCCGCGCCACGTCGACGATGCGGTCGTCGCCCTCGAGGCCCATCAGCTTGACGCCCTGGGTGTTGCGGCTGCTGACGCGGATCCCCTGCACCGGGCAGCGGATGATGATGCCGCCCTTGGTGATCAGCATCAGCTCGTCGTCGGGCAGCACGTCCTTGATCGCGACGAGGTCGCCGGTCTTCTCGGCGCGCTGCATCGTGATGATCCCCTTGCCGCCGCGCTTCTGCACGCGGTACTCGGCGAGGTCGGAGCGCTTGCCGATCCCCTTCTCGCTGACGACCAGCAGCTCGGCGCGCTCGCGCACGACGACCATCCCGATCACCACGTCGCGGGGGCCCAGCTCGATCCCCTTGACGCCGGCGGTGGCGCGGCCCATCTCGCGGACGTCCGACTCGTGGAAGCGGATCGACATCCCGTGGCGCGTGGCCAGGATGATGTCGTTGTTGCCGCGCGTCTTCTGCACGTCGATGAGCTCGTCGCCGTCCTCGATGTTGATGGCGTTGATGCCGACCGAGCGGACGTTGCCGTAGGCCGAGAGGACGGTCTTCTTCACGGTGCCGTTGCGGGTGGCGAACATCAGCCACTCGTCGTCGCCGAAGGTGCGCACCGGGACGAGCGCCGCGATCCGCTCGCCCTCGCGGATGTTGATGCAGTTCACCACGGGCTTGCCGCGCGCCGCGCGGCCGCCCTGCGGGATCTCGTGCACCTTGAGCCAGTACACCGTCCCCTTGTCGGAGAAGAACATCAGGTAGTCGTGGGTCGACGCGATGAAGAGGTGCTCGACCCAGTCGGCTTCCTTGGTGTCCATCGCGTTGAGCCCGCGCCCGCCGCGCCGCTGCTTGCGGTAGGTGGTGACCGGGATCCGCTTGATGTAGCCGGTGTGGGAGATGGTGATGACCATGTCCTCCTCGGCGATCAGGTCCTCGATCGAGAACTCGCCCTGGTCGCGGAGGATCTCGGTGCGGCGGTCGTCGCCGTACGTCGCGGCGACCTCGTCCACCTCGGCCACGAGGATCCCGGTGCGCTTCTCGCGCGAGGCGAGGATGCTCTCGAGCTCGGCGATCGTCGCGCGCACCTCGGCCAGCTCGGCCTCGAGCTTCTCGATCTCGAGCCCGGTGAGCTTGGCGAGGCGCATGTTGAGGATGGCGTCCGCCTGGGCCTCGGAGAGCCCGAACCGCTCGCGCAGGCGGCGGTCGGCGGTCGGCGTGTCCTCGGAGCCGCGGATGATCGCGATCACCTCATCGATGTTGTCGACGGCGATCTTGAGCCCCTCGAGGATGTGCTCGCGCTTCTTCGCCTCGGCGAGGTCGAACTCGGTCCGCCGGACGATGATCTCGTGGCGGTGCTCGACGAAGTGGACGAGCATCTCCTTCAGCCCCATCACCTTCGGCGCGCCGTTGACGAGCGCGAGGTTGATGACGCCGAAGGTGCTCTGCATCGCGGTGTGCTTGTAGAGCTGGTTCAGCACCACCTGCGCGATCGCGTCGCGCTTGAGCTCGACGACGAGGCGCATCCCCTCCTTGTCGGACTCGTCGCGAACGGCGCTGATCCCCTCGATCTTCTTGTCCATCGCGAGGGTGGCGATCGCCTCGGCGAGGTTCGCCTTGTTCACCTGGTACGGCAGCTCGGCGATGATGAGCGCCTCGCGCCCGGTGCGCTGGTTCTCCTCGACGGCGACGCGGGCGCGCATGATGATCTTGCCGCGGCCCGACTCGTACGCCTCGCGGATCCCCTGCATCCCGTAGATGTAGCCGCCGGTCGGGAAGTCCGGTCCCTTCACGTGCGCAAGCAGCTCGTCGAGCTCGCAGTCCGGGTTGCGGGCGACGATGCCGACCGCCGTCGCGATCTCGCGGAGGTTGTGCGGCGGGATGTTGGTCGCCATGCCGACGGCGATGCCGCTCGAGCCGTTGACCAGCAGGTTCGGCACCTTCGACGGCAGGACCGTCGGCTCCTCGCGCTGGTCGTCGAAGTTCGGCTGGAAGGCGACGGTGTTCTTGTCGATGTCCTCGAGCATCTCGAGGGCGATGCGGGTGAGGCGCGCCTCGGTGTAGCGGTAGGCCGCCGCGGGATCGCCGTCGACCGAGCCGAAGTTGCCCTGGCCGTCGATCATCGGGTAGCGCAGCGAGAAGTCCTGCACCATGCGCACGAGGGCGTCGTAGACCGACGAGTCGCCGTGCGGGTGGTACTTGCCGAGCACGTCGCCGACCACCGTCGCCGACTTCTTGAAGGCGCGGTTCGGCAGCAGGCCGAGCTCGTTCATCGCGTACAGGATGCGCCGGTGGACCGGCTTGAGGCCGTCGCGCACGTCCGGGAGGGCGCGCGAGACGATGACGCTCATCGAGTAGTTGATGAAGGACTGCTGGAGTTCGTCCTCGATCAGGCGGGGAACGATGCGTTCGCGGGAATTCGGCGCGGTCATCGGGGTCCGGGATTGCGGGAAAACGGGCCGCCGGACGCGTCACGGCGGGAACCCCGAAATATAGCCCGGTCTGGGGTCGGCACACCGCGGTGAGGGGTGAGGGGTGAGGGCGGAGGGCGGGGGGCCGTCCCCCTTACCCCTCACCCCTTACCCCTTACCCCTTACCCCTTACCCCTCACCTTCCACCGCCACCTCAGCCTCGGCCGGCTCCCCACCAGCACCGGCGGCAGCAGGAACAGCGCCGCCAGGGTCCCCGCCACCGTCCCGCCGGCGGTGGCCAGCGCGATCGCGCCGAAGAGGGTGTCGGTGGCCGACCCCCAGGCCATCGGGACCAGCGAGGCGATGGTGGTGAGGGTCACCAGGACGATCATTCCGGCCCGGTCGCCCGCGGCCCGGAGCACCTGCCCCCCGGTCGCCCCGCGCCCCGACCGGCGCCGGGCCTCGAGGACCCCGTCGATGAGCAGGATCGCCTGGTTCACGGCGAGGCCGACCACGAGGATGACCCCGACCGCCGCCTCGCGCGTGAACGCCGTCCCCGTGGCCCAGAACGCCGCCACGACCCCCGCCAGGCACATCGGCAGCGAGAGGAAGACCATCGCCGAGGCCCACCACGAGTCGAAGACCAGCGCCACCGAGAGGAGCACCAGGACCACGCCCAACGCGAAGACGAGATAGAGCCCCTTGGTCGACTCGTCCTCGTCCCACTCGAAGCGGTCATCGTCGACGCTGTAGCCGATCGGCACCGCGATCGATGCCATGAACGCCTTGTGGGTCCGGTCGGCGAGCTTCGGCGGGCCGCGGAAGTCGTAGCTCAGGATGCGGACGTACTGCTGGTCCTCGCGCTGGATGCGGGCGAGCCCCTCGATCTCGCGGACCTCGCTGACATCGCCGATCCGGATCGGGGCACGATTCGGGTTGCTGACCTCGGCTTCGGCGAGCTGGGCAAGCTGGCGATCGCGGACACCCTCGGCCCGCACGTTGACCGGGACCTCCTCGTCGCCGATCTCCAGCATCGTCCCGCCGCCGCCGTCGCGCACCTCGCGCGCCACGCTGCTCGCGAAGTCGGTCGCCGAGGCCCCCACGCGGCTCAGCGCCTGGCGGTCGGGGGTGAGCGCGATGCTCACCGCCTTCTCGCGCCCCCAGAACGATGCCGCGTTGATGTTCACCTCGCGGACCCGCGGGATCGTCGAGAGGCGGCGCTCGAGATCCTGCGCCATCGCCAGCACGCCCTCGAACGAGTAGCCGAGGATCTTGATCCGCTTCGTCTGCGAGACCGAGCCGCCGGACGAGTTGTAGTAGCCGGTGCCCTCGGGCGGCTGGACGTTGATGTTGTCGGTGCCGCCGACCAGCGTGGCGCGCTGGGTCAGCTCGTCGGCGATGAGCCACGGCACCTCGGTGCGGCCACCCTCGGGGGTGAACTCGACGACGAGCTGCCCGCTCTG
>DASTAN010000013.1:0-3144 GCA_035712665.1 Gemmatimonadales bacterium
CGCGGCCTGAAGACCGTGACGGGGCTCACCGACTCGACCCGCGCGTGGGCGGCGGCCGACTTCACCTGCCCGAAGGACGACTACTTCGAGCGCTTCAGCGAGGTCATCCCGCAGCATCCGCAGGGGAACGGTCCGGCGCCGACCCAGGCGGAGCTCGACGCGATCACGCTGTCGTTCTACCACGCGCAGTGCGTGAAGGACGAGACGATGGCGGAGTCGATCGTGCGGGCCCGCGCGGCGGCGGGCGGCACGCCGCTGGTGATCCACGTGAACGGCGCCTTCCACTCGGACTACGGCGACGGCACGGCCGAGCGGGTGCGGCGTCGCATCCCGAACGCGCGCACGCTCGTGGTGTCGGCGATCCCGGCGAAGGATCTCGACGCGGTCACGCCGTCGAAGGACGACCGGAAGAAGGGCGACTGGCTGGTGTATGCGTTGAGGCCGTGATTGGCGAGAGGCGAGAGGCGTGAGGCGAGAGGTCCGTCATCCCGAGCGCAGCGAGGGATCTTCTCCCTCAGGTCCCGTCGCCACGATTTCACGAGGTCACGATGCGCCTTCCACGAGCTGTCGCACTCGTTGCTCTCTGCCTCGGGCCGGCGGTGGGCCTCTCTGCGCAGGTCCGCACCATCGACCTGTCAGGTCGCCCGATCGCCGCACTCTCCGAATCCTTCAGCAGCATCGTCGGCGGGGCGGAGCTCGCCGGCGGTGGCTTCGTCGTCGTCGATCGCGCTGAGCGCACGGTCCTGCTGGCGGACTTCGCCAAGGGCACCGTCACGGTGCTGTCGCGCAACGGGGCTGGGCCAGACGAATACCGCATGCCATCGAAGGTGCTGGCGAATGCGAGCGGTGGCGCCATCGTCCCCGACGAGGCCTTGGGGAGGGCGCTGCTGATCTCGTCCGATGGTGCAATCACCGGCACCGGGCTGGATCGTGCCGAGGCGGGCATGCCACCGATCGGCATTCGCGGCATCGACCGATCCGGCCGCGTGTACCGGTTCGGTGCGTCGCGAACTATCGACCCGGATTCACTCCCGATTGAACGCTGGGACCCCGCCACGAGAAGGGTCGAGACCGTCGCGTGGTGGCCTCAGTCGTCCGCGACGGTTGGGCGCGCCAGGCGCCAGCCCGGGGGTGGGACGCGCGCGGAGCTCCTCGCGCCGACACTCTTCTCGTCGCGACCGGAATGGATCGTTCTGGCGGACGGTGCGGTCGCGATCGTCTACTCCTCGCCATACCACGTCGAGGTCGTCACCCCGTCCGGTCGTCGGGTGCGCGGACCGAGGATCTCGTACAACCCGGTCCAAGTGACGAAGGAGTACCGCGCGTGGTTCGCCAAGGAGCGCGGTCCGACCCCGGACGAGATGTTCCCGCGCACGCTGCCGCCGTTCGAGGATGCTGGCGATCTCCTCGCGTCACCGTCCGGCGAGATCTGGGTCCGTCGACTCTCTGACTGGAACGACTCGACCCCGGCCTACGACATCATTGATGCCACCGGCGCGCTGCGCGGCCGCGCCCGGCTCAACGCGCATTCCAAGATCGTTGGCTTTGGGAAGGGCGTGGCGTACGTGGCGAGGGAGGTCCCGGAGGACGGGCTGTGGTACCTGGAGAAATACGCGCTGCGTTGACGGATTCCGCACGTCCCGTGTCTCGTGTCCCGTGTCGGCTGTCCCTACCGCCCGCTCCGCACCCACCCCACCACCGTCTCGACCCACCCCTCGACCGCCGTCTCGGCCATCGGCAGGTCGGGACGGAGCCGCTGCAGCTGGCGCAGGTTGGTTCCCACCGAGACATCGTCGCTCGGCGTCCCCGGCAGGCGGTTGAGTACCACGCCAAGGCAGGTGCACCCCGAGAGGTCGAGCATCGCGAGCGTGAGCAGCGTGTGGTTGATGGTGCCGAGCCGGTCGGCGCCGACCACCAGCACGGGCGCGCCGTGCCGTCGCGCGACGTCGAGGAGGTTGCGCTTCCAGGTGAGCGGCGCGAAGAGCCCGCCCGCCCCCTCGACCAGCGTGAGTTCCGCCGCCTCCGCGATCGCCAGCACCTCCGCCTCGACCTTCGAGAGGTCGAGCGGCACCCCCTCGCGATCCGCCGCCTCCGCCGCCGCCACCGGCGTCCGGTATCGGCGCAGCGCCGCCACCGGGAATGCCTGTCGCGTGGCCCGCGCCAGCAGCACGCCATCCTCGTCGGGCGACGGCTCGATCGGCGTGCCGGTCTCGACCAGCTTCACGCCGCGCGCATCGACGCCGTGCGCGTAGAGCGCCTCGCCGATGCGGCACGAGACCCACGTCTTGCCGATCCCGGTGTCGGTCCCCGCCACGATGACGAGCCTACCCACCGCACACCTCGTCGAGCGATGCCTCGAGCGCGTCGAACAGCAGGTCAAGCTCGTCGGCCGTGATGGTGAGCGGCGGCATCGCGATCACGACATCACCGATCGGCCGGAGGAAGACGTTGCGCCGCTTGCACGCGGTGCAGACCTTCATCCCCGTGCGCGAGGCGGCGGGATACGGCGCCTTGGTGGCGCGATCGGCCACCAGCTCGATGCCAAGTGCCAAGCCATAGCGCCGCACGTCGCCGACGTGCGGATGCGCGCGGAGCCGATCGGCGCGCATCGCGAAGCGCGCCTCGGTGATCGGGAGCCGCTCCAGCACGTCGGGGAGCAGGTCGAGCGCGGCGTGCGCCGCGGCCGCGGCGAGCGCGTTGCCGGTGTAGGTATGGCCGTGGAAGAAGGTGCGTCCCTCCTCGGGACGGCCGAGGAACCCCTCGAAGATCCGCTCGGTGGTGAGCGTCGCCGCCATCGGGAGATATCCGCCGGTGAGCCCCTTCGCGAGGCAGAAGAAATCGGGCTTGAGCTCCTCGACCTCGCTCGCGAAGAGACGCCCCGAGCGACCGAAGCCGACCGCGACCTCGTCGACGATGACCAGCGCCCCCGCGCGCTTCGCCGCCTTCGCGATGCGCTTCGCCCAGCCCGGCGGCTGGGTGACCATCCCGGCCGCACCCTGCACACCCGGCTCGATGATGACCGCCGCCAGCTCGTCGCCGTGCTCCGCGATCAGCGCCTCGGCCCGATCGGCGCAGGCGATGTCGCAGCTCGCGCGCTCCAGGCCGAGCGGGCAGCGATAGCAGTACGGGTTGGGGAGCCGCACC
>DASTAN010000014.1:0-14026 GCA_035712665.1 Gemmatimonadales bacterium
TCACTCGACCGCTGCCGCTGCCGGGCTCCAGGGCGCGAAGCCGGAAGGTCTGCTCGCCAAGCGGCAGCGAGGCCGCGCACGATGTGCGTTCGTGACGGCGCACCGCGTCGCCGACGACGATCCCGGCGGCGAGCGCGAGCATGGTCGGCCAAACCGGTGCCCGCGGTCGCCATATCGCGACCACGAAGGCCACCACGGCGACGCAGACCGGGTCCGGAAAACGCGCGAGGCCGGTCGCGAGACCGGCCCCATAGGCACCTCCCACCAGCAGCGCCCCAGCGGGCGCGGTCAGCCGTCGCGCTTCGTCCACCGCGCGGACCGCGGCACGCGCGCCACCTGTCGCAGCGCCTCGATGACCTGCACCTCGATCGCGGTGCGATGCTGGGGGCCATCGAGGTTGGCCTCGGTGACCGCCTTCCCCTCGTTGGTCACCACGTACTTCGGCGGCAGCCGATTGAGCGCAAGGACGATGACATCCTCGCGATGCTCGGGCGACTCGACGAAATCGGGGACCAGCGCCTTGAGGCGGTCGTACGCCTCGACGACGTGGTGCTCCATCACGTTCAGGATCATACGACCGCCAGCGCTGGGCGCCCTTCGAGGGCGCCGGTGAAGGTGCTGCCCGTGGTGCCGGTGAGCCGGACCCGGTGATACGTCCCGATGCTCGAGGCCGGCAGGTCGACCAGCACCAGATGATTGCGCCGCGTGCGCGCGAGCATCAGATCGCCGCGCTTGGCGGGCCGCTCGACCAGCACCTCGTGCACCTCGCCGACCCGGCCGGCGTTCTTCCGCCGCGCCTGCGTGCGGACCGCGGTGATCAGCGTGTCAAGGCGCGCCGACGCGACCTCATCCGGCGCGTGGTCCTTGAGCTTGACCGCCGGCGTTCCGTCGCGCACCGAGTACTTGAACGTGTACGCGTCGTCGAAGGATGCCTCGGCCACGATCGACAGCGTCTCGGCGAAGTGCTCGTCGGTCTCGCCGGGGAAGCCGACGATGATGTCGGTCGAGAAGGTGATCCCCGGAATCGCCGCCCGAAGCGCCGCCACCACCTCCAGGTACCGCTCCCGGGTGTACCGCCGCAGCATCCGCTTCAGCGTCGTGTTCGACCCGCTCTGCACCGGGAGATGCACGTGGTCGCAGACGGCCGGCGTCGTCGCCATCGCCTCGATCACCCGCGGCGTGAAGTCGGTCGGGTACGGCGACGTGAACCGGATCCGCCGCACCCCGTCGACCGCCCCCACCGCACGAAGCAGATCGGCGAAGTCGTGCGTCCCGTCGTGGTACGAGTTCACCGTCTGCCCGAGGAGCGTGACCTCGCTCGTCCCCTGCTCGACCAGCTGCCGGACTTCGGCGACCACGTCGGCGAGGATACGCGAGCGCTCCGGCCCCCGGGTCGTCGGAACGATGCAGAACGTGCACCGATAATCGCAGCCGCGCTGCACGGTCACGAACGCCGTCGGCCCCGCGTCCCGGACCTGGGGGATGTCCTCGTAGTGCTCCCAGCTGCGGTACTCGACGTCGGCCACCCGACGCCCCGTCCCGGCGTGCCCCAGGATCTCCGGGAGGTTCCGGTACCCGTCCGGCCCGACCACGATGTCCACGGCAGGCACCTGCTCAAGGAGTATCGGCCCGAGTCGCTGGGCCATGCACCCGACCACCCCGAGGATGACGCCAGGGTGCTTGTGGCGCTGGAGCTCGCCGACGCGGCCGATCACCCGCTGCTCGGCGTTGTCGCGCACGGCGCAGGTGTTGACCAGCATCACGTCGGCGCCCTCGGGGGTGTCGGCGACGACATAGCCATCGCGGCCGAGGACCCCGATCATCAGCTCGCTGTCGGCCACGTTCATCTGGCAGCCGTACGTCTCGATCCAGACCCGCTTCATCGTCACACCGCCCTACATCGAGAAGCCGCCGGCGCGCACCGACATGCCGACCGAGAAGACCCACGCCGTTTCACGATAGCTGCTGCCCTGTTCGCGCCGGACGCGCTCGACCGAGAGATCGATGCCCCCGCGATCGCCCGCGAAGCGGAGCCCGGTGCCGAGCGTCACGCCGACTTCGGTCGGCTGCCGGCCCTGGACGAGCAGGTACGGCAGCTGGCCGTAGCGCACGCCAAGCCGAAGCGGAAGATGGGCGCCGCGACGGCGGTTGCGCAGCCATTCCAGGCCGCCGGCGAACTCGTAGGTGTTGCGCGCACCGACCGCGCCGAGCGCGGTGAGGCCGTCGTTCGCCACCGACCAGTCGCGGGCCGTCGCCTGACCGGCCAGCTCGAGGCGATCGTGGATCCGGAAGCGCGCCGCGCCGCTCAGGGTGATCGGGAGGTCGACCGACCCCACCGTCGCGGTGGAATCGCGCCGCACGTCGAGCGTGCCGTCCCAGCGGATGCTGCCGGCGAGCTGCAGGCGACGCGTCGGGGTCAGGAGCACGCCGGCGGAGAGGCCGTAGCCCTCGTACTCCAGCTCGGCGCGCTGCTGCACGGCGATGTAGCTCGAGTCCTCCCACGCGCGGCGGGTGGTGAGCCGGTTCGAGCCGGTGAGGAAGTGCACGCCGAGGCCGAGCTGCAGCTTGTCGGTCGGCGCCCACGCCGCACCCAGCCGGATGTCGTTGATGCCCCCCAGCGCGGTGAGGGTATCGGTGTAGGCGACCGGCACGCCGCGCGGCGAGGCGACGCCTTCGCTGACCAGCGAGAAGTCACGGTCGGCGTACGTCGCGTAGCTGATGCCAACCGCCAGGCGCGAGTTCGGGATCGGGCCGCCGACCACCACCTGCGGGAAGCGCTGGTCGCGCGCCTCGGCGCTGCCGGCCGGGTTCTCGCTGGTGCGACGGCCGATCGACGTGGTGAACGTCGTCGTGACGGTGCCGAGGGCCCACAGCGCCGCAGGGTTCTGCGAGGATTCGCCATCGAACAGCGCCACGGCCCCGGCGGTCCCCATCGCGTGCGCGGAGGCACCGCGGCCCGGCAGCCCGAGCCCGCGAATGCCGAACTGCGAGGACTGGGCGGCGAGCACACCCGGCGCCGCGATCAGGCCGGCGAGCACCAACGGAATCGCGCGGCGCATCAGAAGCCCTCGAAGCCGAACGGCAGGCGATAGGTGATGCGCAGGCGCGGCCGACCGGTGGCCGCGCGCGTGGAGTTGAAGACCGGGGCCAGGAAGGTCCCGTACTCCTCGGTGAGGTTCAGTCGCACCGCGCTGGGCAGCGCTTCGGTTCCCTGCCAGAGCTGCGTGAGGCCGACGACGTCGAGCCGAACCGTGTCGGCACCGGCCTTGATGTAGGTGATCGCACCGCGGTTGCTGACGACCGGCGACTTCGGCCCGAAATCGGCGAGCAGCGCACGCGCCTCGATGCGCGCGCTGTCACCCGGGATCCCGACGATCGGTCGCGCCGGCACCAGTTCGAGCGTCGCGCGGAGGATCGTGGCGGAGTCACGGATCACCGACGGCAGCGCGAAGCGCAGGAACGCCCGCCGCGCGGGGAGGCCGCCGACCGGCAGTTCCGTCGCGAGCGGCGGCCCGGCCGGCGTGGTGACCGACGCGGTGATGTCGGTGAGGCGCGTGATCGCCTGGCGCTGCCGCGCGGTGTCCGCGATCGCGACGCGCGCATACGTGATGAACGCCGGCCCCGAGGTCCCGGCCGTGCCGCCGATGCGCACGGCGATCGGCCCGGCCCCACGCACCTTCACGCCGATCGCGAGGCGCGTCGAGTCGCCGGGCGTGAAGGCGAGCTTGGCGAGGTCCGCGCCGCGGAAGATGAACGGCATCGTGGTCGCGCGGACGGTGTCATCGAAGGCCGCCGTTGCGAGCAGGTTCGCCGGCACCATTGCCGCATCCACCTCGGCCAGGGTCACCAGCGTGTCGATCGAGGAGGGGAGGCGGTAGAGCTCGACCACGAGCCCGCCCACCGTGCTGTCGCGACGCTCGAGGATCAGCGACACCACCGCGGAGTCCACGGCGGTGATCGCGCGCGACGAGTCCGAGAGGAAGACCGAGTCGCCGCGCGAGATGAACCGCGCGACGGCACGCACCTGTCCGTAGACACCGCCGCTGCTGCTCAGCAGGGACCGGCCATCGAGTACCGACGCGAAGCCGGTCACCGAGGAGTCGAGGCCGAACTCGGCCTCGATGATCGTGTCACGAATCACCGCCTGCCCGCCGGGACAGAGGGCGGGGCAATCCGCCGGCGTGGTGAGCCGCTCGGTGCACGCCCCCAGCGTCGCGACGGCGGCGGCCAGCGTCATCAGGCGACGCATCACGGCAGCACCCGCGGGTCGAAGGCGTCAGGCAGCAGGTCGGTCATGGTCCAGCGTTGCTCCGTGGCAGTGCCATAGCTGATGATCTCGAGGTGCGGACCGAACTCGCGCAGGACCTGCCGGCACGCGCCGCAGGGCGACACCGGGGCGTCGGCGTCCGCCACGATCGCGATCCGGCGGAACTCCCGATGTCCGGCCACCACCGCCGCCGCGATCGCGGCCCGCTCGGCACAGTTGGTCAGCCCGTACGACGCGTTCTCGACGTTGCAGCCGACGAAGACGGTCCCGTCCGCTGCCTCGAGCGCGGCGCCGACCCGGAACTTCGAGTACGGTGCGTATGCCTGCGCCCGCGCCGCCTCGGCCGCCGCCCTGAGATCGCTCATCCGGCCCAGACCTCGCCGAGAAAGGAGGTGCCCGCCTCGAGCGGCGCCACCCCGAGGAATTCCGCCACCGTCTGCCCGATGTCGGCGAAGGTCGCCCGCTCGCCGAGCGCGACCGGCCGCACCTTGGGACCGGCGACAAGGACCGGCACCCGTTCACGCGAATGGTCGGTGGACGGGGTCGTCGGGTCGTTCCCGTGGTCGGCGGTGAAGATAATCAGGTCATCCCCCCGAACCTGCCGGAGGAGGCGCGGCATCCAGCGGTCCAGCTGCTCCAGGCCGCGGGCGAACCCGGGGACGTCGTTGCGGTGCCCCCAACTCTGGTCGAACTCGATCACATTCGCGAACAGGAACCCGCGCCGCATCGACAGCAGCGCGCCCTCGATCAGCTCGTAGGCCTCGGGATTGGTCGCGGTGTGGATCGACCTCACCCCGCGGCCCGCAAACAGGTCATCCACCTTCCCTACCCCGACCACCGGGATGTGCGCTTCCGCGAGCCGATCCAGCAGGGTCGGGCCGACCGGTTCGCGCGAGTAGTCCTTGCGCCGGCTGGTCCGCTTCCAGGCCCCGGGCGTCCCGACGAACGGCCGCGCGATCACCCGGGAGACGCCGTGCTCGCCGACCAGCAGCGCCCGCGCGGTCTCGCAGGCCGCGTACAGCTCGGCGATCGGGACGACCTCCTCGTGGGCCGCGATCTGGAAGACCGAATCGGCCGAGGTATAGATGATCCAGTCGCCGGTTTCGACGTGCCGGGCCCCGAGCTGGTCGAGGATCGCCGTGCCCGACGCGGCGACGTTGCCGAGGACGCCGCGCCCGGTCTGCCGCGAGAACTCGGCGAGCAGGTCGGCTGGGAAGCCCTGCGGATAGGTCGGGAATGGGGTCGGGAGGACGAGGCCACAGAGCTCCCAGTGGCCGGTCGTCGAATCCTTCCCTGCGCTGACCGGCTGGGCGGTTCCGTGCGCCGCGGTCGGGGCGTCGACGGCGCGAAGCCCGGTGTCGCCGCAATGACCGAGCCCGAGGGCCTCGAGCGCGGGGAGCGACATCCCGCCCACGGCGCGGACCGTATTGCCGAGCGTGGCGCTGCCGGTGTCGCCATAGGCGTCGGTGTCGTGGGCGGTCCCGACGCCCAGGCCGTCAAGGACGATGATGGCGGCGCGCCGACTCAATGGAGCTTGCCCGTCGCGAAGCGGAACCGCAGCGCGGTGAGCGTCTGGTCGAGGAGCTTGGCCTCGTCCTCGGCGAGATTGCCCTTGGTGCGCGCCTCGAGCATCGCGATCGTGTCGATCAGCGTCTGCGCAAGCTGGCGCGGGTCCTTGGCACCGGCCTGCTCCGCGCCGGGCGGGAGCGTGCCGTCGAGGGCGCTGCTCGCCTGCGCGGCGAGTCCGAGGATGAGGGAGGCGAAATGCGGATCCATCTCAGGGCCTGTGGTAGCGGCGCGGGAGACGGCCCCCGAGCCCGGTCAGAAGTTCGTAGCTGATCGTGCCGGACAGCGCGGCCTGTTCGTCGAGCGACACGAGTCCGCCGAACAGCGTGGCCACGTCGCCGACCGCCACGGGGAGGTCGCCGGCATCGACCATCAGGTGGTCCATCGTCACCCGACCGACGATGCGGAGGCGCTGGCCGAGCAGCTCGACAGCGCCGCCGTTGCTGAGGTGCCGCGGAATGCCGTCGCCATACCCGATCGCGATCGTCGCGACGGTCGTGCTGTGGGGCGCGCGCCAGGTCTGGTCATAGCTCACGCCATCACCGGCGCGGAGACGCCGCACGGCCACGACCCGCGCACGCACCGCCGCAACGGCAACGGTGTCGAGCCCCGCCACCGCGCCGCCGTAGAGGTGGATGCCGGGTCGCGCCATCCCCCCGGCATACGCCTCGCCATACGCGCCACCCGCACTGTTGGCGGCGTGCACCAGCGCCGGGCGCCGACCGATCGTCGCGAGCGCCTCCTGCAGCCGATGCCACTGCTGCGCTGTCGCGGTTGGATCACGCTCGGCCGAATGGAAGTGGGTGAACGCGCCCTCCCATCGGTCGGTGGACGCGAGCAGATTCCCCACCTCGGCGAGCGCCGCGGTGTCGTCCCATCGGAAGCCGGCGCGCGCCATCCCGGTGTCGATCTCGAGATGGAAGGGGCCGTGGCCCTGGCCGAGCCACGCGCGCAGTGCCTCGAGGTCGCCGATGCTGGGACGCGCCGCGACCGCGGAAACGGCGTCCACCATCGCCGGGACCAGTGGCGAGCAGATCAGGATCGGGCTCAGCATCCCGTCGAGGTGGAGGGCGCGGGCCTCGTCCACGGTGACGACCCCATACCCCCAGGGGCTGACCTCCGCGAGGGCGCGGGTGACCGCGAGGGCCCCGAGGCCGTAGCCATCGGCCTTCACCATCGGGAGCAAGGGCACCCGGACGCGAGCGGCGTACGAGCGGGCATTGCGCACCACGGCGTCCAGGTCGACATCGACCCACGCCCGGGCGGTATCGGGAGCAAATGGAGTACGCACGTGGGGGAGACTAGGACCCCGGGAGAGCGGATGCAAGACGAATCACCCCTCGGCCGTGCCATCGCGATGGTCGCCGACCTCAGGGAGCGGTGCAGCTGGGATCGGGTCCAGACCCGGGCCACCCTGCGCCCCTACCTCATCGAGGAGGCCCACGAGCTCGCGGCGGCCCTCGGCGGCGACGACCCTGCCGCGGTCCGCGAGGAAGTGGCCGACCTGCTGCTGCACCTGGCGTGGCAACTGCAGCTCGGTCTCGAGCTCGGCGAGTTCACCCCGACCGAGATCGCCGACGACCTCGTCGCCAAGATGCGGCGGCGGCATCCGCACCTCTTCGACCTCGGCGAGCGCGAGCGGTGGGAGACGCTCAAGGCCAAGGAGCGGAAGGCCGGCCGCGGCGTGCTCGATGGCCTGCCGCCGTCCCTCCCCGAGCTGCTGATGGCGTACCGGCTCCAGGAGCGCGCGGCGGGCGTCGGCTTCGACTGGCCCGACACGGCGGGGCCGCTCGCGAAGGTGCACGAGGAACTCGCCGAGGTGGAGGCCGAGCTCGCCGGAGGCACCGACGCGCACGATGCCCTCGAGGCCGAACTCGGCGACCTGCTCTTCGCCGTCGTCAACCTCGCGCGGAAGGCGGGGGTCCAGCCCGGCGCCGCGCTCGACCGCGCCAACGCCAAGTTCGCGCACCGCTTCCGACAGATCGAGACGGAGGCCACGACCCGAGGCCTGGTGCTGGGAGAAGCGTCGCTGGAGGAGCTGGATGCGGTGTGGGATGAGGTGAAGCGACGCGAGAAGTGAGATCAGAGATCGGAGATCGGAGGATGCACCTCTGATCTCCGATCTCCGGTCACGGATCTCACCCCGTCAGGGGTACAGCCGGTGAATCTGCCGCGGGAACGCGTGCGCCTCGCGGATGTGCGGGATGCCGCAGATCCACGCGACGGTCCGCTCGAGGCCGAGGCCGAAGCCCGAGTGCACGAAGCCACCGTACTTCCGCAGGTCGAGGTACCAGCCGTACGCCTTCGGGTCGAGGCCCTGGTCGTGGATCCGCTGCAGCAGCTTCTCGTAGTCGTCCTCGCGCTGCGACCCGCCGATGATCTCACCGTAGCCCTCGGGGGCGAGACAGTCGTTGTTCAGCACCGTCCGCGGGTCATCGGGGTTCTCCTTCATGTAGAAGGCCTTGACCTCCTTCGGATAGTTCATCACGAAGAGCGGCTGGTCGTACGCCTTGGCCAGCGCGGTCTCGTCGTCGGCGCCGAGGTCGGCCCCCCACTGGATGTCGCTCCCCTCGGCCTGCAGGCGCGCGATCGCCTCGGTGTAGGTGATCCGCGGGAACGGTGCGGTCACCTTCTCGAGCGGTGCGGTGTCGCGCTCGAGCTCCTTGAGCTCTTCCTTCCGCTGCTCGAGCGCGCGCCCGACGAGGTAGGCCACGAACTCCTCCTGCAGCCGCATGTTCTCGTGCGTGTCGGCGAAGGCCACCTCCGGCTCGCACATCCAGAACTCGGTGAGGTGGCGGCGCGTCTTGCTCTTCTCGGCGCGGAAGGTCGGGCCGAAGCAGTACACCTTGCCGTGCGCGGCGGCGGTCGCCTCGACGTAGAGCTGGCCGGTCTGGGCGAGATACGCCTGGCCGAGGTCGAAGTACTCGCACGCGAAGAGCTCGCCCGCTTCCTCGCCGATCGAGCCGGTCAGGATCGGCGTGTCGGTGCGGATGAAGCCACGCTCGTAGTAGAAGTCGTGGATCGCCTGCTCGATCTCGTGGCGCACCCGCGCGATCGCGACCTGCTTCCTTGAGCGCAGCCAGAGGTGACGGTGCTCGAACAGGAACGCCGTGCCGTGTTCCTTCGGCGTGATCGGATAGTCGACGCTCGGCGCGAGCATCGTGACGTCGGTCGCAGTGAGCTCGTAGCCGCCGGGGGCCCGCGCATCCTCGCGCACGGTGCCGGTCACGCGCACGGTCGCCTCCTGGGTGAGCGCGCCGAAGCGCTCCCACGCGCCATCCACGATCTCGTTCTTCGGGAAGACCGCCTGCAGGTACCCGGTGCCGTCACGCAGCACGAGGAAGGCGATCTTGCCCGAGGAACGGGTGGTCATCACCCAGCCATCCACCGCAACGGTGGCGCCGGCGTGGTGGCGAAGGTCGGCAATGCGGACGGTCGTCATGGTGCGAATTCCCGGATCGAAGCCAGGCCACGCGAACCGGTGTCCGCGCGGCGAATCCGGAAGCTAATCAGCCCCGGCCCCGCGCGGCTCAGCCGCGGTCGAGCTCGGCCCGGAGCGTCGCCGCGAGCGCGGCGATCGTGAACGGCTTCTCGAGGAAGGGGAGCTGGCTCGCCTCGACCCCGCGCGACGCCACCGCGTCGCCGGCGTAGCCCGACATCAGGATCGCCTTGAGGGTCGGGCGGGTCTCGCGCAGCCGTGCCACGAGCGCCGGGCCCGGCATCTCGGGCATCACCACGTCGCTCAGGACGATGTCGATCGCCTGCGCGGGATCGGCAGCGAGCGCCAGCGCCTCCACCGGCGTCTCCGCCGCCAGGACGCGGTAGCCGAGGCGCTCGAGGACGGCCGTCGTCGCCACGCGCACGGCCACGTCATCCTCCACGAGCAGCACCAGCTCGTGACCGGTGCTCCGCACCGGGGTCGGCAGCGGCATGGCGGTCAGGTCCCTGGTCGGGGCACCAGCCACTTCGGGCAGGTAGACCCGGAAGGTCGAGCCAACCCCGACCTCGGAATAGACGGTGATCGCCCCGCCGGCTGCGGCGACGATGCCGTAGGCCGTTGCGAGGCCCAGGCCGGTACCCTTCCCCACCGGCTTGGTCGTGAAGAACGGATCGAAGATCCGCGCCCGCACGTCCGCCGTGATGCCGGTGCCCGTGTCGCTCACGGAGAGCACGACGTACCGGCCCGGCGCGCCGAGACCGTGCGCCGCGATCATCCCCTCCTCGACCGTCCGCATGGTCGAGGCGATGGTGAGCTGCCCGCCGTGCGGCATCGCGTCGCGGGCGTTGACGACGAGGTTGAGCAGGACCTGCTCCAGCTGTCCCGGATCGATGCGCACCGCGCTCACGTGCGGGTCGAGGTCGAAGGTGATCCGGACATCCTCCTCGACGAGGCGCGACGCCATCCGCCCCACCGACTCCGCGATCGGGTTCGGCGGCAGCACTTCCGGTCGCGTCACCTGCTGACGCGAGAAGGTCAGCAGCTGGCGCGTCAATGCGTGCGCCTGGGTCGAGGCCCGCAGCACCTCCTCGATGTTGTCCTGCGCCAGCCCGGCGGCGCGGAGGTCCGCCGCCGTCAGTTCGGCGTAGGCGGAGATCACGGCGAGCGAGTTGTTGAAGTCGTGCGCGACGCCGCCCGCCAGTCGCCCGACCGCCTCCATCTTCTGCGCCTGGCGGAGCTGCTGCTCGAGCGCGCGCCGCTCCGTGAGGTCGAGCCCCATCACGAGGCGCGCGTGGCGCCCCTGGAAGGTGACCTCGCGGCCGTTGAGCTCGACCTCGAAGACACGGCCGCCGCGATCCTGGTGCCGCACCAGCGCCGCACGCATCCCGCCCTGGGCGTGCCGGTCGAGGACCGCCTGCATCCCGGGCAGATCCTCCGAGGGACGGATGTCCTTGATCGTCATCGTCGCCCATTCCTGCGGCTGCCAGCCATACTGCTCGACCGCGGCCTGGTTGACGGCGAGGAAGCCAAGCGTCTCGAGATCGACCACCCACATCGGCATCGGGTTCTCGGCGAAGAGCAGGCGCCACTGTGCCTCGGCAGCGGTGCGTGCCGCGACCTCGCTGTCGACCTGCTCGGCCATCGCGTTGAACGCCGCGCCGAGTCGGCCGAACTCGTCGCCGGATCGCACCGGCACGCGCACGGCACGATCGCCGGCGGCGAGACGGTCGGACGCGTCCGTGAGCTCCCGAAGCGGCAGCGTGACCCGACGCGTGACGACGACGCCGACCAGCACGCCGAGCGTGAGCAGGATCCCGGCCCCGATCATCCCGCGACGCAGGAACCCCGTGGCTGGGGCCGTGATGCTGGCAACCGGAAATTCCGTGACGATCATCCACGGCGCGATGCTGACGGTGGCGCCGACGGCGAGCTGGCGTCCGAGTGAATCCCGCTCGTAGAACCGCATCCGCTCGAGTGATTCCGGCGGCACCGGCGGCGGGGCGACAATGCGGGCCTGGTCGCTCCAGCTCCCGCCCGGGGAGCCGAGGTAGAGCCGGGCACCGAGACCTATGAGCGTGGCGACGGCCTCCGGGCCGCGCGGATTGGGGCGGCTCGCGAACCATCGCGCGACGTACCCGACCCGGCGCTCGCCATCGCGGACGACCGCGACGATCGGGAAGACGAGGGTGTCGCCGATCGCCTGCAGGACCCCGATGCCGCGATTGCTGCCGCCACGCGACGACTCGCGCAGCCGCTGCGCCTCGAGGGTGCGCACGGCCGCCAGGTCGCGACCACCCTCCCAGCGGAGCGCGCCGCGTTCGTCCAACAGCTCCGCCGCCACGACATCGCCCTCGAGGAGGAGCGCCGCCACCGCCGCCGTGTCGAAGCGGTCACCGTCGCGCAGTGCGGCGGCGAGCACCGGATCGGCGGCCAGCTTCTCGGCCCCATCGAGATACGACTTCGCCTGCGACTCGAGCTGTTGGGCGAATTGGGCCGAGACCGTCTCGAGCCGCACGCGGGCCGTCCGGATCGCGGCCTGCCGGACTTCCGCCCACGCGGCGATGAGCGCCGCCGTGGTGAGCAGCGCCATCAAGGCACCGACCAGCAGGGGGAGCTTCCACTGGAGGGCGAGGCCGCGTGAAACCGAGGGTTGGGTCATCCGGGCCGTGGGAAGGGGTAAGTCGGTACTCTACCCCCCGGGACGCGGGGAATCAACGGCGTGGCAGGCCCGGGATCAGCGCATTGGTTCGCCGTACATAGTCCGCGTAGCCCGGCCGACGGCTGGCGATGTCGGCCTCGAGCAAGGTCACGCCGGAGACCCGGACGAGGAGCAAGGTGATCGTGAGCGGACCAAGGACCGTCCACCACCCGCCGGCCGGCACCGCGAGCAGCCAGACTCCCCACCAGCAGACGATCTCGCCGAAGTAGTTCGGGTGGCGCGAGTACCGCCACAGTCCGGTGTCGAGCACCTGCCCGCGCGACGCGGGGTCCCGCACGAAACGAAGCAGCTGCCGGTCGGCGATCGCCTCCCAGCAGAAGCCGAGCGTCCATACCGCGGCACCTGCGATGCGGAGGCGGCTCGATGGGGTCGCCGGGATGGCAACGCCGAGCGGCAGCGCGATGATCGCGCAGAGCAGCGCCTGCAGGCCGAAGACCCACCAGAGCGAGGTGAGCCACCAGCGGGGGCCGTTCCGTTCGCGCATCGCCCGGTAGCGGCGATCCTCGCCGTGGCCCCAGTTGCGGACGGTGATGTGGGCCGAGAGCCGGAGGCCCCAGAGCGTCACCAGCATGACGGGAAGCCAATCGACTGTCCCGCCCCGCTGCGTGACGAACCACGCGTGATGCCAGGCGAGGAGTACGAAGCCGAGCCCCCAGACCCGATCGGCGAGCGACGCGTCGCGGCGCACGACGGAGGCTGCCCAGGCGAGGGCGAAGAAGAGCAGGAGCCACGGGAGGGAGGCGGTGATCATGGCAGCATCAGATCGTCTGCGATCTTGCCGAGCCGTTCGGCTTCCCGCCACTCGCGCTCGAGGAGCTTCAGCTCGCCGTGCAGCCAGGTGCGCTCGACATCCTCGCTGAGCCACATCTCGATCGCGAGGCGTTCGTAGGGCAGCAGCCGTCCGAGGATCAGCGAATCGCCGCCGAGGGAATTCCAGTAGCCGTTGTCCGCGTCGGGCTTCTCTTCGTGGGGCAGGAATTCCCACCGTTCGCTGCCGAGGAAGCGGCGCTGTCCCTTTACGCGCTCCCGGGTCCAGCGACTCAGGTCGCCCCGTTCGGTGGCGAGGAGCTCGGTCGCCTCGCGCAGCTGGCGCGAGGACCCGTCCGTGAGGTTGTTCGACGCCATCACGCGGCGTCCAAGCGTCGGGATCGCTTCCCCGGACCACCGCACCGGGACCACGAGGCGATCCTCCGGGCCGCGGGTGGGGAGCGCGAGGGTCGGGACGTCCGTGCCGTCCCAGACGAGCGCGGCGTGGCGCGCGCTCCAGGGTTGCAGCTGGAGCGGAGCCTCGGTGTCGGGGTGCGCCACCGCCAGGCGGCGCCGCTTGTCGAGGGCACGGCGCGACATGTTCTCGGCCGTGCGGATCATCAGCCAGCTGAACCCGCCAATCGACATCCCGGCGGCACCCAGCCCCATGAATCCGGCAATCACCGCCCCGGCGGCGACGCCGCCAATGAGCTGTGCCTTCCGGCGCCGCCGCTTGTACTGCTCGCCGTACCGCCAGCTCGCGAACTCCGGCCTGAGCGGCTCACCGATCCGCACCAGCTCGAGCCCTTCCTTCGTCCGGGCGAGGCCGATGTTGTCGGTCGCGTAGCGCGTCGGCGTGTCGCGATAGAGCCGCTCGCACGCATCGATGCTCTCGAGCCGCGTGTCGAACGGCACCAGGTTCCACCGCGCGCACTCGGGGCACACCACCCAGAGCCGACCCTTGTCCGCATCGAACGCCACGCGGCGGCCGATGGGGAGGGTCTCGAGCACCTGGTTGGTGCCGAGGGATTTGGTGCAGTGGAGGCAGGTGGAGTACACAGGGGGTCTCTCAGGAGGAGAGGGGCGATCGGAGATCAGAGATCGGAGGGTGCGTCTTCGGATCTCGGATCACTGATCTCTGATCTCTGATCTCTGGTCCACCAGGGTCAGATCGTCACTGATCTTCGCCAGCTTCTCCGCTTCTCGCCACTCGCGCTCGAGCAGCTTCAGTTCGCCCTCGAGCCAGGTGCGCTCGACATCCTCGCTGAGCCACATCTCGACGGCGAGG
>DASTAN010000015.1:0-14639 GCA_035712665.1 Gemmatimonadales bacterium
GCCCTCGTCGAGCGCGCCGAGGCGCTCGCCGCGCGCGAAGCCGAGATCCGCACCGCGCTCGAGCGGGTCGCGGGGCTCACCGCCGACGCCGCCGCGCGCGAGATCCGGCAGCAGGTGGAGGACGAGGCCCGCACCGCCGCCGCCGCGATGGCCCGCGACATCAAGGAGAAGGCGAGGCGCGACGCCGACCGCGAGGGACGCCGCCTCATCGCGATGGCGGCGCAGCGCCTCGCCGCCGAGCACACCGCCGAGACGACCGTCTCGACCGTGGCCCTCCCCAATGACGAGATGAAGGGACGCATCATCGGGCGCGAGGGCCGGAACATCCGTGCCTTCGAGCTCTCCACCGGCGTCGACGTCATCATCGATGACACGCCCGACACCGTGGTCATCTCCTGCTTCGACCCGATTCGCCGCGAGGTGGCGCGCCGCGCCCTCGAGGCGCTGGTCACCGACGGCCGCATCCATCCGGGTCGCATCGAGGAAGTCGTCGGGAAGATGCGCGGCGAGCTCGACAACCAGCTCGTCGAGCTCGGCGAACGCGCGGCCTTCGAGGTCGGCGTGCACGGGCTGCATCCGGAGCTGCTCCGGCTCGTCGGACGGATGCGCTACCGCACCTCGTACGGGCAGAACCTCTACGAGCACTCGAAGGAAGTCGCGTGGCTCGCCGGGATGATGGCGGCCGAGCTCCACGCCGACGTGAACCTCGCGCGCCGCGGCGGACTGCTCCACGACGTCGGCAAGGTGCTGACCCACGAGCACGAGGGGACGCACGTCCAGCTTGGCGTGGAGATGGCGAAGAAGTACGGCGAGCATCCGCTGGTGATCAACGCCATCGAGGCGCACCACGACGACGTCCCGCACGAGACGACCGAGTCGGTGCTGGTGCAGGCTGCCGACGCGATCAGCGGCGCGCGCCCCGGTGCCCGGCGCGAGGCGTTCGAGACCTACGTGAAGCGCCTCGCGCGGCTCGAGGAGCTCGCCGGCGGCCACGATGGCGTCGAGAAGGTGACCGTGATCCAGGCCGGCCGCGAGGTGCGCGTCATCGTCCAGCCCGAGAAGGTCGACGATGGCAAGGCGCAGGCGCTCTCCGAGACGATCGCCCGCCAGATCGAACAGGAACTCCAGTATCCGGGACAGATCCGCGTGACCGTCATTCGTGAGACCCGCGCCACGGACGTGGCCAAGTGAGCGCACGCATCCTCGACGGCGCCGTGCTCGCGGCCGAGATCCGTGGCGAAGTCGCGGAGGGCACCGCGCGCCTGGTCGCGCAGGGCATCACCCCTGGGCTCACCGTCGTGCTGGTCGGCGAGGACCCCGCCTCGCAGATCTACGTCCGCGCCAAGGGGAAGGCGTGCGTCGAGGTGGGGATGCGCTCGGAGACGATCATCCTCCCGACCGAGACGAGCGAGGCGGAGCTGCTCGCGGTCATCGCGCGGCTCAACGCCGACCCGGCGGTGCACGGCATCCTCTGCCAGATGCCGGTCCCGGCACACATCGACAGCGACCGCGTCCTCGCCGCGATCGACCCGGCGAAGGATGTGGACGGCTTCCACCCGATGAACGTGGGCAAGCTCGTCCTCGGCGATCCGACCGCGTTCAAGCCCGCGACGCCGTACGGCGTGCAGGAGATGCTGCGCCGGAGCGGCATCGAGACGCGCGGGGCGCGCGCCGTGGTCGTCGGCCGCTCCACGATCGTCGGCCGCCCGATGGCGAATCTGCTGCTGCAGCCAGGTCCGGGCGGTGACGCGACCGTCACCATTGCCCATTCCCGCACCCGTGACCTCCACGCGCTCTGCCGCGAGGCAGACCTGCTCGTCGTGGCGATCGGGAAGGCGCACTTCCTCGGCGCCGACGCCGTGAAGCCCGGCGCCACCGTCATCGACGTCGGCATCAATCGCGTCGCCGATGCGACCGCGCCGAAGGGGTATCGGGTCGTCGGCGATGTCGACTTCGAGGCGGTTCGCCAGGTCGCCGGCGCGATCACCCCGGTGCCGGGCGGCGTGGGCAAGATGACCATCGCGATGGTGCTCGCGAACACGCTGCAGGCCGCGACGCTGCAGCACGGGCTGCGGTGAGCAACGCCGAGGAGGCCTGGTCGGTCTCGAAGCTGGCGCGCACGCTCAAGCGGCGCGTCGAGGACGACTTTCCCCCCACCTGGGTGAAGGGCGAGCTCGTCGGCGTGAAGCGCTATCCGAGCGGCCACTGGTACTTCTCGCTCCGCGACGAGATGGCGAAGGTCGACTGCACGATGTGGAAGTCCGCCGCGGCCCGGCTCAAGCTGCCGCTCGAGGAGGGCGCCGAAGTCTTCGTCCTCGGCCAGCCGAACATCTGGGAAGAGCGCACCTCGCTCCGCTTCAACGTGGTGCAGGTGCTGAGCGCGAGCGCGATGGGGCAGGGGGCGCAGGCGGTCGAGAAGATCCGTCAGGCGCTCGCCGCCGACGGCCTCCTCGACCCGGCCCGCAAGCGACCGCTGCCGCCGTTTCCCGCGCGGATCGGCGTCGTGACCTCGACGGCCGGCGCCGCCGTGCGCGACATCATCACCGTCGCCTCGCGTCGCTGGCCCGGCATCGAGCTCGTCGTCGCGAACGCCGCGGTGCAGGGCACCGATGCCCCGGCCGAGATCGTCGCGGCGCTGCAGCTCGTGACGCGCGTCCCCGGCATCGACCTGGTGATCGTCGGGCGGGGCGGTGGCGGCAAGGACGACCTCGCCGCCTTCAACGACGACGGCGTCTGCCGCGCGATCGCCGCGTGTCCCGTGCCGGTGATCAGCGCGGTGGGCCATGAGGTCGACGTGACGCTCGCCGACCTCGTCGCCGACGTGCGCGCCGCGACGCCATCGCAGGCCGCGGAGTTCGCGCTGCCGGACCGTCGCGACGTCGAGCAGCGGGTCCACGTCCTTGGCTCGATGCTGATGGGCGCGGCGATGTCCCTCGTCGGCAGCAAGCAGGACCGTGTGGCCCGCACGCGCGAGCGCCTCGGCGGCGCGCTGCTCGAGCGGTTGCGTCGCGCCGAACGTCGCCTGCTGAACGCCCAGGGCCGGATCGCCCCCGCGCTCGCGCGGCGCGTTGAACGACCGCGGATGCAGCTCGCGCGCCTCGAGACGCGGTTGGCGCCGGCGATGCACCGTCGCATCGCGCGCGGGCGCAGCACGATGGAGCGGCTCGCGGCGACCCTCGATGCCCTGTCGCCGCTCGCCGTGCTCGGGCGCGGCTATGCGATCCCCCGCGCGGCCGACGGCAACGTGCTCAAGACCCGCGCCGACTTCGTGCCCGGCGCGCCATTCACCCTGACGGTTGCGGACGGCACGGTGCCGGCCCGCGTGGAGGATCGATGAGCGACACCCCCGCCACCCTTGGCGACGACCTGAAGCGGCTGGAGGAGATCGTCCGCCGCCTCGAGGACGACGAGCTCGCCCTTGAGCAGGCGCTGGCCCTCTTCGAGGAGGGTGTCGGTCGCCTGAAGGCGGCTCAGGAGCGGCTCGGCCAGGCCGAGACGCGCGTGATGCAGGTGCTCAACGAGTTCGCCGCGGACGGTTCGCCCAAGGTGTTGCCGCTGGATGACTGAAGGGACCGAACAGGCGGCCCTCGCGCTCCTGGACGAGGCGCGTGCGCTCACCGACGCGGAGCTGGCCCGCTGCGCCGATCGACTGCAGCGCGAGGTGCCGGGTCGCCTCGGCGAGGCGCTCGCGTACGCGCTCCGCACCCCGGGAAAGCGCGTGCGGCCGGCGCTCGTGCTCGCCGCGTACCGCGCGGTGGGCGGCACGTCGTCGGCGATCGCCGGGGTGATGGCGGCGATCGAGGTGGTGCACACCTACTCCCTCGTCCACGACGACCTCCCCTGCATGGATGACGACGCGCTGCGCCGCGGTCGCCCGACGACGCACGTCGCCTTCGACGTCGCCACGGCGACGCGGGTCGGCTACCTGCTCGTCCCGGTCGCGGGCGAGGAGCTCGCGCGCGGGGCGGCCTCGCTGGCCGGCGATCCCGCCCTCCTCGGTCGCCTCGCGAGTGAGCTGTTCGAGGCGGGCGGCATTCGCGGAATGGTCGGCGGGCAATGGCTCGACCTCGAGGCGGAGGGGCAGACGCTCGACCTGCCGCAGCTGATGGCGGTCCATCGTGGCAAGACCGGCGCGCTGATCCGCGCCGCGGTGATCATCGGCGCGATCGCCGGCGGCGCAACCGAGGCCCAGTTGGCGGCCTGCCGCACCTTCGGTGAGGAGATCGGCCTCGCCTTCCAGGTCGCCGACGACGTGCTGGATGCCACCGCCACCTCGGAGACCCTGGGCAAGACCGCGGGGAAGGACGAGGCGGTGGCAAAAAGCACCTATGTGGGGCTCCTTGGGGTCGAGGTCGCCCGGGCCGAAGCCGAGCGGCACCGGCAGCTGGCGGTCGAGGCGCTGGAGCAGGGCGGGGTCCCGGGGGAATCCTTGGGCGCCCTCGCGCGGTATATTGTCCATAGAACGCACTGAAGTGCCCACTCACCGAGACACGGGAGTCGCGATGTCCCTCCTCGCCGGTATCACGGGTCCGGCGGACCTCAAGCGCATCCCCCGGGAGCAGCTCCCGCAGCTGGCCCAGGAGATCCGCGACCGCCTCATCGAATGTTGCTCCGTCACCGGAGGGCACATCGGGGCGTCGCTGGGCGTCGTCGAGCTGTCGATCGCGCTCCTCTACGAGTTCGACTCGCCGACCGACAAGGTCTGCTGGGATGTCGGGCACCAGGCCTACGCGTGGAAGCTCCTCACCGGCCGCAACGAGATCTTCCCGACCCTGCGCACCACGGGGGGGATGTCCGGCTTCCTGAAGCGTGACGAGTCACCGCACGACCACTTCGGGGCTGGGCACGCGGGCACCGCGATGTCGGCCGCCCTCGGGATGGCGACCGCGCGCGACCTCAAGGGCGAGGACTACAAGGTCGTGGCCGTCGTCGGTGACGGGGCGATGACCTGCGGCCTCACCTACGAGGGGATGAACAACGCCGGCCACTCCGACCGCGACATCCTGCTGATCGTCAACGACAACGGGATGAGCATCTCGCCGAACGTCGGCGCCATCAGCAAGCTGCTCGGCGGCATCGTCGCCGACCCGCGCACCGATCGCCTCCGCGAGCGGATCAAGAAGGTCACCTTCAAGCTCGGCGACGTCTTCGGCGACGGCGTGGTGGACTTCGCGAAGAACGTCGAGGAGTCGGTGAAGAACCTCTTCAGCGAGGGGATGCTGTTCGAGGAGCTCGGCTTCCGCTACTTCGGCCCGATCGACGGGCACGACCTGCCGAAGCTGCTCGACACGCTGGCGCACGTGCGGAAGCTCAAGGGTCCCCGCGTGCTCCACGTCCTGACGCAGAAGGGGAAGGGCTTCGCCTTCGCCGAGGCGAACCGCGAGAAGTGGCACGGCCTCGCGGCATACGATCCCGAGACCGGCGAGGCACGCAAGAAGGCGAGCGGCCCCGTGACCTGGACCCAGGCGTTCGGCGACACGTTGAGCGCGCTCGCCGACGAGCGCGAGGACGTGGCCGTCATCAGCGCGGCGATGCCGTCGGGGACCGGCACCAACATCTTCCAGCAGCGGCACCCCGGGAAGTTCTTCGACGTCGGCATCGCCGAGGGCCACGCGGTCACCTTCGCGGGCGGCCTCGCGACCCAGGGGATCCGGCCGATCGTCGCGATCTACTCGACCTTCCTGCAGCGCGCGTACGACAACGTGATCCACGACATCGCGGTGCAGAAGCTTCCGGTGATCTTCTGCATGGACCGCGCGGGGCTCGTCGGCGAGGACGGCCAGACGCACATGGGGGTGTACGACATCGCCTACATGCTCTCGGTCCCGGGGATGACGGTCACCGCGCCGAAGGATGCCGACGAGCTGGTCGGGCTCCTTCGCTGCGCCCTCGACCACGACATGCCGTTCGCCACCCGCTACCCGCGCGACAAGGTGCCGGCCGACCCGAACCCGATCGGCAGCATCCCCGCCGTGCCCTACGGCACCTGGGAGATGCTGCGGCGCGGGAGCGGCGACGTCGCGATCCTCGGCACCGGGACGATGGCGCTGCCGGCGCTGGCCGCGGCCGAGCTGCTGGCGGCGCAGGGCATCGATGCGACCGCGGTCAACGCGCGCTTCATCAAGCCGATGGATGACGCGATGCTGGCCGAGCTGGTGCGCACGCACCGACTCGTCGTCACTGTCGAGGAAGGCACCGTCGTCAACGGCTTCGGGGCGGTGATGGCCGAGCGGATGCAGCGCGAGCATCCCGAGGTGCGGGTGCTGGCTCTCGGCATCGCCGACGAGCTGATCGTGCAGGCCGCGCGCGGCGAGCAGCTGGCGAAGTACGGCCTCACCCCCGACGGGATCGCGGCGAGCGTGACGGCCGCCGTGGCCCGTCTCCCCGTCGTGCGCTGAGGCGCACCTGCGGATCGGGCTGGTCGGCAACCCGCGCTATCCCGGCCTCGGCGAGCTGCTCGCCGAGGTCGCGGCAATGGCCGAGATCCACGGCTGGCGGCTCTTCGCCGACGCGGAGCTCGACGAGCTGTTCGGCGGCATCCACCCGCCGATCGATCCCGATGCCCTCGACCTGCTGCTGACCTTCGGCGGCGACGGGACCCTCCTGCGTGGCGCGCGCCTCCTCGACGGACGCGAGGTGCCGATCCTCGGGATCAACTTCGGGCGCGTCGGCTTCCTCACCACGATCTCGCGCCACGAGCTCACCACCGCGCTGGCGCGGGTGGCCAATGGCGAGCACCGCGTGACGTCCCGCGCCGCGCTGCAGGGCGCGATTCTCGACGCGAACGGCACCGCCACCACGTCGCTGATGGCCCTCAATGATGTCGTGCTGCACAAGGGCGGGGTGGCGCGCGTGGTGCGTTATCAGGTGGACATCGATGGCGAGGTCGTCGGGCCGATCTCGGCCGACGGCGTCGTGGTCGCCTCGCCGACCGGTTCGACCGCGTACTCGTTGAGCGCCGGCGGCCCGGTCGTCGTGCCGGCCATCGACGCGATCATCGTGACGCCGATCTGCGCGCACTCCCTCTCGGTGCGACCGATCGTCGTGTCCGGGGCGTCAACGGTCCGCGTGCAGCCCGTCGATCAGTACACCACCGACCTGATGCTCTCCTTCGATGGCCAGCAGGTGGCGACGCTTGGCCCCGGCGACTCGGTCGAGGTCCGGATCGCGCCGTATCGGGTGCTGCTCGTCCGGTTTCCCGAGTTCGGCTTCTTCCATCGCCTCCGCGACAAGCTGCACTGGGGCGATCTCTCCGGACGCGCCTGATGCTCCGCGCGCTTCGGGTGCGCGACCTGGCGACGATTGCCGACGTCGCCCTCGAACTCGGCCCCGGGCTGAACGTCCTGACCGGCGAGACCGGTGCCGGCAAGTCGATGCTCGTGGACGCTCTCGCCCTCCTCCTCGGTGATCGCGCGGACCGCGCCGCAGTGCGACCCGGTGCCGATCGCATCGTGGTCGACGGCGAGTTCGAGCAGGTCGGCCCGGCCGTGCGTCGCCGGCTCGAGGAGGCCGGGCTCGACGCCGACGATCACGTCGTCATCCGCCGCGAAGTCACCGCCGAGGGGCGCTCGCGCGCCTGGGTGAACGGGTCCCCGACCACGATCGCCGTGCTTGCCCGCCTCGGTGAGTCGCTGGTGGACCTGCACGGCCAGCACCAGACGCTGCAGCTCCTCCACGCAGACGTCCAGCGCGACCTGCTCGATGGCTTCGCCGGGGCGCACGGTGCGGCGCGGGCGGTCGAGGAGGCGTGGCTCGCCCGCGAGGCGATCCGAGCCGAGGCCGAGTCGCTGGCGCTGCGTCGCGACGAGGCCGCGCGGCGCGCCGACTGGCTGCGGCACGTCGTGGCCGAGATCGAGGGGACGAGGATTCGCCTCGGCGAGGACGAGATCCTCGAGCGTGACCTGCTGCGGCTTGGACAGGCCGGGGCGCTGGGCGAGCACGCGCGCCGCCTCGCCGACGCGGTGGGCAGCGATCGCGACGGCGCCACGCACGCCCTGGCGCGCGCGGATCGTGCGCTCACTGCCCTCGAGCGGCTTGACCCCGAGGTCGCGACGTGGCGCGAGCTGCTCGACGCGGCATGGGCCGCGCTCGACGAGCTTGGGCGGCGCGCGACCGACTACGCGGCGGACATCGCGGAGGATCCGGCGCGCCTCGACGAGCTCGAGCGGCGACGCAGTCGGCTGGATGACCTCAAGCGAAAGCACGGCGGCACGCTCGAGTCCGTGCTCGCGACCGCGACGGCCGCGGCGGCCGAACTCGACCTGCTGGACACGGCCGAGCTCGACCTGCGCACCATCGGCGCCCGCCTCGAGGCCGCGACCGCGGCACTCGGCGAGGCGGCCTCGGCGCTGTCGGCGCTGCGGCGCACGGCGGCGGCTCGCCTCGCGCGCGAGGTGACGCGACGCCTCCCCGAGCTCGGTCTCTCGGGTGGTGAGCTCCTCGTGCGCCTCGACGCCACCGACACGATCGGCGCGACCGGGGCGGAGCAGGTGGCCCTCGACGTCCGCCTCAACGCCGGCATGGCGCCGCGTCCCCTGGCCCGCACGGCATCGGGTGGCGAGCTCTCGCGGTTGATGCTGGCGCTGAAGGTCGTCCTCGCCCGGCAGGACGCCGTGGCGACGCTGGTGTTCGATGAAGTGGACCAGGGAATCGGTGGCGAGGTGGGCACCCGCGTCGCGGAAGCGTTGGCGGGAGTCGCCGACCGGCATCAGGTGCTGGTGATCACCCACCTGCCGCAGATCGCGGCCCGTGCCGATCGCCACCTGCGCGTCGCGAAGGCGCCGCGGGCCGGGATGGCCACGAGCGACGTGTCGGTCCTGCACGGCGAGGATCGGATCAGCGAGGTCGCCCGCATGCTCGGCGACGCCGATGACGCCAACGCGCGGCGACTGGCGGCGGGAATGCTTGGGTAGGCAGTGAGCCTTGGGCCTTGGGCCTTGAGCCTTGGGTCTTGAGGAGGCATTCCGCGAGGCCCACGGCCCACGGCCCAAGGCCTCAGTTCAGCCGTTTATAGACCCTGAACATCATCCGCGACCCGAGCGTGGTGCTGACGACGCCGGCGCCGCTCCAGGCCGTGCGCTCGAGCTGCAGCGATGCCTCGACCGGCATCTTCGCCGTGCCGTCGCGGTGAACTCCGTCGTGCACGTACGACAGGCCGAGGCCAAGGCGGACTGCACTGCTGCCCGTGCCGTCGTTCATCACGCTCGGATCGAGGTCTGCCGGCAACGTGATGCCCGAGGCAGCCTGCCACGCGTCGTCGCCGATGCGCTCGTAGCGTGCCGAGCCGACCAGCGCGAACCGGTCGACGATGCGAAGGAACGGCTGCACCCCGACCGAGAGGATATCGCCGGGGTTGCGCTCGAGCGAGGCGAGGCGCGACGCCGGGCGGAGGAGCTGGTCGCGACGACCGATGCGCGCGGGCTCCGTGGCCGCGAGCCGCAGCTGCAGCGCGGCATCGCCCCGGAGGCCCAGTCGGCCGCGCCCGATCTCGATCGTTCCGCGCGCGAGCACGCCGGGCGCCCGGTCACCGGTCGGTTGCTCGAACAGGCGATCCGGTCGTGCCAGACGGCCGGTCGGCAGGGTCGCCGCGGCGGTGATCCAGGCGCCGAACCACGACGCGGCGCCCGGCTTCGCGCGGGTGGCGAGCGCGATCGTCGCGCCGACCTGCACATCGCCGAGACTGGTCACCGGGATCTCGTTGCGGGCGGCAATCCCGAATCCGGTCGGGGCGGCGAGCAGCCGGTCGAAGTCCGCCGCCGTGACGGCCGCAGCGGGCAGCGCCGGCGCACTGGTGAAGCCGGTGATGCCGAGGCTCGTGCCGAACCGGTCGCGCAGCGCGGCGATGCTGCCCAGCAGCGCCGTGCCATCGATGCTGCTCGCGAGGGGGAGGACACTGGACGCACCGTCCTCGAGCAGCAGCGCAGCGAGCGCGGACCTGAGCGCGGGCGATTCCGCGAGTGTCTGCTGCGCGAGCGCCGCGAGTGCCGGATCGCCCGCATAGGCGCCGTCCGCGATCCGGGTCTCGAGTGCCGCGATCGCGCCATCGAACTCGGCGAAGAACTGCTCCGTCACCGCGCGACCACCGGCGTCTCCGAGAAACGGATCGGCAGGATTGAGTCCCAGCGTCGCGCCATCGGCGCGCGGCGCGAGCGCGAGCTGTGTCCGCACCGAGACGAACGGGACGGTCGCGAAGGCGGTGACACGCGAGGAGATCCCCCAGCCCAGCCCGATCGTGCCGGTGCCGCGCTGCCATTCGGCCACGGCATCGAGTGCGCCGAGCGAGGCCGGTGTCGCGGCGCGACCGAGGATGGTGCCGAGGCGGGCCTCGAGGTCCGCCACGAGCGGGGTCCGCGCGGCATCGAGCGAGGAGGCCGCCAGCCGCGCCCCCAGCGGGCGGGTGGTGCCGTCGACTGCCGCATCCAGCGTCGGCGCGAACGCCCCGCCAAGTTCGATCCGGAGGGTGCCGCGTGGCGCCGTCATCAGTGGGAGCTGCGCCACGCCCGGGAGCGGGCCGGCAAGGAGTACGGTGAGCAGCAGGAATCGGCAGCGGGGCATCCCCGAAAGGTAGCCGAGGCGCGGTCGGAGGAACGATGGCATATTTCTGGCTCGCTCGGATGGCGAAATGGCAGACGCAGGGGTCTTAAAAACCCCAGGGGGTCACCCCATGCGGGTTCGAGTCCCGCTCCGAGCACTCCCACCTCCCCGAGGCTCCGCAATGCAAGGACGTCGCGGTTTCACCATCATCGAGCTGCTCACGGTCACGATCATCATCGGGCTGCTCGCGTCGATCGCACTCCCGAAGCTGGCCAGCACGCGCGAACGGGCCCAGGTCGCCGCGATGGTCAGCGACCTGCGCAACCTCATGCTGCTGCAGGAAGCGTTCTACGCCGACTTCAACGACTACGCCGGGGCGATCGGCGCGACGATGGTACCGGGGACGGGCGGTGGGGGCTCGGTCGCCTTCACGCCGAGTCCCGGCAATCTCGTCACGATCCTCTATCGTGGCGGAGCCGCAGGTCCGGGATGGGCGGCCACCGCGCAAAACGCAGGCGTGGCAACGGCGACACGGGATGAGTGCGGCATCTTCATCGGACCGGTGGCCAACTCGCCGAATGCCGCGGTGACCGAGCCCGGCGTGGCGGTCTGCTACTGATCCTGTCGCAGGACCTCGAGCGCGTTGCCCAGGAACGAATCCGCCGCCATCCGGTCCGTGAGCACCAGCGTCGTCCCGCCGGCCTCGCTCTGCACCGACCACCCGCCAGGCGACGTCGCGAGGGTGACGCCGTCCTCGACCGGTCCCGCCTCCGCCAGCGAGGCCGGCGGGCGACCGTGGGCGGCGACATAGCTGTGCACCCGGGCGTGCTGGAGGTAGAGCGCGAACCGCGCCTTCGCCTCCCGTGCCTCCGCGGTGCGTGGCGGAAAGCTCCCCGGGCCGAAGATCGCCTCGGGGCGGACGGTCCAGATCCAGGCGGTGGCCGCGAGCGCGGCAAGCATCACGACGAGCAGCGGCCCTTGCGGCCGGGCCCGCGGGGTCTTCGCCTCGGCGCGCTCCAGCCGTCGCGCCGCGTCGTCCTGCGCGCGATCATCCAGCACGGCCTTCAGCGCAGAGGCCAGCTCTTCCTGCCCATCGTGCTGTGACATCTCCACTCCACGGTTGCGTGTCGGTCGCGATCCCTGCAGGTTCGAACGATGTCCACTGCCGACTCCCAGCCCTGGCGGACGCGACTGATCGGTCTCACCGCCCTCGCCGTCGTCGTGCTCCTCATTGCCGCGGGCCGCGCGGCGGTCACGCGGGCGGCGGCGGAACGACACCGGGCCGAGCTCCTCGGCGACCTCCGTCGACTCGCCACGGCGCTGGATGCCGCCTACGCGCGTACCGGTGAGTACCCGGGCAGTATCGGCACCGGTCAGGATGCCCTGGCGTTCACGCCGTCACCCGGCGTCGCGTTGCGCTACGAACGCTGGTCGGCCGATGCATGGACCGCCACGGCGGAGACGCCGGCGTTGACCGTGGCCCCGAGTCGCTGCGGCATCTGGGTCGGTGACCCGGCCGCGGCCCCGCATCGCGCCGTGCGCACGCCCGGCGCACCCGCCTGCTGGTAAGGCGCGCCGGCTAGCCGTCCTGCTGCAGGCGATCGAGCGCGTCACCGAGCAGCGCGGCCCGGTCCTCGCCCGACGCCAGACGGAGGCGGTCCGCGGCGCCCACGATCTCCAGCGTCCAGCTGCGCTCGCCCGTCACGGTGTACTGCACGCGGGCATCGTCGAATCCGGTCTCGCCGAGGAACGACGGCAGCCGTCCATTGCGTGCGATGAACCGTTCGATCCGTCCTGACGCCAGCCACAGCGCGAAACGGTCGGACGCCTCCTCGAGCGTCGCCGGCGGCTGATACGCGACCGGGCGCGGCCCCTCGAGCATCGCGGGTGGACGCACGAGCGCGAAGAAGACCAGCAGCCACGCACAGCCGGCCGCCGCAAGCCATCCCGCCGGAGGCCGCGGGCGCACGTCGGCTGCGGGAGGACGGTTCCGCTCGAGGGTGGCCTGCTCGGTCCGAGCGGCCACCTCGTCGGCGAGCGATTGCAGTGACGGACTCGCGAGCGTGAATGCGTCGTCGCTCGGTGCCGACTGCGTGGGCGTGGTCGGCCGCGCGGGCGCGGGCTCCGCGGGCTCCGCGGTCCCGGGTGCCGGGGTGGCCGGCGGCGTGGGCGTGGCGGGGGCCGACGCCGCTCGGCGCGACCCGCGCCCCTTAGGCCTGCGGGAACTCACCGGCGAGTGCCTTGGCCACCTGGTCGGGGAAGAGGCGGATGTCGATCGGCTTGGTGATGTAGCCGTCGAACCCCGCGGCGAGGGCCCGTTCGCGATCGCCCGCCATCGCGTGGGCGGTCAGGGCGATCACCTGCAGGTCTCGAAAGGTCGCATCCGCGCGGATCTCGGCGAGCAGCGCGAAGCCGTCCTTCCCGGGCATCTGGATGTCCATCAGCACCAGTTCCGGACGACGCGCGCCGAGCGTCACGAAAAGCTCCTCGCCGCCGGGCAGGCCGGTCACCTCGTGCCCCTTCAGCGTGAGCAGGGTCCGGAACAGCTTCATGTTGTCCGGCGAGTCCTCGACGATCAGGATATGCGCCATCGGTCAGCCCATCCGGGTGCGCTTGAGCACGGCTCGCACGCGCGCGACCAGTGAGCGAGGCTGCACCGGCTTGGTGAGATAGTCCTGCGCGCCGAGCTCGAGCGCCTGCGTCTCGGTATCGTCGGTGCGTGCAGTGAGCATGATCACGGGGAGACTCGACGTCACCACGTGGGCACGGAGCTCCTCGAGCACGCCCAGGCCGGTGAGTCGCGGCATGTCGTGGTCAAGGAGGATCAGGTCGATCGCCTGCGTCTCGACCGCCTCGAGCGTGTCGAGTCCGTCGTTGGCCTCGATGACCGTGAATCCCTCGCGCTCCAGCACCGTGCGGATCAGGCGGCGCATCTGCGCGTCGTCGTCCGCGAGGAGGACCGTGGCGCCGCTGCCGTCCTCGGCGGCGGTGCCGCCGATCGCGGTGAACGCACTCGCTGCCTCGACCGGGGCGCGCGTGGTGCCGCCGGTGGGGGCGGTTTCGCTTGACGGGTTGAACTCGCCAAGGACCCGACGCACCTCGTCGAAGGTGGTGAGGCCGAGCCAGTAGCGGACCAGGCCGCTCTCCCACAGCGTCCGCATCCCGTGCGGGCGGGCGGCGGTGACGATGTCGCCGAGAGGCGCGTTGGCCTCGATCAGTCGACCGACCGGGCCCTCGACCGGGAGGAATTCCATGACCGCCACGCGGCCCTTGTAGCCCGTGCCGTTGCAGGCCTTGCAGCCCGGCGCGTGCCGCGGCGCGACCGTGCCGGCATACCCCTCGGGCGGCCGGGCCTCGGCAGGAATCTCCTCGACCGGCAGCGGCTCCGCGCACCGCTCGCAGAGGCGGCGCACCAGGCGCTGCGCCACGACGCCGCGCAGCACCGAGCTCAGCTTGAAGGAGTCGATCCCCATGTCGCGAAGGCGCGTCACCGCCGACACGGCGTCGTTGGTGTGGAGCGTGGAGAAGACGAAGTGGCCCGTCAGGCCCGCCTGGATCGCGATGGTCGCCGTCTCGCCGTCGCGGATCTCGCCGACCAGCACGATGTCCGGATCCTGCCGGAGCACCGAGCGAAGCGCGGTCGCGAAGGTGAAGCCCTGCGCCTCGTTCACCTGCATCTGCGAGATGCCGTCGATGTCGTACTCGACCGGATCCTCGACCGTGACGATGTTGACCTTGCCGGTCTTGAGGTGGTTGAGCACCGCGTACAGCGTCGTCGTCTTGCCGGACCCCGTCGGGCCGGTGACCAGCACCATCCCCTCGCGGTGCCCGAGCATCTGGCGGAGGACCTGCTCCTCCTCGGCCGGCAGCGCGAGATCGGGGATCGACGACTTCAGGTTGTTCTTGTTCAGGATGCGGATGACGAGCTTCTCGCCGCGCCGCGCGACCGGCGCGGTCGCGACGCGCAGGTCCACCACCGCGCCGTCCATCCGGAGCGTGCTGCGGCCGTCCTGCGGCGTCATCGCGTTGGTCACGTCGAGGCCGGCGATGATCTTGACGCGCCGCACCAGCGCGGGCCCGGCGGCCTCGGGCAGGCGCATCACCTC
>DASTAN010000016.1:0-7939 GCA_035712665.1 Gemmatimonadales bacterium
ACGGCTACCAGAAGGGTCTCCCACCCTGCGAGCCCGACCGATGACCACCGCCGCCCCCACCCTTGCTGCCCGCTGGGCCGCCGTCCTCGACTGCGCCCTCGTCACGATCGATCGCTTTGATCGGGTCACCCGTGAGATCCGCTTCGACCTCCCCGTCGTGGCGGCGGCGCTGCGGAAGCGCATCGCCGAGGCCGATATCGCGGAGCACCTGAGCCGAGCCACCCTCGAGGTCGCCGCCCGCGGCGACGAGCGGCTGCTGGCCCGCGTCGGCCATCCGCTGGCCGCCATCGAGCGGGGCCGCGAGGCCGCGGCCGACGCCCTGCTCATCCTGCTGACCGACCTCCCGCGACTCGACCTCGGCCTCGCCCACGGGGTGCGCCGCGACCTCGACCTCCTGGGCGACCTGCTGGCCCTGGCGACCGGGGTCACGGTCCGGCAGCGCCCGGCCTACGTCGAGCCGGTGATGGCGGCGTAGGGGTGAGGGGTCAGGGGTCAGGGGGTACCGCTCTCACGACGCGCGACTCACCTCTGACTTGACGGATCCCGTTTCAAGCCACACACTAGAGAAGCGCGGCGATTTCCCCCGACTTGATGGGCCGCGCACTCGCCCGGCGGGCGACAAGCTCCATCTAAGCCGCAGGTGACGACCCGTCGTGGACCGATGTCCGCGGCGGGTTGTTGCATCTGAGTCTGGGTCGGGAGTCGTGAGTCGGAAGAGGGTGTTACGCGTTGATGGTTCGTTGATGCGGACCCGACACCTTCGGGGCGGATCCTGGAAGGACCCATCCGAGCGGAGTCGAGCAGCACAGCGCGCAGCAACGAGAAGGCCGACGTCCCATCCGGGATGCCGGCCTTCGGCGCGTGGGAGCCGGACGCCTGAGGCCTAAGGCTCGAGGCTCAAGGCTCCCCACACCGCCCAATGATCCGACGCCCATCCGTCGCCGAACCGTCGTCGATCGATCCCGGCGTCGTGCACCCGCCATCGCGGCCCGACCAGCACGACATCGATCATCCCAGTCGTCGGCGTCCCGGTGAAGCCGTGGAAGGTGCCGACGTCGGTTGCCCGGGGATGCACCGCGCGGAATGCGTTCCGAAGCGGGGTGCGCGCGTCGGCGAGGAGCGCGCGCGCCGCGGCGTTCGCCTCGTCCGCGTTGAGGTCGCCGGTCACCAGCACGAGGTCCTTGGGGCCGGGGCGCGCCGCGAGGTGCGCCAGCAGCGCTGCCGCGCTCCGCTCGCGCGACGGCTGGCTCTCGTGATCCCAGTGCGTGTTGACGTGATGGATCGTGTCGCCGGTGGCACGATCGGCCAGGCGGGCCCACGTCGCGATCCGCGTGATGCGATTGCCCCATCCCATCGACCCGGGGACCGTCGGCGTGTCGCTGTACCAGAACGTGCCGCTGTCCACGACGGTGAAGCGCGTCGTGTCGACGAGAATGGCCGAGTACTCGCCCTTCGTCGCGCCGTTATCGCGCCCGACGCCGACGAGGCGGTAGCGCGGGTGCGCGGCGACGATCTCGCGGAGCTGGAAGTCGAGCGCCTCCTGCACCCCGAGCAGATGCGGCGCGTGATCGCCGATCGTCGCCATCACCCGGTCGCGTCGCGCCGGCCAGGCGTGCGCGCCATCGTTCGCCGTCCCGTAGCGGATGTTGAACGACATCACGCGCACCGGCGCCTGCGCGGCAAGCGGCGCGGCGAGGAAAAGCAGGAGCAGCAGTCTCGTCATCGAAGCGCTCCGCGTGGGAGTGAATGGTGAATGATGAACCGGGGAATCCCTCGCTCCGCTCGGGATGACGGGCCCCCCTCACCCCTCACCTGTTCACCATTCACCGTTCAGGATTCACCGCCGTGCCGGCCCCTTCACCGCCGTCTTCGCGATGAACTGGCGGATATCCTCGTTCGAGGTCGCGAGGTCCTCGCTGCGGAGGTACATCATGTGCCCCGAGCGATAGCCCTTGAACATCATCCGGTCCTGGAAGCGGCCGGTCGGGTCCATCGCCCAGTGGTTGTACTTCGCGTTGAAGTAGTCGGTGCCGCCGTCGTAGTAGCCCGACTGCGTGAAGACGTGCAGGTACGGGTTCTCGGCCATCGCCTGCTGCAGCTGGCGCCCGGTCTGCTCGCCCTGGCGGTTCCACGGATTCACCGGGCCGAAGAGCCAGTACTGCAGGTCGGTCTTCCAGCCGAGTCCCTCGCGGAGGTAGCTGTTGATCGCGGGCGCGAAGGCGTGGTTCCACGAGGTCAGCGCCGGGTCGAAGTCGGGCGACGTGCCCGCATCGGTGCGGTCGAGGCCGCGGTAGCGCGAGTCGAGGCGGCCGACGGTGAGCCCCTCGTCGCGCAGCAGCTCCTTCCAGAAGAACGACGTCGGCATCGCCATCGCGTACTGCCGCACCGCCGCCTCGCGGATGCCGCTGTAGCGCGCCACCCGCGCCACGAGGCGATCGCGTGTCGCGGCATCGAGCGAGCCGCCCTTGGTCATCGCCGGGATCAGCTCGTCGATCGTGAAGCGCTCGACCTCGGGGAGGATCGCGTCGAGATCCTTCGCCTGCAGGTCGGCCGGGAGCTTCTTGTGGTACCACGCGGTTGCCGCGTAGTACGGCAGGTACATCGCGTTCGCGACCGGACCGCTGCGATCGAGGCCGAGGCCGGTCGGCGAGACGAGGATCACGCCGTTGAGGTACATCCAGTGCGACCCCTGCAGGCGCCCGGCGAGGCCGGCGACGCGCGTCGTGCCGTAGCTCTCGCCGATCAGGTACTTCGGCGAGGTCCAGCGGTTCTGCCGCGTCACGAACGCATCGAGCCACTTCGCGAGATACGCGATGTCCTCGTTCACGCCGAAGAACTGCTCGCGCTTCGCGTCGCCAAGGATCCGCGAGAAGCCGGTGTTGACCGGGTCGACGTAGACGATGTCGGCGACGTCGAGAATCGAGTGCGGGTTGTCCTGCACGCCGTACGGCTGGACCGGGTACCCCTCGCTGTCGATGCGCAGCAGCTTCGGGCCGGTGTAGGCGATGTGCATCCACACCGAGGCCGAGCCGGGGCCGCCGTTGAACGAGATCACCAGCGGGCGCGTGCTGCGGTCGCTGACGTCGGTGCGCTCGTAGTACGTGAAGAACATCGAGGCGATCGGCTGGTTCTTGTCATCCCAGACCGGCTGCCACCCCGAGGTCACGCGATACGGCACGCGCTGCCCCTTGATCGTGACGACCGCATCGCTGCGGCGCACGGTGTCGACCGGCGTCGCGACCGCGCCGTCGGTGGCGCCGCGCGCAGCGGGACGCGAGGTGGCCGGCGTGGCCGCGGGAGCCTGCGCGGCGAGCGGCGCGGCGAGGAGCAGAAGCAGGAAGTGGCGCATATGCCTGGTCGGTGGAGAGTGAAGGGTGAAGAGTGGAGGGCGGAACGCGGAAGGCGAGGAATCGTGTCCCGTGTCCCCCTCCGATCTCCGATCTCTGATCGCTGATCTCTGCAGTTACAGCCCCGGCCACGCCTCGCCGTTGTACACCTTGATGGTGTGCAGGTAGTGCTCGGCGCCCTCGCCGAACTGCGCGCGGAGCGACGCGGCAGCCGACTGCACCTGCTCGGCCGAGGCGAACGGCGGCTCGAGGTCGTCGGGGATCGACCCGTTCTCGTGCTTCACGCCGGCGGCCTCGAGGAAGTGGATCTGCATCGCCGGCTCGAGCTCGACGTACAGCAGCTGCAGCAGCCCGATCTCCTCGTGCGGCGACTCCATGTTGCGGCGCACGATCTCCTTCGCGAGCTGCTCCACCGGCCACTTCTTCAGTGTCGCGGGCCGGAAGCCGCCTCCCTTCGCCACCAGCCGCAGGATGAACCCCTCGCGCGCCTCGCGGCTCTTGGTGAGCTCGTGGGTCAGGAGGGCGATGCGGCGGTCGACGGACAGCTGGCGGTACGGAGAAACGGGCATTGTTTCCTGGCGGCAGAGAGGAGAGATCGGCGATCGGTGATCCGAGGGTCACAACTGTGGAACGCTAGCCGCTGAGGGCGGTACTCGCCAGTAGATTCCATGAGATGTGAGATCGGAGATCTGCGATCCGAGGTCTCACCCTCCGATCTCCGATCTCTGATCTCCGATCTCCCCTCTCATCCACCAGGATCTCCGCATGCCGTTCCCCACCCCTGCTTTCGCCGCCTTCGCCCCGGACCAGCCGCTCGGGCATCACACCATCACCCGGCGCGATCCGGGGCCGAGCGACGTGCAGATCGCCATCACGCACTGCGGCATCTGCCACTCGGACGTGCACTTCGTGCGCGGCGAGTGGGGCCCGATCCCGTATCCGGCCGTCGCGGGCCACGAGATCATCGGCACCGTGACCGCCGTCGGCAGCGGCGTCACGAAGTACAAGGTGGGTGACACCGTCGGCGTCGGCTGCATGGTCGACTCGTGCCGCACCTGCCCGTCGTGCCAGGAGTCGGAGGAGCAGTACTGCACCGGCACCGGCTTCGTCGGCACGTATATGGGCGTCGACAAGCACCTCGGCGGCCCGACGCACGGCGGCTACTCGCACGCCATCGTCGTCGACCAGGATTTCGTCCTGCGGATCCCGGCCGGGCTCGATCGTGCCGGCGCGGCCCCGCTCCTCTGCGCGGGGATCACCACCTACTCGCCGCTCCGCCACTGGCAGGTCGGCCCCGGAAAGAAGGTCGGTGTCGTCGGCCTCGGTGGCCTCGGACACATGGGGGTCAAGCTCGCCGCCGCGATGGGGGCCGAGGTGATCGTCTTCACCACCTCGCCGGGGAAGGTCGCCGACGCGAAGGCCCTCGGGGCGCACGACGTGGTGATCAGCAAGAACGCCGACGACATGGCGCGCTACACCGGGCAGCTCGACTTCATCCTCAACACCGTCGCCGCGCCGCACAACCTCGACCCGTTCATCGGCTGCCTGAAGCGCGACGGCACGATGTGCATGGTGGGCGTCCCCGCCGAACCGCACCCGTCGCCCTCGATGATGGGGATGATCTTCGGCCGCAAGGCGATCGCCGGCTCGCTCATCGGCGGGATCAAGGAGACGCAGGAGATGCTCGACTTCTGCGGGCAGCACAGCATCACCGCGGACATCGAGGTCATCGGCTTCGACGACATCAACACCGCCTACGAGCGGATGCTCAAGAGCGACGTGAAGTACCGGTTCGTCATCAAGATGTGAGCGGGGACAGGCAGAGAGGGGAGATCCGAGACCAGAGATCCGAGGGCGCATCCTCCGATCTCCGGTCTCCCCTCTCTGGCAGCAAAAAAGGCGCCCCCGCTCGGAGGGCGCCTGCATGGCTAGGGAGGGAATCGAACCCCCGACACCGTGATTTTCAGTCACGTGCTCTACCAACTGAGCTACCTAGCCGGAAGCCCAATAGGATAGCCAATCCGACCGGCCGGGGGAAGGGGGAGCAGAGATCGGCGATCGGAGATCCGAGGGTGCTGCCTCCGATCTCCGATCTCCGATCGCCCCTCTCCCCGCTTACGATCGGCCCTTCAGCAGCTCGCCGCGGAAATCCGGGTGCGCGATGCTTGCCAGCAGCGCCCGGCGCTCGCGGAGCGACTTCCCGTGCAGGTTCACCGCCCCGTACTCGGTGACCACCCAGTGCACGTGGCCGCGGGTGGTGACCACCCCGGCCCCCGGGCTCAGCTCCGCCACGATTCGCGACACCGTGCCGCCACGCGCCGTGCTGGGCAGCGCGATGATCGCCTTGCCGCCGGGCGCGCGCGCGGCGCCGCGGATGAAGTCCATCTGCCCGCCGATCCCCGAGTAGATCCGGTGCCCCATCGAATCGGCGCAGACCTGCCCGGTGAGGTCGACCTGGATCGCCGAGTTGATCGCCGTCATCTTCGGCATCCGGCAGATGGTGTGCGTCTCGTTGGTCCAGTCGCAGCCGAGGAAGTGCACCTGCGGGTTGTCGTGCACGAAGTCGAAGAGGCGGCGCGTCCCGGTCACGAATGACGTCGCGATTCGCCCCTTCTTGTTCGGCTTGTGGCGGTTGGTGATCACGCCCGCGTGCACGAGGTCGACCAGCCGGTCCGAGAACATCTCGGTATGCACGCCGAGGTCGTGCTTGTCGAAGAGCCGCGCGAGCACCGCGTCGGGAATGCTGCCGATCCCCATCTGCAGCGTCGCACCGTCGTCGACGAGCCCCGCGACGATCTCGCCGATCTGCGCGGCCACCGGCCCCTCGGGCTCCATCGGGTGCTCGTGCAGCGGCCGGTCGGTGATGCAGAAGGCGTGCACCCGGCTCAGCGGCACCAGCGCATTGCCGTGGGTGCGCGGCATCCGGTGGTTGATCTCGGCGAGGACGATCCGCGCCGAATCGACCGCCGCGCGCGCCGTGTCGACCGACGGACCGAGGGTGCAGAAGCCGTGCGCATCGGGCGGCGAGAGCTGCACCAGTGCCACGTCGAGCGGCACCGCACCGCTGGTGAAGAGCGACGGGATGTCGCTCAGGAAGATCGGCACGTAGTCGGCGCGCCCCTCCGCGATCGGCGCCCGGCACGCCGACCCCGTGAACAGCGACACCGAGCGGAACTCGCCCGCGCGCGACGGATCGAGGAACGCCAGCGGCCCCGCGAGGTGCAGGTGGTAGAGGGACACCTCCGCGAGATCACGCCGCTCGGCCATCGCGTCGAGCAGCGTGGTCGGGGTCGCGGAGGCGCCGTGCACGAAGGCATTGGTGTCGCTGCGCAGGTGCGCGACGACATCGGCCGGGCTGACGGCGCGGGTTTCCCAGCCGGTCATGGGCGGCGTACTCCGGTTCCGGTGACGGTTTCGCGCAGCACGCGCGTCGAGGAACGGAAGGTGAAGCGCACGCCCGTCTCCACGATCGTGGCGACCGGGCAGGCGCCGGCCTTGGCGGGTCGGAAGCGCGCGGCGGCGAGCGCCTCCACCGCTGGGGCGACGAACGCCGGGTGCGAGGCGGAGCGCACGTCCACCGTGGACGTGTCGACGCGGCCGTCGGCTCCGACGATGAACCGGAGGCGCACGGCACCCTCGACGCCGTCGCGTCGCAACGCATCCGGGAATCGTGGCCGGGGCGGATCCTGCCACTCAGGGGGCGTGTCGTACAGCAACTGGGCCAGGCCGAGGCGCGCCACCGTGAAACCGACCTGCGGGGTCCGCACGGCCACCAGTTCGAGCGTCACGGGCATCGTGTCCGAGCCGTCGCGATGCGGCAGGATCGGATGCACATCGGCGCGCTCCGTAGCGAGGCGGAACACCGAGTCGGTGATCGGCTCGGCCAGGCGCCGTGGCGGCTGCCGTACCGTCGCGATCCCCGCGCCTGTCGAGGGGTACGCCACGACTCGCGAGAGGGTGATCTCGTCGCGCGGCGTGAACTGGCGCGGCTGCGCGCCGGTGGGAAAGGCGCTGGCGATCGTTGCCGGCACCCGAAACCCCGCCCCAAGGATCGCCTCGCCGGCAATGGCGCTCGCCGTGGCGTCGGGGAGTGAATCACGACCGAGCCGGGCCTGCACGATCAGCGCGTATCGCACCGTGTCGCGCGCCATCGCCTCGGGCGCGCACGCCGGCGCCTGCGCCGCGAGCCCCTTGGCGCCGAGGGCCAGCGCCGCGAGCAGCGCACGCCTCACCGGCGGTCCAGCGTCACGGCGTCGGCCTCGATCTCCACCAGCATGTCGGGATGGATCAGCTTCGCGACCTCGACCATCGTCGTGGCCGGGCGGATCTCGCCGAACACCTCGCCGTGCGCGCGCCCGATCGCCTCCCACTGGCTGATGTCGGTGACGTAGATCCGCGTCCGGATCACGTCCTCCGCGCGCGCGTCGAGCGCGTGCAGCGCGTCGAGGATCACCCGCAGCGTCACCTTCGCCTGGCCGTAGGCATCGCCCACGCAGGCGACGCTGCCGTCGGGCTGCGCCGCGGTGCTCCCGGAGACGCTGACGATGTTGCCGACGCGCACCGCGCGCGAGTAGCCGACCAGCGGCTCCCAC
>DASTAN010000017.1:0-9321 GCA_035712665.1 Gemmatimonadales bacterium
TCGGTCTCGAGTCGGAGGCGCTGTTCGTCGGCGGTGCGCTGCTCGGTGCGGAGGCGCTCCTCGCGCTCGGCGGCCTGGGCCTCGCGTTCGGCGACCCGGCGTTCGCTGCGCTCGACCTCCTCGCGCCGGCGAGCGGCATCGCGCGAGGCCTCCTCCTTGAGCGCCAGTGCCTCGCCACGCGCCTCGACCAGCAGGCGCTCGCGTTCGGCAGTGCGCTCCGCAGCGCCCTCGCTGGCCGCGGCGCGCCGGATGCCCTCGGCTTCGGCTTCGGCCGCCGCGACGAGCTGGCGCGCGTTGCGCCCCTTGGCGGACACCATCGCCTGCCAGATCCCGGCGCCGACGAGCGCACCGAGCAACACGCCGCCGAGGGCGACGGTCAGCAGCATCGGGTCCATCGTGCTATCCCCAACCGGTGGCAAGGCACCGGAGTTCGGTCAGTCCGCCGCGCTCCGCAGCCCGCGCTTGGCAGGAGGAAGGAGTCGGGCGAGGTCATCGGCCAGCGCGACGATCCGCGTGGCCTGCTCGGCGTCGGTGCGCCGGGCTCGGAACAGCTCATCAGTGACGGCGAGTCCGGCGAGAATCGCGGCCTTGTGGGCCTCGATCGTCGGGAGCATCGCCCGGATCTGGCGGAGCGCGTCGTCGAAGTACGCCGCCACCTCGCGGGTGTACTCCGCCGGCAGCTCCGACCGCACCACGAGTTCCTCGCCGCCCACCTGCACGCGCACCGACTGCTTCACGGCGCTCACGCGGCCTCCTCGGGCGGACGACCATCGGCGAGGTCGAGGAAATCGAGCCGACCGCGCACGCGCGCGACCATCTCGCGGGTGCGATCGACGCGTGCCTGCAGCTCGAGATTCTGCTTCTCCAGGTCGAGCACACGGGCCTTGAGGCGCACCGCCTCGTCGCCCGGCACCATCCCCGCCTCGGACTTGAGGCCGAGCAGTTCCTGCTCCGCCTTGAGACAGCGACGCCGCCACGCCGCGAGCTCCTCGGTCAGGTGACCGAGGACCCGCTCGAGGTCGGCGAGGGCTGGGAGATCAGGCCGTGCGTAGGGTGACGTCACACTCGCGCTCCAACTGGGTCAGGAGACGACCGACCGCCTGGTCGACATCGGCATCCGTGAGGGTGCGGTCCGGGGCCCGGAAGGTCAGGCGCACCGCCACGCTGCGGCGACCCGCCGGGAGCCCTGCGCCGCGGAACTCGTCCACCACGCCGACCTGCTCGAGATGCGCCCGCTTGCCGCGCTCCTCGAGGAGGCGCACGATCGTGGCCACCGGACGATCCGTGGCGACCAGCAGCGCCAGGTCACGGCTCACCGCCGGGAAGGTCGGCACCGCCTGGTAGGTCGCCGCGGGGGCGGCCTCGAGGGCGACCTGAAGCTCGCCCCCGAACAGCGCCGACGCCCACGCCGGGGCATCCGCGTCGAGCGGACCGCAATGCCCGATCACGGTGCCGTCGGGGCCACGGGCGATCCACTCCCCTTCCCCAACTTCTACCCGCGCGGTCGGATGCGCCAGAGCGACCAGCCGCTCGAAGGTGCCGCGCGCGTCCCAGAGATCGTAGGTCGGCGTGCTGCCACCGTCGCGCCAGTGCGGTGGACGGGTGTGTCCGGTCAGCACGAACGCGGCGTGGAGCGCCTCGGCCGGGCGCCCGCCCGCAGTCGTGCGCGCGAAGACGGTCCCGACCTCGTACAGTCGGACATCGCCCACCTGGGCCGCCCAGTTGGCCTCGACCTGTCGCAGCAGCGACGGCAGCAGCCGATCACGGAGCAATCCGTGCTCGGCCGAGAGCGGGTTGAGCAGGCGCGGTGCCGCCTCGCCGCCCGTGGCGACCATCGGCAGGGTCATCACCTCGGAGAGGCCGAGGGCCGCGAGGCCGGTGCGGACGCGATCGGCGGCGCCCCACGCCGGATCGTCATCGCGGGCGCCGGGCCGCGCGCCACGCAGGTCGGTCGGGAGGTTCTCGTAGCCGTGGATGCGGGCGATCTCCTCGATGAGGTCGATCTCGGCGAGCAGGTCGGGACGCCACCCGGGGACGTCGACCGCGAGGCGATCGTCCTCGGGCTTCGCGACGACGGTGCATCCGATCGCGGTGAGGCAGCGCTCGAGCTCGAGCATCGGGAGCTCGACGCCGAGCACCTGCGCCACGCGCGCGCGCCGCACGAAGATGCGCGGCGGATGGGTCGGTGCCGGATGCAGATCGACGGCGGCCTCGAGCGTGCCGCCGGCCACGGTGACGAGCAGGCGAATCGCGCGGCGGAAGGCATCGACCGCGCCCCAGCGATCGGTGCCGCGCTCGAAGCGATGCGAGGCATCGGTCGAGAGGTTGAGCGCGCGCTTCCCGGCCCGCACCCGCGACGGCGCGAACCACGCGCACTCCAGCAGCAGGTCGGTGGTGCCGTCGGTGACCTCGGTGTCGAGGCCGCCCATCACGCCGGCGACGCCGATGGCGCGCTCGGCGTCGGCGATGAGCAGTGCGCCCTCGGGGAGGGTGCGCGTCGTCCCGTCGAGCGTCACCAGCGTCTCGCCGGCGCGCGCCGGACGCACGAGGATCGCGGGACCGCGGAGCGTCGCCGCGTCATACGCGTGCATCGGCTGGTTCAGCTCGAGCATCACGTAGTTCGTCACGTCGACGACGTTGTTGATGCTGCGGAGGCCGCACGCCTCGAGCCGCTCGCGGAGCCAGGCCGGCGAGGCGCCGACGCGCACGCCGCGGATCGTCGCGGCGAGGAAGCGGCCGCAGCCGTTCCGATCGGTGATCGCGACACGGATGCCGCCGACCACCGCCTCGTCGCCGAAGCGGTCGGGCGGCGGGACGTCGAGCTCGACCTCGTCGGGAATCGCGGGAAGGCGCATCGGCAGCTTCCACGCCGCGGCGAGCTCGCGCGCGACGCCCTTGTGCCCGAGCAGGTCGGGGCGATTCGGCGTGACATCGACGACGAGGCGCTCGTCATCGAGCCCGAGCACCTCGACCACCGGCGTGCCGGGGGCGGCATCGGTGTCGAGCGTCAGCAGCCCGCCGTGATCGTCACCAAGGCCGAGTTCACGCGCGCTGCAGAGCATTCCCTCCGAGGGCTGGCCGCGCAGCTTGCGCCGCTCGATCACGAGGCCGCCGGGCATCACGGTGCCGAGACGCGCGAACGGGTAGCGCTTGCCGGCCTCGACGTTCGGAGCGCCGCAGACGACGGTCCAGATCGTCCCGCTGCCGTCATCGACGGTGGTCACGCGCAACTTGTCGGCATCCGGGTGCGGCTCGACGGTGAGGACGCGCCCGACGACGAACGGCGCCAGGTGCTCGGCGAGCGGTTCGATCGCATCGACGGGGGCGCCGAGCATCCCGAGGGTGCTCGCGGCCTCGCGTGCGTCGACGGGGCGGCGCAGGAACGCCTCGAGCCAGCGACGGGAGATGTTCATCGGCCGAGCCCCCCGACCTGCGACAGGAAGCGCATGTCGCCGCCGTAGAGCAGACGGATGTCGGGGAGGCCGTAGCGCTGCATCGCGATGCGCTGCGGTCCCATCCCGAAGGCGAAGCCGGTGTAGCGCTCGGGGTCGATGCCGCTCAGGCGGAGCACTTCCTCGTGCACCATCCCGCAGCCGAGGATCTCCATCCAGCCGGTCCCCTTGCAGGCGGCGCAGCCGTTGCCGTCGCAGAGGCGGCAGCCGACATCCATCTCGGCCGACGGCTCCGTGAACGGGAAGAACGACGGCCGGAAGCGGACGCGCGTGTCGGCGCCGAGGAAGCGGCGCGCGAAGTGGGTCAGCGTCGCCTTGAGGTCGACGAACGTGATCCCCTCGTCGATGGCGAGCCCCTCGATCTGGGAGAAGGCCGGCGCGTGCGACGCGTCGAAGGCGTCGTTGCGGTAGACCATCCCGGGGATCACCACGCGGATCGGCGGCGGCCCCTCGCGCATCACGCGCACCTGCACCGGCGAGGTGTGGGTGCGGAGCAGGATCCGCTCGCCGCGCGGCCGCTCGACGCCCTCGGGGTCGAGGTAGAGCGTGTCGTGCATGTCCATCGCCGGGTGGTCCGGCGGGAAGTTGAGCGCGCCGAAGTTGTACTCCTCGTCCTCGACCTCGGGGCCCTGCGCCACGGTGAAGCCGAGGCCGCGGAAGATCTCGACGATCTCCTCGACGACGAGCGTCACCGGGTGGCGGGTCCCTTCCCACTGGGTGCGGGCCGGCATCGAGAGGTCGAGGTTGGCGCGCGCCGCCTGCTTCGCGACCGCGGCGAGTTCCGCGCGGCGGGCGGCGAACGCGGCCTCGAACTCCCCCTTGAGGACGTTCAGCGCGGCCCCGAGGGTGCGCTTCTCCTCGACCGGGAGGGTGGCGAGGGTCTTCAGCTGGGCAGTCAGCTCGCCCTGCTTGCGGCCGAGGACGGCGATCTCCTCGGCCTCGAGCGCGGCGGCGTCGAGCGCGGCGATGCCGGCCAGGCGGGCCTTCAGGGCGGCGAGCGACGGATGGTCGGACGACACGGGCGGATCAGCTCCGGCGATGATGGCGTGTGGGGTGCGGAAACCAGCGCGGGGCCGCCGTCGCGACGACGGGCGGCCCCACGAGGTGGCAGGACGGAGCGGCTTACGCCTGCTGCGCCTTCGCCACCTCGGCCAGCTTCGCAAACGCGTCGATGTCGCGGACGGCGAGGTCGGCGAGGACCTTCCGGTTGATCTCGATGCCGGCCTTCTTGAGGCCCGCCATCAGGCGCGAGTACGAGATCTCGTGCATGCGCGCGGCGGCGCCGATGCGCGTGATCCAGAGCGAGCGGAAGTCGCCCTTCTTCTTGCGGCGGTCGCGGTAGGCGTAGGCCATGCCGCGCTCGACCGTCTCCTTCGCGGCCTTGTAGCGCTTGCTGCGGGCGCCGACGGCACCCTTCGCCGCGGCCATGATCTTCTTCTTGCGCGCGTGGTGCGCGACACCGTTCTTGACGCGTGACATAGGTCAGTCTCCTCAGGCCTGCAGCAGCTTGATGGTCCGCGGGAAGTCCGCCGAGCTCACCGTCGCCGCCTTGCCGAGCCGGTTCTTGCGGGCCTGGACCTTCTTGGTCAGGATGTGGCGCTTGTTGGCGCGGGCGCGCTTGATCTTGCCGCTCCCGGTCACCGTGAAGCGCTTCATCGCGGCGCGCTTCGTCTTCTGCTTCGGCATTGCGTGGCTCTCCGTTGGTCCGTCAGTTCGCGCCCGAAATCACTTCGGGGCGAGCACCATGATCATGTTGCGCCCGTCGAGCTTGGCTTCCTGCTCGACCTTGCCGACATCCGCCAGCTGGGCGGCCACCCGGTCGAGCACGGCGCGGCCGAGCTCGGGGTGGGCCATCTGTCGGCCGCGGAACATCATCGTCACCTTGACCTTGTTCCCTTCGCCCAGGAACTCGCGGGCGTGGCGGGTCTTGAAGTCGAAATCGTGATCGTCGATGCCCGGCCGGTACTTCACTTCCTTGAGGTGGATCACGTGCTGCTTCTTCTTGGCTGCACGCGCCGCCTTGGCCTCCTCGAACTTGAACTTGCCGTAGTCCATGATCTTGACGACCGGCGGGCGCGCCATCGGGGCGACCTCGACCAGGTCGAGTCCACGTTCCATCGCGGCGGCGAGCGCCTCTTCGACGGGGAGGACTCCGAGCTGCTCGCCGTCGGCCGTGACGACACGGACGGGCGAGATGCGGATCTGCCGGTTGACCCGGACACGGCGTTCACGATCGAAGTTCGACAGAGGCTCATCCTTCGGTTGCTGAAAACAGAACACCCCGCCGGTACTGGGCGGGGTGTCCGTAGAGGTGCACCGCGGCGCCGGAGCGCCGGATGCTTATGACTCTATGGGACCCGGTTGCCCGACTGCTGGCGTGGGGTGGGACGACATCGTCGTCCGCTTGGAACAGGGGGAGTATAGCGGGGGGTGGGGCTGGGGGCAAGGGGGGGGACAGGGGACAGGGGACACGGGACACGTGGTCTAATGCGACCACCGTCCCAATTTCTCCCATTCCCGGCCGATCCCCGCGCGGGCGAGCCAGAACGCGAGGCCAAGCAAGGCAAAGCTCCCCGTCAGGACAACCAGGGGGAGAAATCCGAGGGAGGACTGAAGATCGGCCCCGAAGCCGAGCAGCACGCCGATCCCCGAGCAGAGCCCACTGCCGGCCAGTGCGCGAAGGGCACTGTTTCTGGTGCGCAGCGCGGTGAACCCGAAAGCGGCCATGGAGAACAGGACCGCCATCGAGATGTTCCGAAGTTCCATGCGCGCAATCCCCCAGAACACCGCGAAGAGGGCGGCGGACAGCACACCAAGCAAGAGCGCACGGCGGGACCACGACATGGTCGGCTCGTCGGAAGGGGGGTCGACAAGGGACAGCGGAGTCTGAAGAAGGTAGCTGGGACAAGGGAAAAGGGACACGGGACCCAGTTCCCCCCTCACCCCTCACTCCGGCGCCGTCACCCGCTCCACCAGCTCCGGCCCCTTCTCCCCGTTGACCAGCCGCCCGAGCACCGTGTCCGCGTCGTGCTCGAAGCAGACCTGCCACCCCTCGGCCATCCCGCGGAAGTAGAGCGCCCGCTTGCTCTCGAGGGTCCGGAGCGGCTCGACGTCGTACCCCATGATCCACGGCAGCGGGAGGTGGTGCGCGGTCGGCACGGTGTCGCCGGGGTACAGCAGTCCCGCCCCCTGGCTCTCGATCAGCAGCACCATGTGCCACGGGGTGTGCCCCGGCGTGACCATCATCCGGACCCCCGGCGCGATCGTCCCGGCCGGGCCATCAAGCAGCTCCATCTGCCCTGACTCAAGCAGCGGCTGGTAGTTCCGCGGGAAGTAGCTGGCGCGGGTCCGCTCGTTGGCGCTCCGCGCGTACTCGGCCTCGCGCCGATGCGCGATGTAGCGCGCCTTCGGGAACGCCGCCTGCACCCGTCGCTCGGGATCGTCGGGCGCGATCATCGTGCAGCCGCCGGCGTGATCGAAATGCAGGTGCGTGAGCACCACGCGGTCGACATCCTCGGGACGGTACCCCAGCTGCGCGAGGCCGTCCTCGAGCCAGGTACGACCCTCGGCGCCGGCGTTGTCGATGCCGTAGATGTCGTGGAACTTCGGGTCTTCCTTGTTGCCGACGCCGGTGTCCACGAGGATCAGCCCGGCGTCGGACTCGATGAGGAGATTCCGCATGCCGAGTCGAATCCGATTGCGCGAATCCGCGGGAATCCGCTTCTCCCACAGCGGCTTCGGCACGACGCCGAACATCGCGCCGCCGTCGAGCCGCTGGATGCCGGCCTGGATCGCGTGGCAGCGCAGGGCGCCGACCTGGAACGAATGGACGTGGGTCATTCACGGAACTCCGCCATCGGGGTGCGATGCAGCGTCTCGAGATCGGCGAGCGTCCGGGCTCCGCGCTCCCGGGCGCTGCCGAGGAGGCGCTCGAGCACCATCCCGGTCACCAGCGCGTCGCCGGCCGCGCGATGCCGTGACTCGAACTCGAGCCCGAAGCGCTGCGCCATCGCATCGAGTCCGTAGCTCGGCTGCCCACGCACCAGACGCCGCGCGAGCCGCACCGTGCACAGCCGTGGCCCGTCGAGGACGAGATCGCGCGCCCGCTTCACCTCGGCCCCGACGAACGCCCAGTCGAAGCGGGCGTTGTGCGCGACGAAGACGCGACCGCCGAGCGCGGCGAGCACCTGATCGGCGATGTCGTGGAAGGTCGGCGCAGCGCGCACCATCTCGTTGCTGATACCCGTGAGTTCGCTGATGCGCGACGGAATCGGCCGACCGGGGTTCACCAGCGACTCGAAGACCAGCTCGCGGCGGCTCCCCTGCACCACCACGACCGCAATGTCGGTGATGCGATCATCGCCGGTCGGCTGCATCCCGGTCGTCTCGACGTCGACCACCGCGAAGGCGCACTCCTCAAGCAGCGGCGACCCCTGCGCGGCAGCGAGCAGCCCCCAGCGTCCATCACCGAGCTGCCGGACGCGCGGGTCACTGCCGAGGAGTGCTGTCGCGAGTCGCTCGGCGACCGCGCGCGGTGCGTTGGGGAGGCCCATCACCTCGCGCGCGATCCGCTCGGCCTCCAGCGGCCCGGCCTGCATCAGCTCAAGGGCGCGATCCACCAGCGTGCCGCTCGGGACCGCGTTCATCCCGATCACGCGTGGGTCCGATGCGCGAGCGCGTACGAGAGGGTCTCGAGTTCGACGGCGAGGTTCACGTTCTTGACGTCCACGCCCTCGGGGACGTGGAGCTGCACCGGCGCGAAGTTGAGGATCGCCGTGATGCCCGCGCGCACGAGGCGGTCGACGAGCCCCTGCGCCGGGTCGGCCGGCGTGACGAGAATGGCGATCTCGACCTGCTCGCGGCGGGCGATCGCCTCGAGATCGGCAACATCCTCGATGCGGAGTTCACCCCACGAGGTACCGATCTTGGCCGGGTCCTGATCGACGACCGCGACGATGTCGAAGCCGCGCGCGCCGAAGCCGGCGTACTGGACGAAGGCACCGGCAAGACGCCCGGCACCGACCAGCAGCACGCGATAGCGGCGGCCGAGGCCGAGGATGTCCCGGAGGGTCTCGCCGAGGGCGTGGACGTCATAGCCGAGGCCGCGCTTGCCGAACGAACCGAAGAACGAGAGATCCTTCCGGACCTGGGCCGACGTGGTGCCGGCGCGCTGGGCGAGCGCCTCGGAGGAGACGGACTCGCGCCCGTGGTGCTCGAATTCCTCGAGGAAGCGGAGGTAGATGGCGAGCCGGCGAACCGTGGAATCGGCGATCTTGCGCGAGAGCATTTGTGAAATGTTTCACAATGCCCCCCTGCGAGGCAACCCGTGGGGTCAGGGCGGCGGGACCGGTACCAGCTCGCTCGGTGTCAGTTGCGAGGCGATGATCCCGTTCGACAACGTGGCCGAGCAGTGCACTTCACCACTCGTGGTCGTGACGCAGATGCTCTCGCGCCCCGAGATCCTGGTCGAAGTCAGGTCGCCCAGATTGCCGACCCAGCTGAGCGGACGTTCCACCCCGAGGTGGAAATAGCGGAGGCGGCCCCCGCTCAGCGTCAGGAAGACATCGGTGTCGTTGACGTCCATGCGGACGACGGGCTCGCCCAACAGCAGACGGATCGGCGTGCGTTCGGCGCCTTGCCGGAAGTACTGGCCCCAGCACCAGACATCCCCGCTCGACGTGAGGCCGCACGCGCCGGTGAACCCGGCAACGATTCGGACAAGCGGTGGCACGCCAGAGATCGGCGTCGGGATCGGCCGCGGCGTGGTGGTCTCGTCCCCGAGTTGCCCGCGTGCATTCGACCCCCAGCAGACCGGTGTGCCATCGTCACGGAGGCCGCACCAGAATCCGCTCCCGGCGGTGATGGTGGC
>DASTAN010000018.1:0-2409 GCA_035712665.1 Gemmatimonadales bacterium
GCCACGATACGTCTCGATCGCGTCGAGGATCGCCTCGGCGACTTCCGCCTTGCTCCGGAGCGACACGCGTTGCTCGACGCCGCGGCAGTCGAGGATCGTGACCGCGTTGGTGTCCACGTCGAAGCCGGCGCCCGGCTCGAGCGCATCGTTGACGACGATCATGTCGAGCTGCTTCCGCGAAAGCTTGCCGCGGCCGCGCTCGATGGCGTTGCCGGTCTCGAGGGCAAAGCCCACGACCGTGAGGCGCGCGTGACGCTCCGGCATCGTCGCGAGCAGGATGTCGTCGGTCGCCTCGAACGCGAGCGTGAAGCCGCCGTCCGAGCGCGGCAGCTTCGTGTCGCGCGTCGTGGCAGGACGGTAGTCCGCGGGCGCGGCTGCCATGACGAGCACGTCGGCTCCCGGCAGTTCGCGCTTCACCGCCGCCGCCATCTCGGCCGTGGTCTCCACGCGGCGCAGCGTCACGCCGACGGGGACGCGTTCGCTGCTCGGCCCCGAGATCAGGATCACCTCGGCGCCGCGACGCCACGCGGCCTCGGCGAGGCGATACCCCATCTTGCCGCTCGAGCGGTTGGTGACGACGCGCACGGGGTCAATCGGTTCGAGCGTCGGGCCGGCGGTCACGACAACCCGCGCACCCTGCAGCGGCCCCTCGCCCGCCATCACGCGCTCGGCGTGGGCGATGATCTCCTCGGGCTCGGCCATCCGGCCCGGGCGCGTCGACGGCCCCTCGGCGAGGGCACCGGCACTCGGGCCGACCTGGTGCCAGCCGCGGTCGCGGAGCGTCGCGAGGTTCGCAACGGTCGCGTCGTGGGCGTACATGTCGTCGTTCATCGCCGGGGCGACCAGGATCGGCGCCGTGGCCGCGAGCAGCAGCGCGGTCAGCAGGTCGTCGGCCTGCCCGGTCGCGGCGCGGGCGATGAGGTGGGCGGTCGCCGGGGCGACGATGATGACGTCGGCCTCCTGCCCCAGCGTGATGTGCTCGAGCGCCGTGCCCGGCTCCCAGAGCGAGGTGCGCACCGGGCGGTGGGTCACCCCCTCGAAGGTGGGCACGCCGACAAACGCCTGAGCGCCCCGGGACAGGACCACGTCCACGAGGGCGCCCCGGAGCGAGAGCTCACGCGCGAGGAGGACCGACTTGTAGGCTGCGATCCCCCCGGTCACGCCGAGGACGACCCGCCGCCCGCGCCACACGTCAGGCCTCGGTGCGGCGCCGGCGGAGTTCGCGGAACGTCAGCTCGCCGCTCGTCAGCTTCTGCAGCGCGAGCGTGGTCAGCTTGCGGACGCCCTCGCGGCGCTCCCACCCCGTCACGACATCGCGCGGGAACTCGTTGAGGTAGCGCGCGAAGCGGGCGGCAACCAGGACGCCGCGATACTTCGAGCCGGTGTGACGCGCCACTTCCTGCGGGGTGAAGACTTCCATCTGCGTGCCTCCTGCTGGGTCAACGTGCTGCGGCCGAGCGCGTGAGCTCTGCCGCCACTTCGGTCCGGAGTCGGTCGATCAGGATGCTGACATCCCGCTGCCGGCTGGTGCGCCGTGATTCCGCGTCAAGGATGGCGTGCACGGCGCGCACCGCCTCCTCCAGGTCATCGTTCACGACCACGTAGTCGTACTCGTGCGCGGCGGCGAGTTCCTCGAGCGCCGTCTCCAGCCGCCCGGCCAGTTCCGCCGCGCCCTCGGTGCCGCGTCCCTGCAGCCGCTCGGCCAGGACGCGCCCGCTCGGCGGCACCACGAAGATCAGCACCGCATCGGGGAAGCGCTCGCGCACCAGCCGCGCCCCGACCACCTCGATGTCGAGCAGCACGTGCCGCCCGCCCTGCGTCACGCGCCGCACCTCGCGCACCAGTGTCCCGTAGCGACGGCCGTTGTACACGGCGTGCTCGAGGAACTCCCCCTCCTGCACCAGGCGCTCGAACTCGTCGGGCGGCAGGAAATGGTACGCCTCGCCATCGACCTCGCCCGCCCGCGGCGCGCGCGTCGTGGCCGACACCGAATAGCCCGCGTCGGCGCGCTCCGCGAGGATCCGCTTCGCGATGGTGGACTTGCCACCCCCGGAGGGCGACGAGAGCACGACGACGAGCGGCGTCATTCGAGATTCTCCAGCTGCTCGCGAATCTTCTCGAGCTCGCCCTTCATCCCGAGCACCTGCTGCGCGATCGCGGCATCGTTCGCCTTGCTGCCGATCGTGTTCACCTCGCGCCCCAGTTCCTGCGCCAGGAACCCGAGCCGCTTCCCCACCGGCCCCTCGGCCGCCAGCGTCGCACGGCCGCCCGCCACGTGCGCCCGCAGCCGGACCAGCTCCTCCGTCAGGTCGAGCCGATCGGCCGCCAGCGCAATCTCCTGCGCGATCCGCTGCGGATCGGGCGATGCCCCCCCCATGAGGCGGGTGACGTTCGCCAACAGCCGCTCGC
>DASTAN010000019.1:0-6255 GCA_035712665.1 Gemmatimonadales bacterium
CTGGGGACCGGTCGACCGCGCCGACATGGTGAACAGCATCACCAAGAGCTTTCTGAGTGCGGTGGCTGGACTTGCGTGGCGCGACGGGCGCATCCCCGACGTGCACCAGCCTGCCCGCGCGTCGATGCCGCGCACGGTGAACCTCTTCGAGGCAGCGCACAACCAGCCGATCACGTGGGATCACCTGCTGCGGCAAACGAGCGACTGGCAGGGATCGCTCTGGGGCAAGCCCGACTGGGCCGATCGCCCCGAGGGGCCGCCCGAGCGCTGGCAGGAGCGCCCGCTTCGCGCGCCGGGGACGCAGTACAAGTACAACGACGTCCGCGTGAACGTCCTCGCGCTCGCCCTGCTGCACGTGCTGCGCGAGCCGCTCCCGGTGGTGCTGCGCCGCGAGATCATGGACCCGATCGGCGCCTCGACCACCTGGCGGTGGACCGGGTACGACAGCGCGTGGGTGGTGCTCGACGGCCAGCGCGTGCAGTCGGTCTCGGGCGGCGGGCACTGGGGCGGCGGGATGTTCATCAACGCGTGGGACATGGCGCGCTTCGGGCTGCTCATGCTGCGCGACGGCAGCTGGGGCGAGCGGCGGATCCTGCCGAGTGCGTGGCTTGCGATGGCGCGGACGCCGGGAAGCGCCAACCCGGGCTATGGCCACATGAACTGGTTCCTCAACACCGGCCGGCGCTTGATGCCCTCCGCCCCGGAAGACGCCGTCGCCTTCCTCGGCAACGGCCAGAACGTCATCTACATCGACCGCACCAACGACCTCGTCATCGTGCTCCGCTGGATCGCCGGCGGCGATACGCTGGATGGGATCGTGGGGCGAATCCTCAGGGGAGTTGTGAGTCGTGGGTCGTGAGTCGTGGGTTGATGACCCGCCTTCCGCCCTCCACCTTCCGCTTTCCGCCTTCCGCCCTCCACCCTCCACTCTTCACCCTTCACCCTTCACTGCAGAGTCTCCATGCGCCGCCTCGCTTTCCTCGCGCTCCTCGCGCCGTCCCTCCTGGCCGCCCAATCGTCGCGCGCCGACTCGCTCGCGGTGATCGCGGTGACCGACTCGATGCTCGCCGCCATCTCCGCCAACGACTGGGAGCGGACCGCGACCTACTTGCACGAGCGCGGCACCATCATCGGGGTGCAGATGCAGGGTGCAGCGGTCCGTGCGTCGGTTCGGAATCGCGAGGAGACCCGTAGCTACAAGTCGAGCAACACGCTTCTGGAGCGCGGCTTCGACGCCCGCGCGATGGTCGACGGCCCGATCGCGGTGGTCTGGCTCCCCTACGACTTCCACGTCAACGGCCAGTGGTCGCACTGCGGGGTGGACATCTTCACCCTGATCCGGACCGAGGCCGGGTGGCGGGTGGTCAACCTCACCTACTCGGTGTCACAGCCGCCGGCGTGCCGGAAGAAGCCGGAGTGACGGTGAGGGGTGAGGGGTGAGGGGTGAGGGGTGAGGGGCTGGTGACGCCGGCCGGGAGTTCGACCATCTCGTCGCCGCCGGGCAACCACGCCGTGCCGACGCCTGGCACCTCCCCACCGCCCTCTTCCTTGCCCCGGACCCGTCGGAGCTCACCTTCCTGACCCTCGATGATCGCCAGCGGGCGGTCGCGGAGGCCCTCGGCTTCCCCACCTGAGGGTGGTGGCGATCGGGTGGCGGGCGCGCGGGGCATGGCGCGCAAACCGTTCCCGGGACGTAGATTGGGGCATTCCCGCCAGCCCAGCTCCCCGCCTTCGGAACTCCCCGTGAGTACCCTCGACCGCCTGCGCACGGCCCTCGCCGACCGCTACACCATCGCACGCGAGCTCGGCGCCGGCGGGATGGCTACGGTCTACCTCGCGCGTGACCTGAAGCACGAACGCGACGTCGCGATCAAGGTGCTGCGGCCCGAGCTCGCCGCCGTGATCGGTGCCGAACGCTTCCTCTCCGAGATCAAGACCACGGCGGCCCTGCAGCACCCGCACATCCTGCCGCTCTTCGATTCGGGGACCGTCGAGGTCGCCGGTCCGTCGCACGACCCACGACCCACGACCCACCTCTACTACGTGATGCCGTTCATCGACGGCGAGACGCTCCGCGACCGGCTCACGCGCGAGAAGCAGCTGCCGATCGCGGAGGCGGTGCGCATCGCGCGCGAGGTGGCGAGTGCGCTCGACTATGCCCACCGGCGCGGCGTGATCCATCGCGACATCAAGCCCGAGAACATCCTGCTGCACGAGGGACAGGCGCTCGTCGCCGACTTCGGCATCGCCCTCGCCGCGAGCAAGGCCGGCGGCACCCGAATGACCGAGACCGGGATGTCGCTCGGCACCCCGCACTACATGAGCCCCGAGCAGGCGATGGGCGAGCGCGAGATCACCGCGCGCTCCGATGTGTACGCCCTCGGCGCCGTGACCTACGAGATGCTGATCGGCGACCCACCGTTCACCGGCAGCACCGCGCAGGCGATCGTCGCGAAGGTGCTGACGGAGCAGCCGGCCGCGCTCTCGCGGGTGCGGAACACGATTCCCGAGGCGATCGAGGACGCCGTCGTGACGGCCCTCGCGAAGCTCCCCGCCGACCGCTTCGCGAGCGCGGCCGAGTTCGCGGCAGCACTCACGGGCGGCACGGGGACGCGCTCGGCCGCGCGCACCGTGCACCGCGGGGGCACCGGCCGCTGGCGCACGGCGAGCATCGTGCTCGGGGCAACGACTGTCGGTGCAGCCGCGTTGGCCGCGTGGGCCCTGTTGCGCACGCCGGCTGTCGCCGGGCCGAGCATCTATGATGTCGCGACCCCCGACAGCGCACGGATCGCCCTCGTCAACAACGCCTCGCGCAACGCGACCTACGGTGCGGTGAGCCGCAACGTCGCGATCGCCGCCGACGGCTCCTTTCTCGTCTATGCCGCGCTGCAGGGCGACTCGACCGGTCTCCTCTGGTATCGGAGCCTGCTGACCGACGAGACGCGCCCCCTCCCCGGCACCAGCGGGGCGAGCTCGCCGCGCATCTCGCCGGATGGCGCGCACGTCGCCTACTTCGGGACCAGCGACGTCATGGTCGCCGCGATTGCCGGCGGCGAACCACGGCCGCTCGCGCCGATTCTCGACGGTCGCACGCTCGACTGGCTCTCGGCGACCGACGTGGTCGCGCTCGGGTCGGACGGCGACCGCGCCACGTGGATGAGTCTCGGCGGGGGAGAGCCGCGCTCACGCACCATCGTGCGATGCCCGCTTGGCAACTGGGCAGCACGCGCAAATGCGCTGCTCTGCTCGTTCAACAGCTCGGCGCGCCTGATCAATCTCGAGACCGACAGCACCTACGACATCCGCACCACCCAACCCGACGGCACACCAGGCGGCCCGATTGCCGGCACCGAGTTCCGCCTCGTGGACGGGACCTACCTCGTCTTCCTGACGCCGGACGGGATGCTCTCCGCCGCACGCTACGACCCGGCGACGCGCACCGCCGGCCGCGTCATCCCGCTCGTCGCGGGCGTACGCCGCGAGGCGATCGGACAGGCGCAGTTCGACATCGCCGCCAACGGCACGCTGGTGTTTGCGCCCGGCATTGACGCCGCCGTGGGCAACCTGGTGCGTCGCACCCCAGGCGCGCCGGCGGTCGCCCTGCCGATCGACGCCGCGAACATCCAGCGGTACACTGTCAGTCGCGATGGGCGCTGGCTCGCGGCGGTCGTCTTCGGCCCCGCACTCAACGAGCTGCGCATCTACGACCTCCGCACCGGGCAGCACACCGTCTGGCTGCGCGCGGAAACGATCCGGCATCCGATGTGGAGCCCCGACGGCGAGACGATCCTCGTCGCGACGCGCACCGCCAACGAATGGGCCCTGCTGCGCGGCGCCCCCGGGTCGGGGAACGCGCCCGACACGCTCGCCCGCTATGCAGCCGACGGCGTGGCGTTCGATCCGATCGGCTACCCCAGCGACTCGATCGCGATCGCGCAGGAATGGCTCGGTGCATTCGTCGTCCGGTTCGATCCGCGGGCGGCCACGGCGACGATGGACACGGTCCTGGTCGGGGCGCGTTTCGCCAGCGTCTCGCCGACCGAGCGCCTCGTCACCTACCAGAGCATGGACGGCAGCCGCATCATGGTGACGACCTTTCCCACCCCGACCCGCCGGTGGCAGCTCGCCTCGCAGGGGGTCGAGCCGCTCTGGATCGACCCGGCGACGGTGCTCTTCCGCCAGGGGGCCTCGTGGTATGCCGCGACCGTGAACCCCGCGACGGGTGAGCCGAGCGGCGCCCCGGTCGAGTGGGCCTCGGACCCCCGCTTCTCCGACACGTCGGGGTGGTCGAATGTCCTGTCCCACGACGGCGGGATCATCTACGTGCAGGGGCCGGCGCAGGCGAGTCCCGGTCATTTCCGGGTGATCCCCAACTGGGTCGCGCAGATGAAGCGGGCCGTGGATGGCGCGGAGCCGTGACCATCGCGCTTGTCAGGTCAAAGTCAAGTGGCTAGAATAGCCAGATGGCAACCGCCTCCGTCTCCGACGCCAAGAACCAGCTCAGCGCCCTGCTCCGACTGGTGCAAGGCGGCGAATCGGTCCTCATCACCGACCGGGGCGTCCCCGTGGCGCGCCTCGAACCGGTCCGGCTCGGCACCGGGATCCCTCCCCGCGTGGTGGGACTCGCCCAGCACGGGCTCGTGCAGCTCCCGGACATCGAACCGACCGCGGGCTGGCTCGAGGCCCCGCGCGCGACCCCCGCACCGGGACCATCGGGCTCCGACCTGCTCCTCGACGAGCGGCGCGACGCGCGATGAGGTTCTGGGACTCCTCGGCACTGGTGCCGCTCCTGGTGGAGGAGGCAGCCTCCGCTCGGATGGTGGCGGTGATGCGCGCCGACCCGGCCGCGGCGATCTGGTGGAGCACCCCGGTCGAGTGTGCCTCCGCGATCGCCCGGCTGGAGCGCGACGCGCGACTGACGCGCGACGAGGCGGCGCAGGCGACGGCGCTGCTCGCGACGGCGCAGCGCGGCTGGAGCGTCGTCCCGCCGACCGAGCCGGTGCGCCAGCAGGCACTCCGACTCCTGCGCATGCATCCGCTTCGCGCGGCCGACGCACTGCAGCTCGCTGCGGCGCTGATTCTCGCCGAGCACGACCCGCGGGCGTTGCCATTCGTGACCCTCGACGATCGGCTCGCGCTCGCCGCCGATCGCGAGGGGTTCGAGGTCCTCGGCCCGCCCTAGCCTGCCTCACCGTCGTCGCCGTCGCCTGCGAGACCTGGAGTTGAGATGACCACCCTCGATCGCCTGCGCACGGCCCTCGCCGATCGCTATCGTCTCGACCGCGAGCTCGGGGCCGGCGGGATGGCCACGGTCTATCTCGCGCACGACCTCAAGCACGATCGTGACGTCGCGATCAAGGTGCTGCATCCCGATCTCGGCGCGGCCCTCGGCGCCGAGCGGTTCCTGAGCGAGATCCGCACCACGGCGCGGCTGCAGCACCCGCACATCCTCCCGCTGCTCGACAGCGGCGAGGCCGACGGGCTCCTCTACTACGTGATGCCGCTCGTCACCGGCGAGACGCTGCGCGCGCGCCTCGAGCGCGATCGGCAGCTCCCGGTGGACGAGGCGATCCGCACCGCGCGCGAGGTCGCCGATGCCCTGGGCTATGCGCATGGGCTCGGCGTCATCCATCGCGACATCAAACCTGAGAACATCCTGCTGCAGGGCGGGCACGCCCTCGTCGCCGACTTCGGCATCGCCCTCGCCGTCGCCACGGCCGGCGGCCAGCGGATGACGCAGACCGGCCTCTCGCTCGGCACGCCGCAGTACATGAGCCCCGAGCAGGCGATGGGCGAGCGCGCCATCGACGCGCGCAGCGACCTCTACGCCCTCGGTGCCGTGACCTACGAGATGCTCGTCGGCGAGGCACCGTTCACGGGGCCCACCGTGCAGGCCATCGTCGCGCGCCTCATCACCGAGGAGCCGCGCGCCATCGCCGCGCAGCGCAAGGCGGTGCCCGAGCACGTCGAGGCCGCGGTGCTCCGCGCGCTCGAGAAGCTCCCGGCCGATCGCTTCGCCAGCGCGGCCGAGTTCGCGGCGGCCCTCGGCAACGCCACCAGTGCCGTGCGCACGGGGACGCGCACGCGCGCGATCCCGGCCTCGGCAGGATCGCGACGCACGACGATGGTGCTGGGGGCGGTCGCGGCGATCGCTCTCGCGGCGGCAGCGTTCGCGTGGCTCCGGCCTGAACCGGCGCCGCGCCCCGAGTGGCTGACGATCGTGCTCAGCGACTCGATGGAGACCGACCTCCCCGG
>DASTAN010000020.1:0-2580 GCA_035712665.1 Gemmatimonadales bacterium
CTGCAGCGTGGTCACGGCCTTCCCGCCGAGGCGGGCGGGGACGGCCTTCGGGCTGTTGCGGCCGCGGGTGAGGAAGTACGCGGCGCTGGCGATCGCATCGCGCAGCAGGACGCCGGCGACCTCGTACCACGCCAGCACGCCGGCGAAGGCCACCACACCGAAGGCCGCGGCCATGAAGAGCTTGTCGACGATCGGGTCGAGGACCGCCCCGATCCGCGATGCCCCGAACCGTCGGGCGACCCAGCCGTCGCCGAGGTCGGTGGCGGCCGCGAGGGCGAGCACCGCGAGGCGCGCCTCGGTCGCGGGGAAGGCGATGAACGCGACGCCCAACGGGAGGCGCGCGACCGTCAGGACATCGGCGATCGCGAAACGGCGCAGGCGCGCGGTGGCGGGAGACGCAGGGGTGTCGGCCACCCCCGAAAGCTAGCGAGGGGCGGCGGCACTCGCGGCCACGACGCCCTCGGCACGCGCGGCCGGATCGAACGCGGCCGCCGCCACGGCGTGGACATCCTCGGCGGTGACCGCACGGTAGGCGGCCCCGGGCGCGTCCAGCTCGGCCAGGCCGTCCCCGAGCAGCCAGGCATCGGCGATCTCGCCGGCAAACGCCGATGCCGTCTGGCGCGCCACCTCGGCCTGCCCCGCCAGCATCGCGACGGCCCGCGCGAGCTCGACGTCACCGATCGGCTGGGCCGAGGCGGCGGCGAGCTCCTCGAGCATCGCCGCGCGCGCCTCGTCGAGTCGCTCGGGGTCGCAGGCGATGTAGGTGAGCAGCCCACCGGCGAGCCGACGCTGCCACGACATCGCGTAGACGCTGTACGCCAGCGAGCGGCGGTCGCGCAGGGCATCGAAGAGGGTGCCGCCGAGTCCGCCGGCCGATGCGGCCCAGACCTCCGCGGCGTGACGCGCCGGGTCGCGGCGCGAGGGTCCGGGAAACACCATCGCGAGGGCCGACTGCTGCCGGGTGCGCTGCTCGACACGGACGGCGGCGCGCCACGTCACCAACGTCGGATCATCGGGCGGTTCCGTCGCCTCGCGATCGCCGACGTGACCGATGGTGGCGGCGAGTGCGTCGGCGAGCGCACCCGGGTCGCGATCGCCCACGGCGACGAGCGTCGTGCGGCCAGCCCCGAACGCCGTCGCGTGCCAGCGACGGATCGCACTCGCATCGGCGAGGTCGAGCGAGGCCGGGGTGCCGAAGGATGGCGTGCCATAGCCGCGGTCGTCGAACGCCGCGCCAAGGACCAGCTGGAACGGGAAGCGCACCATGTCATCGGCGATCGCCCGGGCGTCCTCGCGGAGCAGGTCGCGCTCGATCGCGAGATCATCGACGTCGAAGCGCGGACGGAACGCCGCTTCCGCCAGAAGGGCTGCAGCGTCCTCGGCCGATTCCGCCAGCACCGTCGCACCCAACCCCACCCGGTCGCCGCCGACCGACGGCCCGAGCACCCCGCCCAGCCGCTCCATCCGCAACGCCAGCGCGGCCGTACCGCGTGCCTCGGTGCCCCGCAGCATCGTGCGCATCGCGAGGATCGCGTGACCCGCGGTGTCGGGCGTATCCACCAGTGGACGCCGACGATAGAGCCCCAGCGACACCTGTCCCGCCCCGGCGTGGCGCGCGGTGAGGATGTCGAGCGACCCGACCGCAAGATGGTGCACGCCGTGGGCGATGACCCGACGCGTGGGTCCCGCACGCGGCGCGGTGACCGGCGCGCTCCCGAGCGCGACCGGCGCCATCGCGTCGGCGGGCACGGCGAGGGCCGCGGCCAGCCCTGTGATCGACAGTGCCGTCGCGTGCCCGTGCGGCACCGAGGCACAGGCGCTCGCGCGCGTCGGCACCAGCACGCGTGCGACCGCTTCACGCACCGCCTCCGTCGTGACTGCGGCGAGTTCGGCATCCTCGCGATCGAGGCGCGTCACGTCACCGGCGGCTTCGGCAATCGACAGCGAGATCGCGCGGGACTCATAGCGCTCGAGCTGGCGACGCATCCGCATCCGCAGCAACCCCACCGCGCGCGCAAGCTCGTCGGCATCGGGCCCGTGCGACGCCAGCGCGGCGAGGGTACCGCCGATCCGCGCGAGCACAGGGTCGAGGCGTGCCGGGTCGGTCTCGACACTGATCGCGAAGACCCCAGCCCCCGGCCCGCCGAACGGATCTTCCGAACCGTACAGGCCGGCCGAGACCCCAGTGACCAGTCCGGTCTCGCGGAGCAGCCGCGGCAGGCGTGCGCCACGCCCGTTGGCGAGGATCGCCGCCGCGACATCGAGGGGTTTCGCCATCGGATCGAGCGGCGCGGGCGCACGCCAGCCGAGCACCACCTCGGAAAGGGCGACGTCGGCCTCGATCGCGCGCGTGCGCTGCGTCGGCTCGCTCGTCTCGGCAGGTGCCGGCGCGGGTGCGGGCACGACGCCGACCCAATCGCCGTAGGCAGCGCGGAGCGCATCGAGCATCTCGGCCTCATCGAGGTCGGCGACCATCACCGCGATGGTGCGTGACGGCACGTACCGCGAGGCGTGGTAGCCCAGCACCTCCTCGCGCGTGAAGGCGGCGATGCGGTCCTCCTCGCCGATCCGCCAGCGCCG
>DASTAN010000021.1:0-11270 GCA_035712665.1 Gemmatimonadales bacterium
GTCGACGTTGACCCCGTAGCGCGCCCACTTCTGGTCCTTGTACTTCGCCGGGATCTCGGCGGCCTTTCGCGGCAGGTCGCGGACGTGACCCATCGAGGCGGCGACCGTGAATCCGGCCGGGAGGAAGCCGCGGATGGTGCGGGCCTTCGTCGGGGACTCGACGATGACCAGCGCATTCGGCCCGAGCCCGGACCGGGCCCGGGAGGCACTGCGAGAGGCTGCGCGCTTGGTCGCCATGGGCACCCAACTAATAAGTGAGCGGGGAAGAACGATCGCGGCCCAAGGATAACGCCTCGGTGCCGCGATTCCGCAAGCCCTTCCAACGCAAGTGGTTCTATTTCAACGCGTTACCATCCGGCGTACTGCTTCGCCCCCGTCGCCAGGGCCGCCGCAACCAGTTCCGGGGCCGCCTCGGCGGCGATCGCGAACCCCGCCCGGGCATGGAACGGGGCCCGTTGCGCGGCCAACGCTTCCAGTTTCGGCAGGGGATCCCCAATCAGGAGGGGACGATCGAGCGCCGCGCCGACCCGACGCGCCGCGACAGCCGGGCTCACCTCGAGCAGCACGACCAGCGCCTGCAGCTCCGCCTCGTCGAGGTTGCCCGGCTGGCCCGCCCAGCCGCCGCCGGCCGCGATGAGCTGCGGCGGCGCGGCAAGCGCCCGCGCCATCGCCGCCCGCTCGCGCGCGCGGAAACCCTCTTCCCCCTCACGGGCGAAGATCTCGGGAATGGCGCACCCCGCTTCGTCAGCGATCACGGCGTCCAGGTCGGTCCACGGGGCGTCCAGCAGCAGCGCCGCCTCGCGTGCCACGGTGGTCTTCCCCGCCCCGGGGAGGCCGATCAGGATGACGTGCCGCGCCATCAGCCCGGCGTGCGGGTCGCGGCCTGCGCGAGGTAGGCGGCGAGGTTGCGCTGTACCTCGCCGAGCGAGTCGCCGCCGGTCTTCTCCAGCAGCGCATCCGCCAGCACGAGCGCCACGAGGGCCTCGGCGATGACGCCCATCGCCGGGACGGCCGTGACATCCGACCGCTCGCTCTGCGCGTTCGCCACGTCCCCGGTGTCGAGGTGCACCGTCTTGAGCGGCGACATCAGCGTCGCGATCGGCTTCATCGCCACGCGCACCACCAGCGGCTCGCCGGTGGTCATCCCGCCCTCGAGCCCGCCGGCGTTGTTCCCCTCGCGCGCGAAGCCGCCGCCGCGCGCGGACGCCGCATCACGCACGATCGGGTCGTGCACCGCGGAACCCGGGCGCCGTGCGGCTTCGAAGCCGAGGCCGATCTCGACACCCTTCACCGCGGGGATCGACATCAGCATCCCGGCGAGGCGCCCATCGAGCTTCCGATCCCAGTGGACGTGACTGCCGAGACCGACAGGCAGGCCGGTCGCGACGACCTCGATCTCGCCGCCGAGGGTGTCGCCGTCCTTCTTCGCCACGTCGATGCGCGCGACCATCTCCGCCTCGGCCGCGGCGTCGAGCGTGCGCACGGGCGAGGCATCGCTCGCGGCATTGAGTGGCGTCGGCAGCGGCAGCGCAGGCGTCGCGACAATCCCCCCGAGCGACACGAGGTGCGAGCCGACATCGACACCCACGGCCTCGAGCAGGCGCCGCGCCAGCGCACCGGCGGCGACCCGCATCGTCGTCTCGCGGGCACTGGCACGTTCGAGGATGTCGCGGGCGTCATCGCGATCGTACTTGAGGACCCCGACGAGGTCGGCGTGCCCGGGGCGCGGGCGCACCACGCGCCGACGGCGCTCCTCGCCCGGGGTGCCCTCGTGCGCCATGATCTCTTCCCAGTTGGCCCAGTCGCGGTTCCGGACCAGCATCGCCACGGGGGAGCCGAGGGTCTCGCCGGCGCGGACGCCGCTCAGCCACTCGATCCGGTCCTGCTCGATCTTCATGCGGGCGCCACGACCGTAGCCCTGCATCCGGCGCCAGAGCTGATGATCGACAAACTCGGCCGTGATGGGAATGCCGGCCGGAAGCCCCTCGACGATGGTGACGAGGGCCGAGCCGTGCGATTCGCCGGCGGTGAGGAAGCGGAGGCGGTGAAGCATGGGGGAAGGGTAAACGGTAAACGGGTGAGGGGTGAGGGGTGAGGGGTGAGGGGGAAAAGTCGAACGGTGAGCAGGATACCCTGCCCACCGTTCTCCGTTCTCCGATCGCCGATCTCGTTTACTGCGGCATCGCGTCGTCCACGATGCGCGGGGTCACGAGGACGATCAGGTCCTTCCGCGACTCGCGATTCTCCGTGAAGGCGAAGAGGTTGCCGACGAACGGCAGCGACGAGAGGAGCGGGATCCCCTGCCGGTTGCGGGTCACGGTCGTCTCGGTGAGGCCGCCGATGACCGCGGTCTCACCGTCGCCGACGAGCAGGCGCGACTTGGCGTTCTGCTTCGGGATCGTGAAGCCGAGGTCGGCCGCGGCGAGCGCCTGGATGCTCGAGCGCTCGACCTCGATGTCCATCCGGATCTGGCGGTCGGCGGTGACCGACGGCGTGGCGATCAGCTTGATGCCGGTTTCCTTGAACTGCACGTTCGCGCGCGGCGCCTGGTTGACCTGGCCGAACGACGACGCGTCGATGACGCGGACCGGCGTCTCCTGGCCGCTCAGGATCGTCGCCTGGCGGTTGTCGAGCGTGTGGATGATCGGCACGGCCTCGACGTCGGTGATCTGCACCTGCTCGAGCGCGCTCAGGAACGACGTCACCGAGAAGCCGCCGATCGCCGTCGAGAAGACGAGGTCGAGCGCCGACTGCGGAATGAGCGCGTCCGCGTTCGAGATCGCCGAGACGGTCTGGCCGCCGAGGTTCACGATGTTGACGTTCGGGTTGTACGGCTGCCCGGTCAGCGGATCGATGCGCTGGATCAGCTTGTTGAAGAACTGGCCGTTCGAGCCGATGTCGTACTTGAGGCCGAGCTGCTGCAGGTCGGTCCGGTCGACGAAGACCAGCTTCGCCTGGATCGAGATCGTCGGGGTCTTGATGTCGAGGCCCTGCGCGAACTCGGTGATGTTCGCGACGCGGGTGCGCGTGTCGGTGATGACCAGCGCGTTGAGCGTCGTGTCCGCGACGACCTTGCCGCGGTTCGGGGTGATGAGCCCCTCGATCGACTTCGCGAGCTCGCCGGCCTTGGTGTAGTTGAGGCGGACGACGCGGGTCTCGAGCGTCTCGACCGAGTCGAGCTTCGCGAGCTCGCCCGGCGAGTCGATGCGGAGGATGCCCCCCTCCATCTCCATGACCGAGAGGCCCTGGTTCGCGAGGATGGCGCGGAACGCGAGCGACCACGGCTGGTCGACGATCTCGGCCGTGACCTCGCGGGTGATGCCGGGGCCGACGAGGATCGAACGACCCGAGTAGCGCGAGAAGACGGTCGCGACTTCCTGCATCGTCGCGCGGTTGAACGACACCGAGATGCGCTCGTCGTCCTTCGAGCCGAAGCTGCGGTTCATCCCGACCAGCGTGCCGGAGGCGAGCTGGTTCAGCGCGCGCTCGCGGGTCACCGCGGCGGGCACCGCCTCGGCGGGCTGCGGCGTCGGGAGCGTCGCCGGGGCGACCGCGAGGCCCTTCGCGCCGCCCGTGCTCCACGCGGCAAACGCCTCGTCGGCGAAGGCGACCGTGATCATTCCGTCGACCTGCGCCGTCCGGTAGGTCGGCAGCCGGTCGAACTCGAGCACGACCCGGACGACGTTGCCGTCCTGCGCCCGGACGCGCACCGCGCGGACCGAGCCGCGGCGCTGGCCGTCATAGGACTGCAGGTCGGCGAGCGAGGCGCCCTCGAGGTCGAGGACCAGCCGGGCCGGATCGGTGAGCGTGAAGTCCTTCACCGTGACCGGACCGGTGACGGCGATGGCGAGCTGTGCGGTGCCGCCCTGCGACGAGAGCGAGACGGCCGTCACCTGGCCGTCGGGGGCGGGCCGCACGACGGCCGCGGCCGGCGCGACGACAAGCGCCGCGGGCAGCATCCACGTGAGCGAGCGGATCATCATTGGGCCTCGTCCTCCGTCTGGCGAAGCGAGTAGGTCTGTTCGCGAACGGTGCCGAAGTCGTTCAGCCGGAGCGTCGCGGAGTTGGGTCGCACCGCGGCCACCGTGAGGCGGCCGATGTTCTGCCCGGGACCGACGCTGAAGCGCCGGTTGCTGCCGTTCTCGCGGAACATCGCGAGACTGTTGCTCGGGTTGCCGCGATCATAGATGATCGCGACCAGCGTCAGGTCGGGGAGTTCCGGCCCGGTGTTCGAGGTGGTGAGCATCGAGCGGAACGGATCCCGCCCGCCGCCCTGCCAGCTGTACACCTCGCGAAGGAGCGGACGCTCGCCTGCGGCCGCGGCGGTATCGATCGCCGAGGTGGCCATTGGTGTCGCCGCGGCAGGCGTCGCTGCCGCAGCCGGCGCGGGCGCCGGGGCGCCCTCCTCGACCGTCGCGGCCGGATCGGCTGCCGCATCCGCCGCCTCGCCGCCACCGCAGGCCAGCACAAGCGCGCTCAGTACGAGCCAGGGCGCCTTACGAATCATCGCTGCCCTCCTCCCCTTCCTCGCCCGCCGTCGCCTTGACGTAGGTGCGGACGCTGAAGCGCGCCTCGAGCATCGCCGTGGTGTCGCCCAGCGCCACCGCCTGGTTCAGGCTGGCGCCGGCGATGCTGACGTTGGTCGGCACGATGATGCGCCGCAGCGACGCGATGTCGGTGAGGAACGCGCCGACCTGGTTGAAGCGCCCGACCACCGAGAACTGGTACTCGTCGGTGTTGAACGGCGCCGGGCCGTCCTGGCGCGCCAGCGGCGTGAAGGCCGCGACGTCCACGCCGCGCACCTTCGCGCGGATCGAGATGTCGTCCAGCAGGTTCGCCACTTCGGTCTCGTCGGGGACCAGCGTGCGCAGCACGCCGAGCGAGGCGCGGTAGGCCTCGATCCGCTTGCGCAGGTCCTCGACCGACTCCTTGGCGAGGTCGGCCTTGGCCGAATCGATCTGGGCCTGCAGCAGCGCGATGGTGTCGGACACGGCGGTCACCTTCGCCTGCCGCGTCTTCATCCCGTCGATGCCGAGGAGGTTGATGCCGTCACCGGTGTACCCGACGTAGCCGAGGAGGGCCGCGATCAGCAGCATCAGGACCGGGGTGCTCTTGGAGTCGCCCATTCAGTCCTCCACGACCGATTCGAGGATCGGCACGGTGCGCACCTGCGTCGAGTCGGCGCGCTCGAACGCGGCCTGCACCGTGAACTCGGTGAGGGCGCGGTTCGAGACGATCACGGTCTTCGCCTCGATCGCCTGCACGTTCGCGAGCCACGGGCTCGCCTCGAGGCGACGGAGGAACGCGGTGTAGTTCTGCAGGTCGCCGGTGCGGCCCTTGATCGACACCGACACCGGCGCCGGGGCGTCGGTCGTGTCGGCCGGGTTCGGGGCGGCCGCCACCGAGGCGACGGAGATCAGCCAGGTGTAGTCCGGCAGCGCGCCCGAGATCTCGTCGAGCAGGTGCGGCCAGACGAACCGATCGCGATCGACGGCGGCGATCGTGCCGATCTGGGTCAGGATCGAGTCGCGCACCCGCTCCTCGCGCCGCTTCTGGCGGATGAAGCCCTGGTAGCGATCGTGTTCGGCGCGCGTTTCCTCGAGCTGCGGCTCGAGCGACGCGAGCTTCGAGGAGGAAAGGGCCCACATTGCGCCGAGGCCCAGCACCACGACGGCCAGTGACCCGGCGCCCGCGAGCTGCATCGGGTCGCGCTCGCCGGAGGTGAACCCCTTGAGCTTGGCGATCAGGCCGCCGAAGGCGGGACCGGACTGCTTGGCGGCGCGGCGCGCGCCCGGCTTGAGATTGACGGTAATCATCGCGGGCGCCTCCTCAGGCCGCCGACCGCAGGGCGAGCCCCACGGGGAGCATCAGGAGCGGGGCGACCTCGTCGGCATCGAGGCCGCCGAAGGCGCCGGGAGCGACGTCGAGCCGCTCGATCGGGTGCGCCGCGGTGACCGGGACGCGGAGCCGATCGGCGAGGACGCCGGCCAGGCCGGGGACGCGCGAGCCGCCGCCGGTGATGTAGACCCGCGAGAGCGCCGCGGTCGGGCGCGCCCCGGTCTGCAGGAACGCCGCCGCGCGCTCGATCCCGAGCGCCATCTCCTCGCCGCGTGCGGTGACGTGCGGGGCGAGCGCCGGGTCGAGATCGGCGCCGCGCACGACGCGGTCGGCGGCGTCGGCCGGCATCCCGCGCTCGCGCTGCAGGTCCTCGCGCAGGCGCCGCACGCCGACCGGCAGGTCACGCGTCAGGACCGGGACGCCGTCCTCGAGCAGGTTCACGACGGTGGTCTCGTGGCCGACGTTCACCAGCGCCACGACGCCGCGCATCGCTTCGGGATAGTTGCGCTCGAAGGCGTTGTGCAGCGCGAACGCCTCGACGTCGATGATCGAGGCGTCGAGCCCGCACTCGCCGAGCAGCGCGAGCTTCGAGTCGACGAGCTCGCGCTTCGCGGCCACCAGCAGCACGTCCATCTTGTTGCCGGTGCCGTCGGGGTCGAGGATCTGCAGGTCGAGCTCGACGTTTTCCTTGTCGAACGGGACGTGCTGGTCGGCTTCCCAGGGGAGGACCTCGCGGGCCGCCGCCTCGGGAGCGCGTTCCATCTGGATCTTCTTGATGATCACGTCACGACCGCCGACGGCAACGACGACCGACTTCGTCTTGATGTCGTTCGCGGCGAGGAGATCGCGGACCGCGTCGGCGACCAGGGTCGGGTCCATCACTTCGCCTTCGACGATGGCGTCGTCGGCGACACGTGCGATCGCGACCTTCTCGAGCACCGGATTGCCGGCCCCGTGATTGATCACGACCGCCTTGATGAACCCGCTCCCGATGTCGAGACCGATCGTGGAGCGAGCGCGGGGGAAGAGCGCCATAGGAGCCCGGATTGTGCGGTGGAGAGTTGAGCTACAATAGTGCCGGGCGCAGGGTCCCGTCAAGCACGCGGTTGTCGAGCAACTCTTTGTCTAATTGCCACTTACGGGATCGGGATCCCCCGGGGCACCCCCGGATCGTCCCGCCGGAACACTGACGCCGGTCGCACTCCTCGTGCCACGCGGCTCAGGGGGCGCCGGATCCGGTGAATCCGATGACGGCAGTATCGGCAAGGGGAAGCGAGAGGATGAGGGTGCCCTGACGCGCCGCGAGCGGCACACCGGCGGCGTCGCGCCGGGCCACGTCGAGGCGCAGCGCCGCCACGTCGCCGACGGCAGCGCGCGTGACACGCGCCACGACATCCCACCCCACGCCTGGCGCCGGGACCGTGACGACGCGGGTCTCCCCTGGCAGCAGGGTGGCGGCGGTGGTCCGAGCCAGCTCCGCCCCATCCGCGGCGACGGTGCGCCAGGCCGCCTCGGCAGCGAGCGCGTCCCGACTCGCGGCGCCGCGTCCCACCTCGCCGGTGGCAACAAGCAGGAGCGACGCCACCACCCCTTGCAGCGTGACGGTCAGCGCGAGGACGCTCGCGAGGGTCACGGCTGCCCCACCGCGAGGTGAAGGGTCGTCGCCGGCGCCGAGTGAGGGGTGATCGTGGCGGAGACGCCGGCGGGGTGCGTGACCACGGCGAGCCCGTCGGCGGCCAAGGGTCCGGCGAATGGTTGGATCGGTGCTGGGTTCCGCACGGCCAGCATCCCGAGCCATCGTCCGCCGGTCCCGGCGTAGGCGCGGACGCGAGTTGGCTCGTGCACGACGATCCAGCCCGGCACGATCGAGCGGTCGAGCGTCAGCCAGCGTGCCGACCGACCATCGGGGCACGATCCCGACGCATCGGCCGTCACGGCAGCGTGGTGCCAGGTGCCGTCGCTATCGCGAATGGCGACGATATCGCGGGATGCGTCGGCGTGTCGATCGCCCTGCCAGTCATCGACCGCAAGCGCAACGGCGGTGGCGGAGGTCGTGCAGGTCGGGGCGTCGCCGACATATCGGTCCAAGTCGAGCGTCGCGGCATCGATGACGGCGGCCCGCAGTCCGGTGGGGGTCGCTGCCTCGCGCGCGGCCAACTGTTCGAGCGCGGCGACGGTCCGGCCAGCGGCGGCAGTCGCGACGAGTCGCGCCAGCGGCCGGGTGGTCCCTTGCAGGATGGTCACCGCCAGCGAGCCGACCAGACCGAGGAGCGTGAGCGCGACCAGGAGCTCGACGAGCGAGGTGCCCCCGCAGGGAAGTCGCACCGTGAGGGCCTCTCGTTCCGGCGTGGCCGGGAAGGTCACGCTCAGGGTGGTGGGGGAGATGGCGGCTCGGCACGCCGGGGCGGCGGCGATGGCGTGGAGGGTCTCGCGGCGGAGGCGGTCGGTGGCGATGCCGCGGTGGGCGCGCGCGGCGAGGCGCGTCGCGAGGAACGCGGTGGCGAGGGCCGCGGTGCCGACCAGCTGCAGCAGCAGCAGGGCGACGAGGAGTTCAACGAGGGAGGTGCCGCGGCGCGCCATCGAGCTCTCCGGAACGAGGGACCGGAGAATGGCGAAGGATCAGGTCAGTGCGGGGATGCGAAAAATGCGGTGGGGGGTGGAACGAGTGCGGTCAGGTGTCGCACTTCACCTGGCCCTCCACAGTCGCGGGGCCCAGCGGGCCGCCGTCGCCGAAGTAGAGCGCGCAGGTCTTGGAGGTTGTCACCATGGACGCCGTCGCGCCCCAACCGGTGGTGCCGGCAACCACGGTCACCGACACGCCTTCCGACGGGTTGTACAGCAACGCCGGCGACGGGACCGAGCCGCTGAAATAAGCCGCGTTGTCGTTGAAGTACGCTTCCTGCGAGGTCGCCAGGTTGCGGAGGTCGCCCCGCATCTTGGCGAGATACGCCTTCTCCTTGGTGGCGGCGAACTTCGGGACAGCGATTGCTGCCAGGAGCCCGATGATGACCACCACGACGAGAAGTTCGATCAGGGTGAAGCCGCGCGTGTTCAAGCGCACCGGAGCCCCCTCCAGGGAGACCGAAAGCCTGCGGGATACGAGACCGGGGCTCGACCGGCCATCTGCCAGCCGAGCCCCGGCATCGTGTCAGACCGAACTCAGCTGCAGGCGATCACGCCGTCGGTCGAGAGACCGTTGCCGACGGTGACCGTGCACTGGTCAGGGGTGCCGCTGATGCTGGCGTTCTGGACCGTCGCCGCGAACGACGCAGCCGTCGCCGCAACAGTCACGGTGTTGCCGGCGGTCGGCGTGAACAGCGTGGTCGGGATGGTGCCGGCGTAGGTGGCGAAGTCCGAGAAGTACGCCTCCTGCGCGGTCATGATGTTCTTGAGGTCGGTCTTGACCGAGGCCAGCTTGGCCTTGTCCTTCGTCGCGGCGAACTTCGGAATGGCGATGGCCGCCAGGATGCCGATGATGACGACGACGATCAGGAGCTCGATGAGGGTGAAACCCTTGCGATTGGACAGCACGGAAACCTCCGAAGTGGTATAGAAAACCTGCGTGGCCACGACATCAGGAGGCCTGCGTGTGGGAGGGCCTCTCGGGTCGAAAGCAGGTGCACAGGGTGTGCCACACCGGCCGGCACCATCCCAACCCCTTGCCAAACAACGAGATACCGCGTTCCTTTTCGGCCATCCGGGCGATCGAGCCTCCCGCCGGCCAAGGTAAAATGCAACCGACTCCCATCGCCGAATCCGTCAGCCGTCGTCCAAACGTCCCTGCGTGGGTCTGGGGCGTTGCGGTCGCCATCGTCGCGATTGTCTGCGCGACCCCGAGCACCCGCAACATGTTCGTGCAGGACGACCAGCCGGCCATCATCGAAGATGAACGCCTGCACGACCCGTCCCAGTGGATCCGGTACTGGAACGAGCCGTACTGGCCCAAGAAGTACGGCGGCGACCTCTTCCGCCCCCTGGCCTCGACCCTCCTCGCGGCCCAGTGGCCGCTTGCGGACGGCGCCCCGCTCTCCTATCGCATCATCTCCATCACGTTGTCCGCCGCGACGAGCATCGGTGTACTGGGCCTGCTCCTGACGCTCTTGCCGACCACACCGGCAGTGCTGGCCGCGCTGTTGTTTGCCGTCCACCCGGTCCACGTCGAGGCGATTGCGGTCGCCGTCAACCAGGGCGAGCTGCTGGTCGGGCTCATCTCGGCGCTCGCGCTCTGGGGCTACATCGTGGCGCGGCGTCGGGGCCCGCTCGGCTGGCAGCATCGCTGGGGGCTGTTCGCGGCGGCACTGGCCGGCGGACTCATCAAGGAGAACGCGGCCATCCTTCCGTTCATGCTCCTTGCGGCCGAGGGCACCATCCTCGCCGACACGCCACGCGGCAGCCGGTGGCGGGATCGCTGGCGCGAGGCGTGGCGGCCGCAGGCGATGATGTGGCTGGCTCTGGCCGTGGTGCTGGTCCTGCGGTATCGCGTGCATGCCGGCGAGATGCGCGCCACCTTCACGGCCGAGGGGATCGACGGACTTTCGATGACCGAGCGGGCGTACACGGTCTTCGCCGGGGTCGTGCCCGAATGGCTGCGGCTCCTGCTGTGGCCGGCCACGCTGCAGGCCGATTATTCGCCGCGAGAGATCATGCCGCTCACGAGCTTCACGGGTGACGTGCTGCTCGGCCTGCTGCTCGCGGGACTGATTCTCGCCCTCGCCATCCGCACCGCACGACGCGCGCCGGTCGTGAGCTTCGGCGCGTGGTGGACGATCCTGGCGCTGGGGCCGGTGAGCAATATCCTCGTCCCGACCGGCATCGTGCTCGCCGAGCGGACGCTGTATCTCCCCTCGGTCGGTGCGATGATCGCCGTCGGCGGCCTGCTGATGGTGGCACTTCGCGCGCCCACGCCGCGGTGGCGCCCGTACGCCGTGATCGGGCTCACCGTGCTCGTCGCCGGGCTTGGCGTCTCGCGCAGCCGGTCGCGCTTCACCGTCTGGCGCACGCCGATCACGTTGTGGCGACAGACCGTCATCGACGCGCCTGACAGCTATCGCGCCCGCTTCGCCCTCGGCTACCTGATGACGCAGATGGGCTGGAACGAGCGTGGCGAGGTCTTCATGCGGGACGCCATCGAACTCTATGATCGGGCGACGGGCCAGGTCTTCACCGTGGCGGACCGCCTGCGCCACTCCGGGCGATGCGCGGAGGCGCTGCCGTACTATCGTCGTGCCCTGGAGGTCGAGGAATTCGCGCCCGGGCGGGCATCCTACATTGCGTGCCTCGCCTACCTCGGCCACTACCAGGAAGGTCGCGACGCCGCCCTGGTGGGAATCGGGACCGGCCACTACACGCGGGTCTTCCTGCTCTGGTTCCGGATGCTGGACGCCGCGCGACGCAACCCACCGCCGGTGGGCACGGTCACCTTCCCGGCGGAC
>DASTAN010000022.1:0-9401 GCA_035712665.1 Gemmatimonadales bacterium
GCAGTCGGACCGTCGGCGCACCCCGGCGCGCTCCGCACCACGCGTACCGGCGTCCCGGTTCGTGCGACCACTGCCGCAAAGGTCTCGGCAAACTCGACGATCCGCGGCGTCGTGGACGCGCCCTCGCGCACCAGCAGCGGCGCGCGGACGAACGAGCCTGCGGCGAGCGCGCCACCGGCAAGCCACCCGACCGGATCCATCCGGAACGGCCGCGCCGATGACCAGGCGCTCCACGGCGACGAGTCGCGGCTGCCGCCGAACAGCCAGCCGTCGCCGGTGCAGCGGAGGATCGCCGCCGAGGCAGTTGGCCTGCGCGCGAGCACACTGGCGGCCACCACGCTCCCCGCCCCGGTTCCCGCGATCGCGATCCGGGTCGAATCCACGAAGCCACGCGCCTGCAGGTCCCCAACCAGGGCCAGCACATCCTCGACATCGAGCCCCGGCCAACGACGCGCGAGCGCCGTCGCGTGATCGCTGCCGAAGCCGGTCGAGCCGCGCGGATTGGGGCGCAGCACCAGCCAGCCATTGTGCACGTGCGCGAGCGCGGTCGGGTCATACCCTGCCCCGGCCATCGCATGCGGACCGCCGTGCAGGTCCACCAGCAGGGGGAGGCGCCGCGATGGATCGAACGAGGCCGGCCGCAGCAGCCAGCCATAGAGCATGACACCGTTCGGCCCGGCTACCTCGAGCTCGTCCACCTCGGCCGTCATCGCCGGCGGCTCGCTGTCGCGCAGCAGCTCGACGAACTGGTACGGCTTCCCAAGCGGGAAGCGCACCACCACCGGCGGCGATGCGTGCGTGGTACGGGTGATGTACGCGACGTTCTGGCGGCTGATCGCGTGCAGCGCCAGCAGGTGCACGCCGCTCGTCATCACCTCGATGCGCCCGCCCTTGGCCGCAATGCGGAAGAGATTGCGCGACCCCCGCTCTTCCGCCGCGAACCAGAGCTGCTTGCCGTCCGGCGTCCACTGCACGTCGGCGACATCGCGATCGCTCCCGGCGGTGAGGCGGACGAGATTCGTCCCCTCGACGCGCATCACGAGGAGCTCCTCGCCCGAATAGCCGGCGGCCGAGAGCGGATGGCCGATGAACGCCACCTGCTTCCCGTCGGGCGAGACGACCGGCGCGTGCCAGCGGCCGCCCTCGCCGACGAGATAGCGCGGCGCCGAGCCCAGCGTGTCGGCGAGGTAGAGCACGGCCCCATCGCGCGCGAAGGCCGCGTCCGGGGCGCGCCCAGCGACGATCAGGCGACCGTCGGGAAGCCAGTCGAACGGCAGCGCACGATCGGTCGCGGGATCATCCACGCCGAGGCGGAAGCCGCTCGGCAGCAGCAACCGGGCGGCGCCGGAGGACGGGTCGAGCAGCCACAGCTGCCGGCGATCGGCGAGTCCGGTCCCGGTCCAGGGACCGCCGGCACTGGGCTCGGTGAGCACCGCCATCGCGCGCCCATCGCGCGACCAGCGTACGGCGACTGGGATGCGTTCGGCAATGCGATGCGATGCGACCCGCACACCATCCGCGCCGATGATCCGCACGGCATCGGCATCCACCACAGCGAGCCGCTGGCCGTCCGGCGACCAGGCCGGTCGCTGGCCCGTCCCAACCACCTGCGCTGCACGCCCCTCCGCATCACTGAGCGTGACCCTGTAGGCCCAGGCCGTATCGGCCGGGATGCGGTGCACCGTGGCGAGGCGCACGCCGTCGGGCGAGACAGCGACCACCTCCGCACGCGGCACGGCGACCCACGCCGACGGCGCCTGCGCACCAACAACCGCTGGGGCCAGCAGGGCAACAACCGCGCGACGCATCACGAGGCGTGGAGTCGCTGCTGCAGCTCGAGCAGCACCCGCGCGATCACCATCTCGACACCGATCTTGTTGTGCCCACCCTCGGGGAGGATCACGTCGGCGTGGCGTTTCGACGGCTCCACGAACTCGAGGTGCATCGGCCGCACCGTCGAGAGGTACTGCCGGATCACGTCCTCCATCGTGCGGCCGCGATGCAGCACGTCGCGCTCGAGACGGCGGATGAAGCGGATGTCGTCCGGGACATCCACGTAGATCTTGATGTCGCAGAGGTCGCGGATGCGGTGGTCGCAGAAGAGGAGGATCCCGTCCACGATCACGATCGGCGCCGGCTCGACCAGCTCGGTCGCCTCGGCCCGCGTATGCATCGGGTAGTCGTAGGTCGGCTTCCGGATCGCCTGGCCGTTGGCGAGGAGGGCGAGGTGCGCCGCCATCAGGTCGTTGTCGAGCGAATCGGGATGGTCGAAGTTGACCTTCCGCCGCTCCTCGAGCGTGAGGTGCGCGAGATCCTTGTAATAGCCGTCCTGGTCGATGAAGGCCGCCTGCAGCCCCGTCGCCTCCTGGATCGCGCGGGCCACGGTGGTCTTCCCCGAACCGGAGCCGCCGACGACGCCGATTATCAGAGGTCTGGGCATTCCTGAGGCCTCGAGCAGCAGAGAGGGGAGATCAGCGATCGGAGATCGGAGCACTGCCAGTCACGCGAAGAAAAATACCCCTTCACCCTTCACTCTTCACCCTTCACTGACTCCTCCGATCTCCGATCACCGATCTCCCCTCTCCACGTCCACCCGCAGCTCATACCACCCATCCTTCTGCCAATGCACCACCACCACCCGGTGAGCCCCGCCGCCGGCGAAGGTCGCCTCGCGCACCCGCGACTCGCCTGGGATCCAGTCGTCGATCACCAGACGGCCGTCGACCCAGACGCGGACCGCGTCGTCGGCGATGGTGCGGAGCAGGTAGGTCCCCGGCGCCAGCGTCATCGTTGCCTCGGCCCGCGTCAGCAGCCGCTCGGCCGGTATCTCCTTGGCCGGCGGGCGATACCAGGTGAGGTCGAGCCGCGTGGTATCCCGTGAGGCGACGACATTGCCGATCGCCTCGGGGGCCGGCGAGAGGATCGCCGGCTGGGTGCCCATCGTGTCGCTCCGCGCGAAGTCGAGCCGCCACGTCGCCGCCGGGAGGAAGCGACGCCAGCCGAATCGCACCGGCTGCCCGGCCGGCGTCACCGCGCCGAACGGCGAGACCGACCGCGCCCCGACATACTCGAGCTCGACCGACCAGTCGTGCTCGCGCCCCGCGGTGGGCACCACGACCAGCGTGTCGCCGACCTTCCCTGCCTCGGCGCTGGTCGCCATCACGCCGTCGAGCGCCGCAAGTCGCCACGTGCCGGCCGGGCCGAGCACACGGAGCGGCTGCGGCGACCGGTCGGAGCGCCCCACCGGCCAGAGCTTCGGGCTCCGGCCGTCGTACGGCCCCCACTCGTCCACGATGATTGTCCGGCGCCCCCGACCGGGGCCATCGGGGATCATCGGGTTGATGCCGCCGCGCCGCTTCGGGACGATGTAGCGCGCCGGGATCGGCGCCGGCGCCGGGGTGCTCGACGCCGTGAAGCTCCACCCCGTCGTGTCGCCGCGCGTCCGCGTCAGCGTGTCCACGCGCGTGAAGACGTTGCCGTCAGCGCGATAGCGGAGGGTGTTCTCGACCCGCATCGCGGTGCGCGTACCCATGAAGCTGTTGCCGAGCACGACGTAGTCGCGCGAGCGGGTGTCGCGATGCTTCGGGTAGCCCCAGTCGCTCGGGGCGATCGGGTTCCACCAGAGGCGGATCGCCGTCGTGTCGCCATCGAACGTGTTGCCGGCGATGCGGATGTCCTGCCCGTGCTCGATGGCGATCGCCTCGGCGTTGTCGCGGAAGGTGTTGCCCAGGATGACCGTCTCGTACGAGTAGCCGCCCCAGACGCCGTGCCAGTTCTCCTCGACGCGGTTCCGCACGAAGGCGTTCCGCGAGAAGGTCGCCTCGATGCCGTTGGTCGGGGCGTGCGAGAAGTCGTTGCCGTAGAAGAGGTTGTCGTTGGCGCCGCCCTGCCCGCTGTCCATCGTCTGCTGCCCAGCCCAGAGGAAGAGCCCGTCGCCGCCGTGGGTCACCGAGTTGTGGGCGACGACGTTGTGCGAGCTCTGCTCGTACATCAGCAGCCCGGCCGAATCCTGGCCGCGGTTGTAGAAGCCGTGCGAGTAGCCGCGGACATTCCAGTCGATGCGGTTGTGCTCGATCCGGTTGTGCGACGAGCGGTACATCCCGATGCCGAGGCCGGAGTTGTACGAGAAGTCGTTGTTCCAGACCAGCAGCGAGTCGGTCCGGGTGATCATCAGCCCGTTCATCCCCTGCCGCACGGTGTTGCCTCGCAGCTCGCCGCCGGTGACGCCGTCGAGATAGATCCCGGCGCCGAAGCGCTGCCACTCGCCCTTCTCGTTCTGGTGGAATGACAGCCAGTCCACCAGCGACTCCTTCTCGATGCCGGAGTACAGGCGGGGCTTCTGGTTGTGCGAAAGATCATTGTCGAGCAGGCGGAGGGTGCGGGTCCCGCGCGCGACGATCGCGTGCTTCACGCCCCGGATGCGCGCGCCGCGGATGGTGATGCGGGCGCCGCCATCCACGAGGATCCCGGTGCCGACGAACCGATCGGGGCGGGTGCGCACGGTGTCGCCGACCAGCTCGACGCCGCGCATGTCCACGGTGATGCCGGTGCCGCGCACCGTGATCGCGACCGAATCGCCGGGGGGAATGCGATACGTCCCCGGCGCGAGACGCGTCGAGGACGTGATCACCATCCCGGGCGTGAACGGTACCGCGCGCTGCTGGGCGAGCAGGGGCAGCGGGGCGAGGAGGAGAAGCGGGAGGAGGCGCATGCCGGAAGATACGATCCGGAGCCTTAGGCCGTAGGCCTCAAGCCTCAAGGGCGCATTCCTAAGGCCTGAGGCGTAAGGCCTGAGGCCCAACGCCCCCTCACGCCTCCGCGTACGCCTCCATCGGCACGCAGGTGCACACCAGGTTCCGGTCGCCGTAGGCCGAGTCGATGCGGCTCACGGTCGGCCACACCTTGCGGCCCCGGAGGCCGGGGGCCGGGTACGCCGCGCGCTCGCGCGAGTACGGCCGCGTCCACTCGTCGGCGATCACCTGCTCAAGGGTGTGCGGTGCGTGCTTGAGGAGGTTGTCCTCGCGCGACGCGACACCGGCCTCGATCTCCGCGATCTCCTCGCGGATCGCGAGCATCGCCTCGACGAAGCGGTCGAGCTCCTCCTTCGACTCCGACTCGGTCGGCTCGACCATCAGCGTCCCCGCGACCGGGAACGACACCGTCGGCGGGTGGAAGCCGAAGTCGATGATCCGCTTCGCGATGTCCTCGACCTCGAGGCCGGCGCTCTGCTTGAAGTGGCGCATGTCGAGGATGCACTCGTGCGCGACGAGGCCGTTCTCCGCGGCGTAGAGCAGCGGATAGGCGCCCTCGAGCCGCTTCGCGACGTAGTTCGCCGAGAGGATCGCGACCTTCGTCGCGTACGCGAGCCCTTCGGCCCCCATCAGCGCGATGTAGACCCACGAGATCGGCAGGATGCTCGGACTGCCCCACGGGCCGGCCGAGACGGTCCCCGACGACTGCGCGTGCCCGAGCGCCACCACCGGATGATCCGGGAGGAACGGCGCCAGGTGCGCCACGACGCCGATCGGCCCCATCCCCGGACCGCCGCCGCCGTGCGGGATGCAGAAGGTCTTGTGCAGGTTCAGGTGGCAGACGTCCGCGCCGAAGTCACCCGGGCGGCAGAGGCCGACCTGCGCGTTCATGTTGGCGCCGTCCATGTAGACCTGGCCGCCGTGCTCGTGCACGATCGCGCAGATCTCCTTGATCGAGGCCTCGAAGACGCCGTGCGTGCTCGGGTACGTCACCATCAGCGCCGCGAGGTTCGCCGCGTGCTGCGCCGCCTTCGCGCGCAGGTCGGCGACATCGATGTTGCCCTTGGCGTCGGCCCCGACCGCGACGACCTGCATCCCCGCCATCACCGCGCTCGCCGGGTTGGTCCCGTGCGCGCTGGTCGGGATGAGGCAGACGTTGCGGTGCGCGTCACCACGGGCGCGATGGTACGCGCGGATGGTGAGGAGCCCCGCGTACTCGCCCTGCGAGCCGGCGTTCGGCTGCAGCGAGACCTTCGCGAAGCCGGTGATCTCGGCGAGCTGGGCCTCGAGCGTCCGGAAGAGCTCGGCATACCCCTGCGCCTGCTCGCGCGGGGCGAACGGGTGCAGCGCGCTGAAGCCGGGGTAGCTGACCGGGTACATCTCGCTCGTGGCGTTGAGCTTCATCGTGCAGCTGCCGAGCGGGATCATCGCCGCGGTGAGCGAGAGATCCTTCGCCTCGAGGCCGCGCAGGTAGCGCAGCATCTCGGTCTCGGAGCGGTAGCGATGGAAGACCGGGTGGTCGAGGTAGCCGCTGGTGCGCACCAGCTCGCCCGGGATCGCCTCGCCCGGCGAGACATTCGCGTCGTCGAGCATGAACGGCAGCGCGCCGTCGAGCGCGAAGGCGGTGATCACGTCGGCAAGGTCGGCCAGCGTCACCGTCTCGTCGAGCGCGACGGCGATCCGCTCGGCGTCGAGGCGGCGCAGGTTGATGCGGCGCGCCAGCGCGGCGTCCATCACGCGATCGGCACGCCACGCCTCGGTGCGCACCGTGACGGTGTCGAAGAAGTGCAGGTGCTCGAGCGCGTAGCCGAGGCGACGGAGCGCCTTCGCGAGCAGCACGGTGCGGTCGTGCACCTGGCGCGCGATGCGGCGGATCCCCTCGGGGCCGTGGTAGACGGCGTACATCGCAGCCATCACCGCCAGCAGCACCTGCGCGGTGCAGACGTTGCTCGTCGCCTTGTCGCGGCGGATGTGCTGCTCGCGGGTCTGCAGCGCCATCCGGAGCGCGAAGCGGCCGTCGGTGTCCTTCGACACGCCGATGATGCGGCCCGGGATGTGGCGCTTGTAGGCGTCCTTCGTCGCGAAGAACGCCGCGTGCGGGCCGCCGTAGCCCATCGGCACGCCGAAGCGCTGGGTGTTGCCGACCGCGATGTCGGCGCCCCACTCGCCCGGCGGGGTGATCAGCGCGAGCGCGAGGAGATCGGTCGCGACGGTGACCACGGCACCCGCCGCGTGCGCCCGCTCGGCGACGGCGCGGTAGTCGCAGATCTCGCCGTCGGTGGCGGGATACTGCAGGAGGCAGCCGACGACCTCCCCCTCACTCCGCGCCCCGAACGCGAACGACGCCGGCTCCTCCACGACCACCTGCACCCCGCGCGCCTCGGCACGCGTGCGCACGACGGCGATCGTCTGCGGATGGCAGCGCGCGTCCACGAGGTACACCGGCGACTCGCCGTGCTTCACCACCGCGAGCGTCAGCGCCATCGCCTCGGCGGCGGCGGTCCCCTCGTCGAGCAGCGACGCGTTGGCGATCTCGAGCCCGGTGAGGTCGCTCACCACCGTCTGGAAGTTGAGCAGCGCCTCGAGGCGCCCCTGCGCGATCTCGGCCTGGTACGGCGTGTAGGCCGTGTACCAGCCCGGGTTCTCGAGGATGTTGCGCTGGATCACCGGCGGCGTCACCGTGCCGTGGTAGCCCATGCCGATGTAGGAGCGGAACACCTCGTTGCGCGCGGCCATCGCCTGCATCGTGGCGAGGACGTCGGCCTCGCTGCGGCCGGGCGCGAGCGCCAGCGGGCGACGGAGGCGAATGCCCTCCGGCACGACGGCGTCGATGAAGGTGTCGAGATCGTCATAGCCGAGGGTGGCGAGCATCGCCCGCAGGTCATCGGCGCGCGGCCCGACGTGGCGGGCGGCGAAGTCGTTCGGGGCAGTCAGCGGCATCGGGCCATCTATCCTTCACGAAATGTCACGGGGCCCCCGGAGGGCCCCGTCGTGGTGGTGCGTCGTCAGCTCAGCTGGTGCCGAGCATCGCCTCGTACCCCGAGGCGTCCATCAGCGATCCCAGCTCGCCGGGATCGGTGAATTCGATCCGGATCAGCCAGCCCGCGCCGTAGCAATCGGCCGCGACCGTCTCCGGGGCGTCGTTGAGGGCGGTGTTCACCTCGACCACCGTGCCGGAGGCCGGGGCGAAGAGCTCGCTGACGGCCTTCACCGACTCGATCACCCCGAACGGCTTGGTCGCGGTCACGGTGCTGCCGACCGGCGGCAGCTCGACGAAGACGATGTCGCCGATCTGCTCGACCGCGAACGCGGTGATGCCGACCGTCCCCCGGGCGCCCTCGACCCGGACCCACTCGTGCTCTGCGGAATACTTGAGTTCGCTGGGATATGACACCGGTCAGCTCCTGGTCAGGACGGGCGCTTGTAGAAGGGGAGCGCCACCACTTCGGCGGCGACCCGCTGGCTGCGGACCTCGATCTCCACGACTGTCCCCGGCTGGGCCGAGGCGGGCGGGAGATAGGCCATCGCGATCGCGGCGCCGAGGGTGGGTGAGGTCGTCCCGGAGGTGACCACCCCCACCGGCGCCGCGGCGGCGGGAAGATAGACGGGATAGCCGGTCCGGGCGATGCCCCGCCCCGTGAGCCGGAGCCCCACCAGCTGCTTGGCCGGCGTCTCCCGCTTGGCCTCCAAGGCGGCGCGGCCGACGAAGTCGCCCGGCTTGTCGAACTTCACCACCCGGCCGAGCCCCGCCTCGAACGGCGTCGTGGCGCGGTCGAGCTCCTGCCCGTAGAGCGGCATCCCCGCCTCGAGGCGGAGTGTGTCGCGGGCGCCAAGGCCGCAGGGGATCACCCCCTCGGGCGACCCCGCCGCGAGCAGCGTGTTCCACACCGTCGCCGCGTCGTCCCACGTGACGTAGATCTCGAAGCCGTCCTCGCCGGTATAGCCGGTGCGCGCCACCATCGCGGGCACGCCGCACACCGTCCCCTCGGCGATGGCGTAGTACTTGAGCGAGGCGAGGTCGACGTCGGTGTGTGCGCCGAGGATCGCCGCGGACTTCGGCCCCTGCAGCGCCACGAGCGAGGTGCGCATCGAGGCGTCGTCGAGCGAGGCGTCGAAGCCACCCAGCCGCTCGCGGAGTGCGGCCACGACGGTGTCGCGGTTCGAGGCATTCGCGACGATGAGGTAGCGGATGTCGCTCAGGCGATAGACGATGAGGTCGTCGAGCACGGCCCCTTCGTCGCTGCAGATCATCGAGTAGTGGGCGCGCCCCACCGCGAGCTTGCTCGGCGTGGTGACGAGGGCGAAGTCGAGCGCACGATCGGCGCCGGTGCCCTCGACGTAGAGCTCGCCCATGTGCGAGAGATCGAAGAGCCCGGCCGCCGTCCGCACCGCCTTGTGCTCCTCGACCAGCCCGCTGTACTGCACGGGCATCTCCCAGCCGGCGAAGGGAATCATCCGGGCGCCAAGGGCGCGATGCGTGGCGTCGAGGGCAGTCTGGAACACGAGCAGATCCGGGATCAAGGAGGGGGAAGCCCCAAATCTAATGGAGAGGGGAGATCGGAGATCAGCGATCGGAGAGGGACGCCTTCCGCCGTCCGCCGATACTTGATGTGACCCCGTGCACCGTTCACCGTTCACCGCCGAGAGGCC
>DASTAN010000023.1:0-13421 GCA_035712665.1 Gemmatimonadales bacterium
CTCGAGGAGACCGATCCGAAGCTGGTCGATTTCGAGCTCGACCTCTACTGGATCACCAAGGCCGGCGCCGATCCGTTCGACTACTTCGCGCGCTTCCCGAAGCGCTTTCCGCTGGTGCACGTGAAGGACTCGGCCGGCGCGCCCGAGCATCGGATGGTCGAGGTCGGCAAGGGGACGATCGACTTCGCGAAGCTCTTCGCCGCGCGCGAACAGTCGGGGACGAAGCACTTCTACGTCGAGCACGACAACCCGGCGGACCCGATGGCGAGCGTGGGGACGAGCTATAGATATCTCAAGAGTCTTCGGTTCTGAGGCCGGAGATCGGAGATCAGTGATCCGAGATCGGAGGTCCCCCTCACCCCTCACCCCTTACCCGTCACCCCTCACCACCATGACCACTCGCCGCGCCTTTCTCGCCGGTTCCGCCGCGCTCCTCGCCGCACCACAGGTTGCGGTGGCCGCACCGGAGATCACCCTCCCCTCGGCGCCGCCGACCGGCCTGAAGCAGGCCGTCACCCGGTGGCCGTTCGCGCGGATGGCGTGGGACGACTTCTGTCGGATGGTGAAGCGTCTCGGCTTCGGCGCGGTCGATCTGGTGGACGAGGGCGACTGGGCCACCGTGCAGCGGCACGGGTTGGCGATCAGCACCGCCAACAGCAGCGCGCGCCGCGACTTCATCGGCCGCGGGCTCAACGATCGCGCCAATCACGCCACGATCCTCGGCGAGCTCGAGGCGGTGATCCCGAAGGCGGCGGCGGCGAAGATCCCCAACGTGATCGCGATGTTCGGCAACGGCACCCGCGAGACGGCCGCGGAGGGCATCGCTGCCTGCGCCGAGGGGCTCGCGAAGATCGCCCCGCTCGCGGAGCGGCACGGGGTGACGATCGTGCTCGAGATGCTGAACAGCAAGGTCGATCACCGCGGCTTCCAGGGCGACACCACCGCCTACGGTGTCGCGGTGTGCGAGCGGGTCAACTCAGCGCGGGTGCGGCTGCTGTACGACATCTACCACATGCAGATCATGGAGGGCGACGTGATCCGGACGATCCGCGCCCACCACCGGTGGTTCGCCCACTACCACACCGCCGGGAACCCGGGGCGCCAGGAGATCGGCGACCGGCAGGAGCTGCAGTATCCGGCGATCGCCCGGGCCATCGCCGAGACCGGGTTCACGGGGTGGGTCGCCCACGAGTTCTCGCCCGCCGGCCGGGCAGACGTGGCGCTGCGGGAGGCGCGGCAGCGGATGGCGTAGCCTTCGGGACAGGCGACACGGGACACGGGACCGCCTTCCACCCTCCACCTACTTCCGCTTCAGCGTCATCTCGAAGAACTGGATCCGCTCCCCGGTCGGCCCGGTCCGGAATCCCTTCTCGACCCAGCGGCCCTGGGCATCGAGGCGCATCTCGTAGTGGATCTGCATCTTCGTGCGCGGATCCACCATCTCCCAGTCGAAGCCGTTCGGCACGATCCGGAAGGTCGGATCGAGCTGGCCGTGCATCGTCTGCGCGCGGAAGCTGACCGTGCGTCGATCATTGCCGAGGGCGATGGTGGCGAAGGCGTCGTGCACGACGCGCGAGCTGTCCGACGCGAGCCGCCCGACACCCTGGATGGCGAGCACGGTGCCGCCCGCCATCCAGCGCACCCATTCACGCTGCCGCACGGCGGTGCGTCCCTCCGGTCCCATGATCATCCACGCATCGCCCTCCCAGTCCCCGGCCAGGAAGGCGAGCGGGGCCAGCGGCGAATCGGCTGGCGGCGGCGTGTGCGGCATCGCCGGCGATTGGCCAACCAGTGGGGCGGCGAGGGCGAGAAACAGGACCAGCGGGACGAATCGGCGCACGGGGGAGCTCTCCAGCAAGGGTGAGCACGGAAGATGTCGCGCGGAGCCGTCGGCCGTCTTGAGGAAATCCGTCACTCGGGCTTGAGGTGATGCTCCGTCCGACGAATGCGGTGCGCGAGGTCCTTCGGCGTGAGCCCGGTCAGCGCGCGCACCTCGTGGGAGAAGTGCGGCTGGTCCGCGTAGCCGCCCCCAGCGGCCGCCTGCGCGCCGGTCACCTCTCCATCGACCAGCCGGAGCGCCGCGGCACGGAAGCGCACGATCCGCGCGAACTGCTTCGGCGTCAGGCCGGTCGCGGCCCGGACCCGGCGCAGCAGCGTACTCGGCGCGACCTGCAGCATCCCGGCCAGGGAGCCGAGCGGCATCGAGCCCGCAGATCCCTGCAGGGCGCGCGCCGCGGCCACCACCAGCGGATCCGGCGTCAGCCACCCGGCCGCCGCCGGCTCCAGCAACGGCCACAGCGGCGCGGCCGCAGCCACCAGCGTCGGCTGGCCGGCCAGGGCGGCCCGGATCTCGTCGCGGAGCCAGGGCACGGTCGGCATCTCCCCGGAGCGGTTCACCCAGCGATCGGCCGAGACGCCGAGGACGATCGGCGCCGCGCCGACCGCAAGTCGGAGTCCCCGCGTCACCATCCCGGCGTGCGCCGGCACCACCAGCGGGTCGATCCACGGCCCGCTGACCACCCACTGCGGCGGCATCCACGGCGCGGTGATCACCACGATCGACGTGTGCCCGTCCGGCGGCACGTGGTGGGACTCGGCGCCCTCGCCCGTCACCGCGAACTCCCACACGTCGTGGAACCACGGACGGAGCGCAGGCGGCGCGGCCGATTCGCTGTAGCGGAACATGCAGAGAAGAGAAGCCGGTCTGCGGTAGCGGACAAGGGACACGGGAAGCCCTCCACCCTTCACCCTTCACCCTCCACCCTTCACTGTCCATATTGTCCCCATGCTCGTGTCGTCCGCCTATCGCTATGCCGAGCGGGATCCGTCCGCGCCATTCGCGCCGTGGTTCCTGCGCTACTGGCTGCTGGAGCCGACCGGGCCCGACCCGGTCGACCTGGTCTTCCCCTCCTGCGCGACGACGATGCTGCTGCTGCGCCTCGAGGCGGGGGAGCGGCCGGTTCTCGAGGTCCTCGGCGTGCGCGACACCGAGGTGACGCTCGCGATCGGCCCGACCATTCGGTGGTTCGGTCTCCGCCTCCAGTTCGGGGCGACGCGCGAGCTCCTTGGGGTGTCGCCTGACGTCATCCGCGGGACGCGCCAGTTCGCCGACCGCTATCTCGGCGCGTTTGCCCATCGTCTCGCCGGTGCCGTGGCCGAGGCGCCGGATCTCGACGCGATGCAGGCCGCCGTCGAGGAGCGCTTTGCGAAGGTGATGCCGCGGCTCCCGGTGCCCGATCCGCTGGTGGCCCGCGTGGCGCAGATGGTGGATGACGCGATGGGCGAGCGCACCGTCGAGGAGATCGCGGCCGAGATCGGCACGGCGCCGCGCACGGTGACGACACGATTCCGCACGGCGACCGGGCTCACGCTGCGGCAGTTCGCGGCGGCACGGAAGCGATTTCTGCCGGTGCGGCGGCAGGCGCTGGCGTAACGGCGAACGGCGAACAGCGAACGGCGAACCGAGATCCCTCGCTCCGCTCGGGATGACCGCGTCCCTTGTCGCGTGTCCCGTGTCCCTTGTCACCTGCAGGCTTCCGCTTCCGTAGTACCTTACCTGAATGCGCCACCTCCTCCTCATTCTGCTCGCCACCGCGCCCCTCGCCGCGCAGGACCATGCCCATCACGGCGCCCACGGCGGCCTGCCGCCGCTCAAGCCGATCGCCGAGGGGTCGCTGCACACCGCTGCCGACGTGCAGTTCATGCAGGGGATGATCGCGCACCACGCGCAGGCGATCCGGATGTCGACGCTCGCCGCGACGCGAAGCGGTGACGCGCGGCTGGTCCGCTTCGCCCAGAAGATTGACCAGTCGCAGACTTCGGAGATCCAGCTGATGGGCGACTGGCTCGCCGATCGGCAGCAGGTCGTCCCCGACAGCGCGATGTGGGTGCAGATCACGATGCCGGGGATGCTCACCGCCGCCGAGCTCGCGGAACTTGCGACGCTCAAGGGTGCGGCGTTCGACCGCCGCTTTCTCGAGCTGATGATCCGCCATCACGAGGGGGCGATCGCGATGGTCGCCGACCTGTTCGCGACGCCGCGGGCGGGGCAGGAAGTCGACGTGAACGTCTTTGCGAACGAAGTCGAACAGGTGCAGAGCGTGGAGATCGCGCTGATGCGCCAGATGCTGGCCACCCTCGAAGGAGCGCGCTGATGCCTCGCCTGACCGCCCGCCTCGCCCTTGCCGCCGCCCTGCTCGCGGCCGTTCCCGTGCTCGGCGCACAGACCTATCCGAAGGGGGGCGATCCGCGCGACGACCTCGCGCACGGAATGGCCAACGCCGGCGTCGCGATCCAGGGGATGCGCCACCTCGGCACCGCCCCGAAGTCGGCGGCGTTCGACTCGACCCGCGGCCTCACCTTCGTCAACTCCGACCTCGCCTTCCGCGGCAACCTCGTCTACCAGGGCAACTTCGCCGGCTTCACCATCTGGGACGTGCGCGACGCGGCGAAGCCGGTGCTGGTCGCCGAAGTGCCGTGCATCACCTCGCAGGGCGATCCGTCGATCGTCGGCAATCTCCTGTTCATCTCGGCCGAGGGGACGGGGAACCGCAACGACTGCGCGAAGGGCGGGGTGCAGAAGCCCGAGGACGGGATGATGGGCGTCCGCATCTATGACGTATCGAACCCGAAGATGCCGCGGCTCGTCAAGAACGTGCAGACCTGCAAGGGGTCGCACACGCACACGGTGGTCCCCCACCCGACCGACAGGAACATCGTCTACATCTATGTCTCGGGGAACCAGGGCGTACGGCAGGGGATGGCGGGCTGCGTGGCGGGCGACGATCCGGCCGACGAGAGCAACTCGCTCTATCGGCTCGACGTGATCAAGGTCCCGGTGCACCACCCGGAGATGGCCGAGGTCGTGACCGGCGCGCGCATCTTCACCGGGATCGGCCCGGTCGCGCGGCGCGGCGGGCGGCAGGCCTCCGGCGGCCCGCGCAACTGCCACGACGTGACGGCGTATCCGGCGATGGGACTGCTCGCCGGCGCGTGCGCGAGTGCGGGGCTCCTCGTCGACATCAGCAATCCCGAGAAGCCGGTGCGCCTCGACGCGGTGGCCGACACCAACTTCTCGCTCTGGCACACCGCCGTCTTCAGCAATGACGGCAAGAAGGTCGTCTTCACGGACGAGTGGGGCGGCGGCACGCAGCCGATGTGCCAGAAGACCTCGATGATGGAGATGGGCGGCAACACCACGCTCGTCATCGGCGCCGACCGGAAGATGAAGCAGCACGCGTACTTCAAGATCCCGACCGCGCAGACCGATCGCGAGAACTGCGTGAGCCACAACGGCTCGCTGATTCCCGTGCCCGGGCGCGACGTGATGGTGCAGGGGTGGTACCAGGGCGGCGTCAACCTCATCGACTTCACCGATGCCGACAAGCCGTACGAGATCGGCTTCTTCGATCGCGGCCCGGTCGACGCGCCGCGCGCGGCCGACGACACCACGCGCCGTCGCGGCGGCACGATCGCCGGGTCGTGGGGCGCCTACTGGTACAACGGGCGGATCTACTCGTCGGAGATGGCGCGCGGCCTCGACATCCTCGAGCTGGTGCCGACGGCGCACCTCAGCGCCAACGAGATCGCCGCCGCGAAGCTGGTGATGATGGACGAGTTCAACCCGCAGAGCCAGCCGAAGATCACCTGGCCGGCGGCGTTCCCGGTGGTGCGGAGCTACGTCGACCAGCTCGAGCGCGGGAAGGGTCTCCCGGCCGGGCGCATCGCGGCGATCCGCGCGGCGCTCGACAAGGCCGAGGCCGCAAATGGTGCCGCGCGCCGCACCGCGCTCACCACGCTGGCCGGACAGATCGACGGCGATGTCGCGGGATCGAGCGACGCCGAGCGGGTGAAGACGCTCGCGGCGGAGGTGCGGCGGCTGGCAGGGAAGTGAAGAGTGAAGGGTGAAGGGTGGAGAGCGATTTGCCCTCCGCCCTCCGCGCTCCGCCCTCCGCCCTCCACCCTTCACCCTTCACCCTCCCCGGAGGTCCCACGATGCCTCGCATGCGAATGAGCTGGTTCCTGGTCGTGCTGCTCGCCAGCGCCCCCGCGTCGGCGCAGCTCCCGGAAAGCACGGGCCGCAGCGTGGCGGTCAACGGGATCGCGATGCACTACGAGTCCCACGGGTCGGGGGAGCCGCTCGTGCTGCTCCACGGCTTTGGCGGCTCGGGGGCGATGTGGGCGTCGATGGTGCCGGAGCTCGCCGCGCGCTACCGCGTCATCGTCCCGGACCTGCGCGGGCACGGCCGCTCCACCAACCCGTCGCGGACCTTCACGCACCGGCAGTCGGCGCTGGATGTCCTCGCGCTGATGGACTCGCTCGGCATCCGCCGATTCAAGGCGATGGGGATCAGCACCGGGGGGATGACGCTGCTCCACATCGCCACGCGCGTCCCAGCGCGCGTCGAGGCGATGGTGCTGATCGGCGCCACGACCTACTACCCCGAGCAGGCGCGGAGGATCATGCGCCTCTCGACCGTCGACCAGCTGCGTCCGGCCGACTACGAGCGCGGGCGCCGCATCCATGCCCGCGGGGATGCCCAGGTGCGGGAGCTCGAGGAGCAGTTCCACGCCTTCAAGGACAGCTACGACGACATGAACTTCACGGCGCCGTTCCTGTCGACGATCACGGCGCGCACGCTGGTCGTCCACGGCGATCGCGACGAGTTCTTTCCGGTCGAGATTCCCGTCGGGATGTACCAGGCGATCCCGAAGGCCGAGCTGTGGATCATTCCCGGAGGGCGGCACGTGCCGATCTTCGCGCCGGAGGTGCCGTTCGTCGCGACGGCGCTGCGGTTCCTGGCCAAGGAGTGAACAGCGAAGGGTGAAGGGTGAAGGGTGAAGGGTGAAGGGTGAAGGGTGAAGGGTGAAGGGTGAAGGGTGGAGGGTGGAGGGTGGAGGGCGACATGCCTTCCGCTTTCCGCTTTCCGCCCTTCACCCTCCACCCTCCACCCTCCACGCTTTATGTTTGACGCACCTCCCCAGTCCAAGGACCACCATGGCTTTCTTCTCACCGCGCCCTGACGTGTACGATGTCGTCATCGTCGGCTCGGGTGCCGGCGGCGGGATGGCCGCCTACGAACTGACCAAGGCCGGCGCGCGCGTGCTGATGCTCGAGGCCGGCGGGCCGTGGGACAACGCCAAGGACTCGTCGATGCTGGTGCAGCCGTGGCAGACGGTGCGCCGCGGCGGCTCGACGAAGGAGCGGCCGTTCGGCGAGCACGACGCCTGCATCGGCGGCTGGAACATCGAGGGCGAGCCGTACACCACCGCCCCGGGGACGCGCTTCAACTGGTGGCGCGGGCGGATGGTCGGCGGCCGCACCAACCATTGGGGCCGCATCTCGCTCCGCTTCGGCCCCCGCGACTTCAAGGGGAAGTCGCACGACGGCCTCGGCGATGACTGGCCGATCTCCTACGACGACATCAAGCCGTTCTACGACGAGGTCGATGACCTGGTCGGGATCTTCGGCTCGCGCGAGGGGCTCGAGAACCACCCCGACGGCAACTTCCTGCCCGCCCCGGCGCCGCGCTGCTGGGAACGCCGCGTGAAGACCGCGGCCGACCGGCGGAAGATCACCTGCATCCCGTCGCGCCTCTCGATCCTGACTCGGCCGATCCACAACCGCGCCGCCTGCCACTACTGCGGCCAGTGCAATCGCGGCTGCGCGGTGAACGCGAACTTCTCGAGCACCAACGTCCTCATCGCCCCGGCGCTCGAGACCGGGCGGCTCACGCTGATCACCAACGCGATGGCGCGCGAGGTGACGGTCGGCAAGGACGGGCTCGCGACCGGTGTCCACTACATCGACAAGACGACCGGCGAGGAGCACCACGCCGCCGGGAAGGTGGTCGTGCTCGCGGCCTCCGCCTGCGAGTCGGCGCGCATCCTCCTCAACTCGAAGAGCTCGCACCACCCGCACGGGCTCGCCAATGCCAGCGGGATCGTCGGCAAGTACCTGACCGACACCACCGGCACCGACGTCGGCGCGTTCATCCCCGCGCTGATGGACACGCCGCGCCACAACTGCGACGGCGTCGGCGGCGCGCACCTCTACATGCCGTGGTGGCTCGACAACAGGAAGCTCGACTTCCCGCGCGGCTACCACATCGAGATCTGGGGCGGCCTGGGCCAGCCGGGCTACGGCTTCATGGGCGGGATCCACAACTACCCCGGCGGCGGCGGCTACGGCGCGTCGCTCAAGGCCGACTACCGGAAGTACTGGGGTGCGACGATCGGCTTCTCGGGCCGCGGCGAGATGATCCCCAACGAGAAGTCGTACTGCGAGCTCGACCCGAAGGTCGTCGACCGGTGGGGGATCCCGGTGCTCCGCTTCCACTGGGAGTGGACCGACCACGAGTACAACCAGGTCAAGCACATGCAGGAGACCTTCCGGCAGCTGCTCACCGACATGGGCGCCGAGGTGGGGCCGATGCCGACGAAGGAGCAGGGGTACGGGATCTCCAACGGCGGGGCGATCATCCACGAACTCGGCTGCATCCGGATGGGCGACAAGCCGAGCACGTCGGCGCTCAACGCGAACTGCCAGGCGTGGGACTGCAAGAACCTGTTCGTCGCCGACGGCGGGTCGTTCGTGAGCCAGGCCGACAAGAACCCGACCTGGACGATCCTCGCGCTCTCGATGCGCACCTCGCGCTACATCACCGCGCAGCGAAAGGCTGGTGCCCTGTGAGCGAGATGACCCGCCGCGAGCTGATGGCCGCCGCGGCCGCGATGGCGACCGCCACCGCGATCCGTCCGGCCCCGGCCAGTGCGCAGGAAGCCGCGCGCCGCGTGGCGAGCGCCGACGGCCAGTACGACCTCAAGGTCTACACGCCCCACGAGTTCGCCACGGTGACGCTGGTCGCTGACATGCTGATCCCGCGCGACGAGCGCTCCGGGAGCGCGTCCGATGCCGGCGTGCCACAGTGGATGGACGCGATCCTCGACCTCGAGCCGGGGATGCGCACGGCGCACCGCGGCGGCCTCGCGTGGCTGGACCACGAGTGCCGCGAGCGCTTCGGGAAGCGCTTCATCGAGTGCACCGACGCCGAGCGGCGCACGATGCTCGACCTGATCGCGTACCCGAAGACGGCCGACCCCGCGCTCTCGCACGGCGTCAGCTGGTTCACCTCCGTCCGCGACTTCGTCGCCAGCGGCTTCTGGACCTCGCAGATCGGCATCACGGATCTCGGCTACCAGGGCAACCGGCCGGTGCTGGAATGGACGGGATGCCCGGACGAGGCTAATCGCAAGGCAATGCTGTAGCGGGCAGCGAGAGGAGCGATCAGCGATCGGAGATCGGAGGGTGCGGTCTCGGATCTCCGATCGCCGATCTCCGATCTCTCTCTTACACGGATCTCTCTGAATGCGTCCACTCGGTGTAGGCTTCGTCGGCTCCGGCTTCAACACCCGCTTCCACATCCAGTCCTGGCAGCAGGTGCGCGAAGGGAACGTCCTCGGCGTCTGGTCGCCGAACCAGAAGAACGCCGCCGATGCGGCGAAGCTCGCCCGCACGCTCGATGTCGGCGAGGCGAAGGCCTACAAGAGCATCACCGAGATGGTCGCCGACCCGGCGATCGAGGCGCTCTGGCTCTGCGGCCCGAACCACGCGCGGATCGAGAACATCGAGGAGATCTGCGACGCGGTGCGGAGCGGCAAGGGCACCCTCAAGGGGATCGCCTGCGAGAAGCCGCTCGCCCGCACGGTGAAGGAAGCGAAGCAGGTGCGCGACATGGTGGCCAAGGCGGGGATCCCGACCGGCTACCTCGAGAACCAGCTCTTCTCGCCGGGGATCACCCGCGGCCGTGACCTGATCTGGGCGCGCGGTGCCAAGACCACCGGCCGTCCCTATCTCGCGCGCGCGGCCGAGGAGCACTCGGGGCCGCACGCCGCCTGGTTCTGGCAGGGCGAGAAGCAGGGCGGCGGCGTCCTCAACGACATGATGTGCCACTCGGTCGAGGTGGTGCGCTTCCTCCTCACCGAGCCCGGCAAGCCGCGCGCCTCGCTCACCCCGGTCGCCGTCAACGGCCGCATCGCGTCGCTCAAGTGGAGCCGCCCGCACTACGCCAAGCAGCTGCAGCAGCGCTACGGCAAGGGCGTGGATTACCGGAAGCGCCCGAGCGAGGACTTCGCGTCGGTGACGATCACCTACGAGACGCCGACCGGCGAGCGCGTCATCGGCGAGGCTTCGACGTCGTGGTCGTTCGTCGGCGCCGGGCTCCGCCTCTCGGGCGAGCTGCTGGGCCCCGAGTACTCGATGAACTGGAACACGCTCAACAGCGAGCTCAACTGCTTCTTCTCGCGCGAGGTGATGGGCGAGGCCGGCGAGGATCTCGTCGAGAAGCAGAACGCCGAGATGGGGCTGATGCCGGTCGTCCCGGACGAGGCGTCGACCTACGGTTATGCGGCCGAGAATCGCCACTTCTGCCGCGTCTTCCAGGGGCGCGCGACGCCGCTGCTCACCTTCGACGACGGCGTCGAGGTAATGAAGGTGCTGATGACGGCGTACATGAGCGCGCAGATGGGGAAGACGCTGCCGTTCCCGCCGAAGGGGATCGACGCGTTCGTGCCGGATGTGGCAAAGGGGACGTGGAGCGGGAAGTAAGGGACACGGGACAGGGGACAGGGGACAAGGAACAAGTGCTCCGTCTCGTGTCTCTTGTCGCGTGTCCCGCCAGACTCGACACGGAGTGCGAGGAATGGTGCTGCTGAAGCAGGTCGCGGATGTGCCGCACGAGATGACCACCACCGGGCTCGAGATCCCGGGGTATCGCATCGTGCAGAATGTCGGGGTCGTCCGCGGCGTCGTGGTGCGGAGCCGCTCGATCATCGGGACGCTGGGCGGGAAGCTCCAGACCCTGGTCGGCGGCAACATCGGCGCCTTCACCAAGCTGGCGGAGCAGGCGCGCGCGCAGGCGTACGAGACGATGCTGCATCACGCGCACGAGGCCGGCGCGAATGCGGTGATCGGCGTGCGCTACGATGCCGGCGAGATCATGCCGGGCGTGACGGAGGTGCTCTGCTACGGGACGGGGGTCGTCGTCGAACCGGAGATCTGATCACCGATCTCGTGTCCTTTGGCACACTCCCTGCACATCCGATACTCCATATGACGTCCCCGCCCGCTCTTTCGGGAGGCTCCACGGGCGGGGGCGTCGTGTCATCCGGCCCTTCGCCCTTGATCCGTCCCGCGCCGTGACCCCACCCCTCCACGCCCTCGCCGCTGCCCTCGGCGTCCACACCGCGTATCGCGACGGCCTCGGTACCGAGGTGATCGTCGGCGACGAGACGCTGGTGCGCGTCTGCGCGGCACTTGGTGCGGAGATCGCCTCGCCGGATGACGCCGAGTCGGCGCTGGCCGCGTGGCGCGCCACGCAGGCGGCCGAGCTGGTGCCGCCGGTGGTCGTGGCATGGGATGGCATCGTGCCGCCGATCGCGGTGCAAGCCCACGGCAGCGTGGATGCACTGCTGCGGCTCGAGTCGGGTGACGCCGCGCCGATCACGATGCACGACCGCACCATCACCGCGAGTACCACGCTGCCGTTCGGCGTGCACGAGCTGCTTGTTGCGGCCGGTGGTCGTCACGCGACCTGCCGCGTCATCGCCGCGCCGACCCGCGCCTGGCGCAGCGAGCGGCTCACACGCGCGTGGGGTGTCGGCGTACAGCTCGCCGCCCTCCGCACGGCACGCAGTCGGAGCGTCGGCGATCTGCGTGACCTCGCAACATTGTGCGAGTGGATCGCCACGCAGGGCGGTGCGGTCGTGACGCTGCTGCCGTTGCTGCCGACGTTCAACGCGCCCGACCCCGAGCCGAGCCCGTACTCGCCGGTGAGCCGCCTCTTCTGGTCGGAGCTACTGCTCGACCTTGGGCCGGCGCATCGCGCGGTCGGTCCGGTGGCCTCGCTCGACGTTGCCCGCGCCGATGCCGAGGTGCGCGCGGCGCTGGCGGGCACGGGGCCGAGCGAGGCCGTGCTCCGCGACCCGGAGCTGATGCGCTATGCGATGTTCCGCGGCGCGCAGGCGAGGCACGGCCGCAACTGGCGCGCGTGGCCCGAGCCGCTCCGCGCGGGACACCTTACCCCGCACGACGTGGATGGCGACGAGGTGCGCTTCCAGCTTGTCGCGCAGGAACGGGTGCGCGAGCAGCTGGCGATGCTGCATCGCGGGCTCGACGCGCACGGCGTGCAGCTGGGGCTCGATCTCGCGGTGGGCGTGCATCCCGATGGCTACGATGCATGGTCGCGGCAGGGGCTCTTCGTGGCGGGAATGTCGGTCGGTGCGCCGCCCGACGCCGGCTTCCCGAGCGGCCAGGACTGGGGCTTCGGGCCCATCAGCCCGGTGCATGCGCGCCGCGACGGGCATCGGTATCTCCGCGAGTCGCTGGCGCACCAGATGGCGCTGGCCGGGGTGCTGCGGATCGACCACGTGATGGCCTGGTCGCGACTCTACTGGATCCCGCACGGGATGCGGCTCGACCAGGGGACGTACGTCTCGCAGCCGAGCGAGGAACTGTTCGCGGTGCTCACCCTCGCCGCGCATCGCCATCGCTGCACCCTGATCGGCGAGAACCTCGGCACGGTGCCGCCGGAGATCGCGTCAGCGCTGCCCAGGCACGCGATCGCGGGGATGTACGTGGCCCAGTTTGCGGCGATGGGTGATGTGCCGATCCCTGAGCCGACCGACGAGGAGGTCGCGATGGTCGGCACGCACGACACGCCAACGCTTGCGGGGTGGATGCTCGGCGAGGACATCGACGAACGGGTGCGGTGCGGGCTGCTCGCGGCCGACGACGAACCTGCGACGCGGACGGCGCGCGCGGAGGGGGTCGCGCGACTCGCCGAGCAGCTCGGGGTCACGGCCGACGAGGCGGCAGCCCTGCGCGACGCGCTGCTTGCGTGGCTCGGGCAGAGCGCGAGTCCGCTGGTGCTCACCTGGCTCGAGGACCTCTGGCTGGAATCGCGCGGGGTGAACCTTCCGGGAACCCGTGCGTCGCAGCGACCGAACTGGCAGCGTCCGATGGCGGCGCCTCTCGACGAGCTGCTGGGACGGGCCACCGAGGCGATCGCGCCGCTCCGCGCGGCGAGGGGGGAGGCGACGTGATGATGCGTGCCGTGCTGGGACTGCTGCTGGCCGCGCCGCTCGCGGCGCAGGTGCCGGTGGCGCAGGAGCCGAGGCACGTGCCGGTGTTTCGCGAGGGGGCGGTGGCGATCCTCGACGTGCGGCTGCCGCCGAACGACACCTCGCTCTATCACGTCCACGATGGGGCAACGCTCTATGTCCCGATCGTGGTGCAGCCGGCTGATGCGCAGGTGCTCGGGCGCGACTGGTTCGGGCTCACCCGCGCCTCGCCGAACCGCTTCGCGAACGTGCCGTTCGTGCTGGACACCGCGTATGCCGACGCGCCGCTCACGCATCGGGTC
>DASTAN010000024.1:0-13631 GCA_035712665.1 Gemmatimonadales bacterium
ACGACGCGGCCCGGTTCCGGGCGTCGCGCCGGTGGCGGGGCGCGTCGACGCCTCGCCGGCACAGCTGCGTCGCGGGCTCGCGGCCGGCGAAGCGGGGATCGTCGTCACCCACGTTCGTTCGCGCCTCCCGGCGGATGACGAGACCGCGGCGTGGTGGGAGGCCGTCGAGGCGGTGCGCTTCCTCCCCGATGGCGAAGCGCGGCTTGCCGAGCTCGCCGCGGCGGGGTTGGCACGCGTCCCGGAGCAGGCGCCGTGAGCGTGGGGCTCGCCCGGCCGTGGCTGCTGCTCGCGCTGCTGGCGCTGCCGCTCTGGTGGTGGTGGCGCAGCCGCCGCGCCTCGGCGCCGGCGGTGGTGTCCGACGCCGCACCGTTTCGCGCCGCATCCTCGCGGGCGTGGCTGCTGCGGGTGCCGCCGGCGTGCCGGTCGCTCGCCTTCACGTCGCTGATCCTCGCCGCGGCCGGGCCGTTCCGGAGCGGCGACCAGATGCGCGTCTCGGCTGATGGCATCGCGATCGTGCTCGCCCTCGACGTCTCGTCGTCGATGCTGGCCGAGGACTTCGCCCCGAACAATCGGTTGGCTGTCGCGAAGGAGCAGGCGCGCGCGTTCATCCGCGGGCGGCGCGCGGATCGGATCGGGCTGGTGACCTTCGCCGGCGAGGCGATCACGCTGGTGCCGGTGACGCTGGACTACCCGACGCTCGATCGCGCGGTTGACGCGATCCAGGTCGGCACGCCGGCGCTCGAGGATGGGACCGCGATCGGCTCCGGCCTGGCGACGTCGGTCGCGCGGCTCCGCAAGGTGCCGGGCAAGAGCAAGGTCATCCTGCTGCTCACCGACGGCGAGAACAACCGCGGGCTCATCGACCCGCGGACCGCGGCGCAGACCGCCGAGGCCTTCGGGATCAAGGTCTACACGGTGGGCGTCGGCTCCGATGGCGAGGCGCGCATCCCCACGGGCCGCGGACTGAACGGGTTTCGCTACGAGATGCTGCCGGTGCGCATCGACGAGGCGCTGCTGACCGAGATCGCCGAGCAGACCGGCGGCCAGTACTTCCGTGCCAAGGATGCGCAGGCCCTCGGACGGATCTTCCAGCAGATCGATCGGCTCGAGCGCACCGAGGTCGAGGTCGTGCGGTACGCCCGGCGCGATGAGCGCACCACGCCGTTCCTGGTGCTCGGCCTTGGCTTCCTGCTGCTCGAGGTGCTGCTTTCGGGCACCGTCGTGGTGCGCGTGCCGTGAGCGTCGATACCCCGCTCCTGCTCTGGTCCGCGCCGCTCTGGGCGCTGCTCGCGTGGTGGCTCGCGCGTCGCGCCGTCTCCCGTCGCCACGCCGCGGCGGCCGCGTGGTCCGCCTCGCTTGGCGCCACGGCCCGCCAGAGCGGTCGGCGGACGCCGTGGACCCTCGGCGGGGCGGCGCTGCTTGCCGCGATCGGACTGGCCGGACCGCGGTGGGGTGTCGCGACGCAGGTGGCGGAGTCGCGGGCCCGCAACATCGTGTTCGTCGTGGATGTCTCGCGGTCGATGCTCGCGCAGGATGCGCTGCCCGATCGCCTGACGCGCGCGACCTCGACGGCGCGCCGCCTGGTGCAGGACCTGCCCGGCGATCGCCTCGGGCTCGTGGCCTTCGCGGCGCGTCCGTACCTGCTGGCCCCGCTCACCCTGGACCAGAGCGCGCTTGCCCTGCAGCTCGACGCCCTCGACCCCGAGGTCGCCAGCGAGGGCGGCTCGGCCATCGGGGCGTCGCTGGTGCAGGCCGCCGCGGTGCTCGCCGCGACCGACCAGGGTGGCGACAAGGCGATCGTGCTCCTGACCGATGGTGAGGCGTTCGACGGCGAGGATGCGCTGGTCGAAGCGGGCCAGCGACTCCGGAAGGATGGCATCGCGCTCGCGATTGTCCCGTTCGGCACGCCCGAAGGGGCCCGCATTCCGGATGGTCGCGAGGGGTGGCACAAGGATGGCTCGGGGCAGGAGGTGGTCACGATGCGTCGTGATGATCTCATCGAGGCCCTGGCCACCGCCGCCGAGGCGACCGTGATCCCGGCGGACACCCCCGATCCGGCTGGCGAAGTGCGGCGCGCGCTCGAGCGCCTCGAGCGGGCGGCGGCGCGGGATCGCCTCGCCGCCGATCGCGTCCCTCGCGCGTGGCTGTTCGCGCTCGCGGCCGCGGCGGTGCTGCTCGGGCACGCGTGGACTCGCCGTACCGCGGCGCTCGCTGGGCTGCTGCTCGCGGCGGCATCGCCCCTCGCGGCCCAGCGCCCCGAGACGGGCATCCGGCTGCTGCAGCGCGGCGACACCGCCGCGGCGCGCGAGGCGTTTCTCGCCGACGCGAAGCGCCGCAGCACCGACACCGCCTGGTACAACGCCGGCACGGCCGCGCTGGTGGGCGGCGACATCCCGACCGCCGTGGATGCGCTCGCGCGCGCCTCCGTGTCGCTCGATCCCGATCTCCGGCGCCGCGCCCTCTACAACCTCGGCACCACCTTCATCCGCGCCGCGCGGCGTGACTCCACGCGCGCCGACTCGCTCCTCGGGCTCGCGGAGCAGCACCTGCGCGGTGCGCTGCAGCTCGCCCCGAGCGACCCGGCCGCGAAGTTCAACTACGAGCTCGCGCGCCGGCTCCGTCGTCCGCCCCCGCCGCCGAGCGGGGGTGGCGGTGGGGGGAGCGGGGAGCAGCAGCAGGATCCGAAGCGTCCCCCGCCGCGCGGCGGGCAGAACGGGATGAGCGAAGCCGAGGCCGAGCAGGTGCTCAACGCGATGGAGCGTGCCGAGCGCGAGACGCGCCAGAACCTCGCGCGCCGCCAGCGGCGCGGCCAGCCGCCGGCGGGGCCGGACTGGTGATCGCCGCCCTCGCGCTGCTCGCATCGCTCGCGATGCAGCAGGACACGACGGCGCTCTCGCCGCGGGCGCAGGCGATGCTGGGGCAATTCCCGCCGCCCCCGCCGGGCGAGGTCTCGGTGGCCACCCGATTCTCGACCCCAAGCGCGTGGGTCGGGGAGCAGGTCGAGCTCGTCACGGCGGCGTGGTTCCCGCGCGAGCTCCGCGAGCGGCTGCGACGCCAGCCCACGTTGCGTGCACCGTCGCTCTCGGGCCTCTGGAGCGTGCAGGCGCAGCCGACGCCCCAGCTCGCCGAGACGCGACTCGTGCGCGGGCGCGTGTACGACCTCTTCGTGATGCACCAGACGATCTTCCCGCTGGGCGACGGCACGATCACCGCGCCGCCGGCCGTGCTCTCGTACGCCGTCCCGACCTCCGTGTCGTTCTTCGCCCCGGAGGACCGCAAGTCGCTGAGCTCGCGTCCGGCATCGCTGGTCGTGCGACCGGTGCCGGCCGCACTGGCTCGGGAGCTGGGCTCGGGACCGACGGCGCGCGGCATCCGGATCGAATGGCGGCTGCCGATCGATGGCCTGCGCGTCGGCACGCCGGGCACGGTCGAGCTGGTGCTCCGTGGTGTCGGCAACGCCGTCCTGTGGCCGACCCCCGAGATCACGTGGCCTGCCGGGGTGCGCGTCTATCCCGAGCCGACGCGTCAGGTCAGTTCGCGCGTGAACGGCGTCTTCGGCGGCGAGAAGCGCTTCGTCTTCACGCTGGTCCCCGACTCGGTCGGGGTCGTGGCCCTGCCGCGCGTGCGCTATCCGTTCTTCGATCCGACCACGGCGTCGGTGGTGGCAGCGGCCGCACCGGCGATCGGCGTGGCCGTCCGACCGGCGTTGCCGGGCAGCGATCGTCCCTTGCTGCCGGTGACCGATCGGGTCGCGACCCCCTGGACGGAACGGGCGCTGCCGATCGCGCTGCCGCTCTCCGCACTCGCGGTGCTTGGCCTGGTTGTGCGCCCGCGCCGGCGATCGCGGCCCGTCGTCGCCGCCCCGCGTCCGGCGGATGCCGAACTCCTGCAGGTGGTCGCGCGACTGACCGACGGCGGGGCGGACGTGGCCGCGGTGCTCCGTCGCCGTGGCGTCTCGCCCGAGGATGCCGATGCGGTGGCCGCCTGGCTCGCGGCGCGCGACGCCGCCCGCTACGGGCCGGTCCGCGCCGGTTCGCCACCCGAGATCGCATCCGTCGCCTCGCGCGTGCTGGCGCGGCTTCGCCCCGCTCGGCGCGGCGCGATGCTCCTGCTGGCGGTCGCCGTGGGCGCCGCGACGGTGTCGGCGCAGGAGCCCCGCTCGCCGGTGACGCGCTATCGCGATGGCGATCCGGCCGGTGCCGCGCGCGGCTTCCAGGAACAGGTGCGGGCGAATCCGCGTGCACCCGTCGCGTGGCGCAACCTCGCGGCCGCGCAGTGGCGACAGGGCGACGATGTCGGCGCCGCGGCGGCGTGGCTCCGGGCACTCGAGCTCGCCCCGCGCGACCCGCTGACGCGCGAGGCCTGGCGACAGGCCAGCACGATCCCGGTGGACGTGCGCGCCCGCGCACCTCGGGTGCCGCTCAGTGCCGCGGAATCGCTGCTCCTCGCCGCCATCCTCGCGCCGCTCGGCGCGCTCGCGTGGCGCACGCGCCGCCGCCGCGCGACGTGGACCCTCGCCGTCCTCTGCGCGGCGGCGCTGCTGCACGGTGCGGACGGACGCTGGCAGCAGCGGGCGGGGCGCGTCCTCGTGCGACGTGCGGACGTCCTGCGCGTCTCTCCGGTCGCTGCGGCGCCCGCGCTGGCGGGGGCCCCGGCGTGGGTCAGCGGGTCGGTCGAGCGGCGGCAGGACGAGTGGGTGCTCGTCACGCTTGCGAGCGGGGCCCGAGGGTGGCTCCCGATCGAGGCGGTCGCGGGCATCGGCCCGCTAGATTGAACGGATGGCCGTGGACGCCTCCCGCCGCATCGCGATCCTCCCCGACGCCGTCGCCAACCAGATCGCCGCCGGCGAGGTGGTCGAGCGCCCGGCCTCGGTGGTGAAGGAACTGGTCGAGAACGCCCTCGATGCCGGTGCGACCGTCATTCGCGTCGCCGTCGAGAACGGCGGCAAGACGCTGATCGAGGTCGCCGACGACGGCTCGGGGATGTCGCCCGACGACGCCCTCCTCGCCCTCGATCGCCACGCCACCTCCAAGATTCGCGCGACCGGTGACCTCGTCGGCATCGCGACCTTCGGCTTTCGCGGCGAGGCGCTCCCGGCGGTCGCCTCGGTGAGCCGCTTCACCCTCGTCACCGCGACCGGCGACGGGGAAGGGACCGAGATCCGCGTCGCCGGTGGGAGGGTCGAGGCAGTCCAGCCGGCAGCCCGTCGTCGTGGCACCACGGTCACCGCGCGTGCGATCTTCTTCAACACCCCGGCGCGCCGGAAATTCCTGCGCAGCGCCGCGAGCGAGTCGCGCGCGGTGTGGGATGTGGTGGCAACGCTCGCCCTCGCGCACCCGCGGGTCGGCTTCGAGCTGACCCTCGACGGCCGCGGCCGCCTCAGCGTGCCGCCCGGTCAGCCGCGCGACGAGCGCCTGGCCGCCGTGTGGGGCGAGGACGTGGCGCGGACGCTGCTGCCGGTCGCGCACGGCGTGGGGCCCGTCTTCATCGAGGGGTTCTGCCAGCGGCCGGCGGATGCCCAGCCGACGGGGCGCCGCGTGCAGCTCTTCGTCAACGGCCGTCCGTTCCGCGATCCGTTCCTCGTCCGCGCCGCCGAGGCGGGGTATCGCTCGGCGATCCATCCCGGCGACCGGCCGTCGCTCTTTCTCGACATCCGTGTCGATCCGTCGGAGGTGGACGTGAACGTCCATCCCGCCAAGCTCGAGGTCCGCTTTCGCGAGCGGTTCGCGGTCGAGCGCGCGGCCGAGGAGGCGGTGCGTCACGCGCTGGGCGAGCTGGTTGCCTCGGCGATGGTCGGCACCGGCCCGCGGCCGACCGCCGGCCCGGCCCCGCGCGTGTGGGATGCGCCGCGCGACGATGCCGCGCCGACGGCTGATCTGTTCGCCCCGCTCGACGAGGCACCCGCGGTGACGACGACGCGCCGATCGCGGCCGAGGCGACCTCGTCGTGGGACATCCCGCTGCTGCAGTTCGACGACACGTACATCTGCTACGAGTCGCCCGAGGGGCTCGTGATCGTCGACCAGCACGCCGCGCACGAGCGGGTGCTGTACGAGGAGCTGATGGCACGGCTGCGTGGCGAGGGGCTTCCCGCGCAGCGGCTCCTGCTGCCCGTGACGGTGGAGCTCACCGACGAGGAGCTCGATGTCGTGCAGCGCCACGGCGATTGGCTCGCGCGGACCGGCTATGAGCTCGAGCCGTTCGGCGGGCGGAGCGTGGCAATCCACGGCGTCCCCGATCCGCATCCGCGCTTCGACGGCATCGCCTGCTTTCGTGACCTGGTCGCCGACCTGGCGCGCGGCCGCTTCGGCGGCTGGGCCGATCCGCTCGAGCGCTTCGCGCAGACCTGGGCCTGTCGGGCGGCGGTGAAGGCGGGACAGCCGCTCGACGTGCGGGCGATGCGCGAGCTGCTGCGCCGGCTCTTCGCGTGCGCGCTGCCGCCGCACGACGTGCACGGCCGCGCCACCATCGTGCAGCTGCCCCGCGAGGAATTGGAGCGTCGCTTTGGTCGCCGCTGACGTGACCCCGGTCCTCGTCGGACCGACCGGCGTCGGCAAGACCGCCGTGGCCCTCGCGCTTGCGGCGCACTGGCCCGGGCTCGAGGTCGTCTCCGCCGACTCGCGCCAGGTCTATCGCGGCCTCGACATCGCGACGGCGGCCCCGACCCGGCGCGAGCGCGAGCGCGTCCCGCACCACGTCGTCGGCATCGTGGCGCCGGGCACCCGGTACAGCGCCGGCCAGTTCGCCCTCGATGCCTCGGAGGCACTCGCAGCCATTCGCGCCCGCGGGGGGCAGCCGCTGGTCGTCGGCGGCACCGGCCTCTACGTGAAGGCGCTCACCGACGGCCTCTTCAAGGAGCCGCCGCTCGACCGCCCGCGTCGTGACGCGCTCGCGGCCTTCACCGCCGCCCTCGACCTGCCGTCGCTCGTGCGGTGGGCGGAACGGCTCGACCCGACCTTCCCGGGCGGCGGCGGTCGGCAACGCGCGACCCGCGCCATCGAGATTGCGCTCCTCACCGGGCAGCCGCTCGGCTGGTGGCAGCAGACGGCGCGCACGGAAGCGGCGATCCGCCCCTGGACCGTGCGGCTCACCGTGCCGCGGGCGGTGCTGCACCAGCGCATCCGCGCGCGGGCCGAGGAGATGCTGCGTCGCGGACTGATCGAGGAGGTGGCGGCGGCACTCGCCGACGGCGCACCGCTCGAGGGACCGGGGATGGATGCGATCGGGGTCCGCGAGGCGGTGGACGTGCTGCAGGGGCGGCTCGACCGCGACGCGCTCGTCGACGCGGTGGCGCTCGCGACGCGGCAGTATGCGAAGCGGCAGGAAACGTGGTTCCGGCACCAGGCGACCGGGGACGTGCTCGTGCTCGACGCGACGCGTCCTCCTGAACGGATTGCCGAGGCCATCGCGGCCGCGGCGAGGGAGCGTGCGGCGTGAGGATCGGCATCACCTGCTATCCGACCTACGGCGGTTCGGGCGCCGTCGCGACCGAGCTCGGGCTCGAGCTCGCGCGGCGCGGCCACGAGGTCCACTTCATCACCTACGACTCGCCGTTTCGGCTGCGCGGGTACGTCGGACACGCGGTCTTCCACCAGGTGGACACCGAGATCGCGCGCTACCCGCTCTTCCAGCACTTCCCGTACACGCTGGCGCTCGCGTCGCGGCAGTACGAGGTCGCGCTCCAGGAGAAGCTCGACCTCCTCCACGTGCACTACGCCATCCCGCACGCGACGACGGCGTTCCTCGCGCGCGAGATGCTCAAGCACGAGCACCCGATCAAGGTGGTGACGACCCTCCACGGCACCGACATCACGCTGGTGGGGCAGGAGGCGTCGTTCTACGCCATCACCCGCTTCTCGATCGAGCAGTCGGACGGGGTGACGGCGGTGTCGGAGTTCCTGCGCGACGAGACCTACCGTGCCTTCGGGTGCGTGAGCTGCGACCTCCGCGTCATTCCCAACTTCGTGAACCTGCAGGAGTACCGCCCCGAGGCGGCGCTGCCCCGCGAGACGCTCGCCCCGGCCGATCACAAGCTGCTGGTGCACGTCTCGAACTTCCGCGAGGTGAAGCGCGTCAAGGACGTGGTGCGAATCTTCGCTCGCGTGCGCCGCGCGATGCCGGCGACGCTGCTGATGGTGGGCGATGGTCCCGATCGCCACGATGCCGAGCACGAGGCACGCGAGCTCGGTGTCGGCGCCGATATCCGCTTCCTCGGGCGCCTCGACACGGTGGCGCCGCTCCTCGCCGCCAGCGACCTCTTCCTGCTGCCGTCGCAGACCGAGTCGTTCGGCCTCGCGGCGCTGGAGGCGATGGCGTGCGGGGCGCCGGTGCTCGCGACCACCGCGGGCGGGCTTCCGGAAGTGCTGACCGACGGCGTCGAGGGAATCCTCGAGCCGGTCGGCTCGGTCGAGGCCATGGCCCGTCGCGCGATCGCGCTGCTGAAGGACCCCACGCGCCACGCCGCGGCCCGCCAGGCCGCCCTCGCCCGCGCCGCGATGTTCTCGGCCGACGCCATCGTCCCGCAGTACGAGGCGTACTACGCCGAGATCCTGGGCCGCTGATGTACATCCCACCGCTGCTGGTCGCCGTCATCCTCGGCCTGGTCGAGGGCGCGACCGAGTTTCTCCCGGTCTCGAGCACCGGGCACCTGATCGTCGTCGGCGAGATGCTCGACTTCACCGGCGAGCGGGCGGCGACCTTCGAGGTCGTCATCCAGCTCGGGGCGATCCTCGCCGTGGTGTGGCACTATCGTCGCACCCTGTGGGAGCTCGCCTTCGGCTGGCTGCGTCCCGGTGGCGAGCGACGGATGGTCGGCAACCTCCTCCTCGCGTTCCTGCCCGCCGCGCTCATCGGGCTCGCGGCGCACGACTTCATCAAGTCGGTCCTCTTCAATCCGATCGTCGTGGCGTGGGCGCTGATCATCGGCGGCTTCGTGATGCTCGCGCTCGAGTGGCGACGCCCCGTGGTGCGTGCCGCAGTGCTGGGCGAGGTCACCTGGCAGCAGTCGCTGGCGATCGGCTTCGCGCAGGTGCTCGCGATGATCCCGGGCACGTCCCGCGCGGCCACGACGATCCTCGGTGGCTATGCCGTCGGCCTCTCGCGCCCGGCGGCGACGGAGTTCTCGTTCCTGCTCGCCATACCGACGATCGTCGGCGCGGCGGTCCTCGACCTCGCCAAGAGCGGCGACCTGCTCGGCCCCGCCGACGCCCCGATGTTCGGCGTCGGGCTCGTCGTCGCCTTCGTCTCGGCGCTGATGGTGATTCGTGGCTTCCTGCGTTTCGTCGAGTCGCATTCCTTCCGCGCCTTCGCGTGGTATCGCATCGCCTTCGGCGCGGTGCTGCTGGCGCTGCTCGGGGCGGGATGGCTCTAGCGCCGGTGGTGCAGCGCCACCGCGAGGTGGCGAGCACGATGGAGCTGGCGCACCAGCTCGCGGCCGACGGCGCAGCCCACGGCTCGGCCGTGATCGCCGATCGCCAGATCGCCGGTCGCGGGCAGCGCGGGCGCGCGTGGGCGAGTGACCTCGGGGGGCTGTGGATGTCGGTCGTGCTCCGGCCGGTGCGTGTCGATGCTTTCGAGGCGCTGTCGCTGCGCATCGGGCTTGCCCTCGCGACGACGCTCGAACGCGCGCTGCCGGGCCTCGCGGCCGTCGGGCTCAAGTGGCCCAACGACCTCCTGCTGCGCGGCCGCAAGGTCGGCGGCATCCTGACCGAGGCGCGCTGGGTCGGGGCGCAGTGCCAGTGGGTCGTCGTCGGCCTCGGCCTCAACGTCACCAACATCCTCCCGCCCGAACTGACGACGATCGCCACGACCCTCGCGGACGAGGCTGCCGGGGCCGAGGTGAGCGCCCTCGTGGCCCCGGTGCTGGCGGCGGTGCAGCAGGCGGGTCGGAGTGCCGGTCCGCTCACGGCGAGTGAACTCGATGCGTTTCACGCCCGCGACGTCCTCAGCGGCCAGCCGGTTCGCGAACCCGTCGTCGGCACGGCCGCCGGGATCGCCGCGGACGGCGCCCTCCTGATTCGCGGCCCCGATGGTGCAACCGTCCCGTGCCGGGGCGGGGTGGTACCCGGCCATCCCTGACGCGAGATTCCGACATGCTCCTGACCCTCGACATCGGCAACACCGAAGTCACCGGCGGCCTCTTCGACGGGGACACGCTGCGTGCCCACTGGCGGATGACGACGACCGCCGAACGCACGCCGGACGAATGGGCGATCGCGCTCGAGGCCTTCGTGGCGCGGGCCGGCGTCGCGCGCACCGATCTCCGTGCGGCGTGCCTGGCGTCGGTCGCGCCTGCGGTCACGCAGGCGATGCGCAGCGCGGTCAGCACGCTCACCTCCCGCGTCGGCGTGGTGGAGCCGCGCTCGCCGCTGCCGATCACGGTCGACGTCGACGAACCGCTCGCCGTCGGTGCGGACCGTCTCGTCAACGTGCTTGCGGCCGCCGATCTCTATCCTGGCGATGCGATCGTCATCGACCTCGGCACGGCCACGACCTTCGACTGCATCACCGCGGATCGGCGCTTCTTCGGCGGCACGATCATGCCGGGGCTGCGCACCTCCGCGGAGCAGCTCGTGCGACGCGCCGCGAAGCTGACCGCCACCGAACTGCTGCCGCCCGAGCGCGCCATCGGACGCCGCACCGACGAGCAGCTGCGGGGCGGGGTGCTCTTCGGCACCGCCGATGCGATCGACGGGATGGTGCGCCGCTTCCTCGCGGAGTGGCCGACCAAGGAGACGCCGGCGGTGATCGCAACCGGCGGCCTCGCCGCGCTGATCGCGCCGCTCACCACGACGATCACGATCGTCGATCCCGATCTCACGCTGCACGGGCTGCGGGTGGCCGCGAGGGCGCTTGGACTCCTCGACTGAGGTGACCCCGGACGCGCTGGCGGCGACGCCGGCGCGACGCGCGCTCCGCGCCGTGCTGGGCCCGGCGCTGCCGTATGTGCTGCACCTGCGTCCGGCCGAGTGGCCGATCATGGCGGGGCACAGCGCGCTCGGCTGGTGGCTCGCGTCGGGAACCCTCGCGCTTGACGGCGACGCGTGGCGCGGGCTCGCGGCGTGGGTCATCTGCCTCAACGGCGGCACGCTCGCCCTCAACTCGGCCTTCGATCGCGACACCGGTGACGTCGCGTACCTGCGTCACCCGCCGCCGCCGCCGAAGGGGCTCGCGGCGGCGTCGGTCGCCCTGATGCTGGCGGGCCTCGCCCTCACCTGGTCGCTGCCGCCGCTCTATCGCTGGCTGTACGTCGCCTGCGTGGCGATGTCGGTCGCCTACTCGGTGCCGCCGCTCCGGCTCAAGGCCGTCGGTGGGGCCGACTGGATCATCAACATGCTCGGCTTCGGGACGCTCTCGCCGCTTGCGGGGTGGGCGATCACCGGACGACCGCTCGAGCCGTGGGCCACGATGACGCTCTGGGCCTTCTGCCCGCTGTTCGCGGCACTCTATCCGCTGACCCAGCTCTACCAGATCGACGAGGATCGCGCCCGCGGTGACCGCACCCTGGTGATCCGGCTTGGCGTCCGCCGGTCGCTGGCGATCGCGGTGGCCTGCACCGGGCTCGCGTTCGGGATGCTGGTCGGGGCGGGAGTGGCCGCTGGCTGGGGGCTGCCGGCCGACGCCCTGCGCTGGACTGCCCTCGGGATCGCGATGCTGGGGTGGATCGCGGTGCTCTTCCCGTGGTATCAGGGGGGGCACGGCTGGTCGTCGGCCGAGCACCAGCGGGGGATGTATCACGCGCTCGCCGCGTGGGCCCTGACCGATGCCGCCGTGCTCCTCGGGGCGCTGGGGTGACCCCTTGGCCTCGGTGGGGCCGTCCCGCTACCTTATCGCGCGTTCCGACAACCACTTCGGAGAGTTCCTGATGGCCACCGCGGTTCAGCCCTCGACTGTCGACACCACCGACCTTTCGGTCATCCTCCGGGGCTCCGTCATCCTCGGCGTGATCCAGTCGGTCGCCGTCTTCGCCGTCTCGCTGGTCAACCGGTCCCTCGAGGGGACGGCCGATCACGCGCTCACCGGCGTGATCGTCGCGATCGGCGCGGCACTGTCGATCGTCCTCCCGGGGATCTGGACTCGCGCCCGCACGATCGAGGGGATCAGCGGCGCGGCCGGCATCGGCCTCGGGGCGGCGCTCGTGTACATGGTGATCGACGTGATCGCCCTGCAGCCGCTCGGCACCTACACCAACCGGTGGCACGAGGTCGGCGGCGGCTCGAACTGGTGGTATCACCCGGTGTGGTGGATGGTCGCCTCGTACATCTCGTGGCTCGGCGCCTTCATCATGGCGAACCAGGCCGCGCGGAAGGGCGAGGCCTCGGTGGCCGGCACGCTGATCCTCACCGCGATCTGCACCGCGGTCTGCGGCGCGGCCGCGGCGGCGCTGCACTTCCCGGGCGCCGGCTGGAACGTCCCAACCTTCGCGGTCGCGTCGCTCGCGGGCCTGCCGCTCGCCACGCTCGTCAGCGGCCTCGGCGGCGCGCGGAGCTGAGACGACTCCGCCCGTGCTGGCGCGCATCGGGCGGGCTCTCCTCCGCATTGCGGGCTGGCTCCTGACGCCGTTCGCCGCGACCCTCGCGGCTGCCCTCGGGGCGACCATCACCGCGATGGTCGCCCCGACGCTTTCCCCGACCGCCGGTGTCGCCGTCGCGTTCGCGGGCGGGCTCGCCGGGGCGGGGCTCGGCCTCTGGCTCTGGGTGCGCATCCTCCGCGGCTCTCCCGAGCTGCGAGACGTGTTGGCGGTGACGGCCGAGGGCGTCCCTACCCAGTCTGCCCTTGACGACATCCTCGGGGCCGATGCCACCCCACCCGATCAGGAGACGCCGCCGCAATGAGGCCGCTGCCGCTGTTGCTCCTCCTCGCGACTCCGTGCCTGCCGCTCGCGGCTCAGGACGGCGTCTTCGGCACGGTCGGCCGCGTCTTCGAGGGGCCGGACGAGGACAGCTGGCGGCTCACCGTGCAGCGCGACCTGATCGGCCCGATCGGCGCCGACCTCTCGGCGGGGGCGCTGCCTGGCGAGACCGCACGGTCGGGGCGGCTCTACGGCGGTGGCCTCGACGTGACGCTGTTCGAGGGCGGGCGACGGATCCCCACGGCGTTCGTCGGCGGCAACGTCGGCATCGGCACCGGCGAGCAGGACAACCTCTGGTTCGGCTACTCCTTCGGCGTGCGGCTCCCGCTCGTGGTGCTCGGGCCGGTGCGCGGCACCGTCGAGGGGCGCTGGCGTCGGCTCACGATCGCGGGACGCGACGGGCTCGAGGTCGGCTTCACCCTCGGCTGGCGTCGCGCGTCGCGAACCCGAGCCAAGGGCAGCAACGAGACGGCGGGACTTTGGACGCCGCGTGCCACGGGCGACCGCCTGAGCGCAGCCGGCATTCCAGCCGAGAAGGCGCGGCTGCTCGATGCCGTCGTCGCCACCGCAGTCGAGGAGATGGGGCAGCCGTATGTCTGGGGCGGCACGGGCGACGGGTCGGGCGGCTTCGACTGCTCGGGGCTGATCTGGTACGCCTACGGGCAGCAGGGCATTCGCCTCCCGCGCACGTCGCAATCGCAGGCGGAGGCGGGGATCGCGATCCGTCGCGAACTCGACGCGCTCCTGCCGGGCGACATCCTCACCTTCAGCGAGCAGGGCCA
>DASTAN010000025.1:0-12065 GCA_035712665.1 Gemmatimonadales bacterium
ATGTGGGGGAGATGCTGGCGTTACTGGACAAGTGACACGGGACAAGTGACAAGTGACACGGCGCGCCGCATCCCTGTCCCGTGTCCCGTGTCCCGTGTCACCGCCTTCCGAGCTCCGCCACGACGCTGTCAATCGCCGGCAACATCCGCGCGCTGCCGAGGGTGTGGTGGTTGGCCTGCACCGAGAAGACCAGCACGGTGCCGTCGGCGCGCTCGACGTAGCCGCTGAGCGTGTTCACCCGCGAGATGCTGCCGGTCTTGGCGCGGACGCGCCCCTCGAGCGGGGTGCCGACGAAGCGGCGACGCAGCGAGCCGGTGCTGCCGCTCTGCGGGAGGCCGGCCGCGAAGGCGTCGTAGTGCCGGTGCCGCCGCATGTACGCCAGCAGCTGGGTGAAGGCGCGCGGCGAGACCAGGTTGTTCGCCGCGAGGCCGGACCCGTCGCTCAGCGCGAACTGCGTCGAGTCGATCCCCACCGAATCGATCAGGAAGCGGCGCTCGACCTCGAGGCCGGCGCGCCACGACCCCTCGCCGCGGACCTGGCGCCCGAGCTGCTTCACGAGCATGTCGGCGAACCAGTTCTGCGAGGTGTTGAGCACCGGGAAGACCCAGTCCTTGAGCGGGCGCGAGGTGACCTCCGCCATCGCCGGGGTGCCGCGCGCGTGCGCGAAGTCGAGCGAATCGCTGGTGGCGACCGTCTCGCCGCGCACCACGATGCCGGCGGCCGCGAGTTCCTTCCGGAACGCGAGCGCCGCGAAGCGCACCGGATCCTTCACCGCCCCGTACTCGGTGCGTGCCGCGCCGCCGAACGGGATCGTGCCGCGCGCCACGTAGCGCGTGCCGTCCTCGCTCCGCAGGATGTCGAACGAGCGCGGGGTGCCGCGCGGGCCGATCGCCGCGCGGTTGTCGATCGACGCGAGGCCGACATCGGGCGAGAGGGTCACGAGCGGCGCGCTGCTCCCCGAGTCGCCGGTGGCGATGCGGAGGTCCACGCTGTTGTCGTTGAAGCCGAGTCCCGCCACCGGGGCCGCATACCACCAGTTGAGGTCGTAGCTCTCCCATCCCGGGTGCACGAGTTCCGCGTCGAAGTACGACCCGTCGCCGACCAGGTCACCGGCCACCTCGCGGACGCCGCGCTCGCGCAGCTGCCGGGCGAGGTCGCGGAGCTTCGCCGCCGGATCGGCGTCGCACGCGCCGGCGCGGGTCTCGTCGACGTCGTAGCAGCGCTTGCTGAAGGTCGGGTCGCCGCGTCCGTAGAGCACGAGGTCGCCGCGGAGCACGCCGTCCACCACCGGGCCGGTGCCGTGCACCGAGGTCTTCACCGTGAAGTCGGGGCCGAGCAGCGCGATCGCCACGGCGCTCACCACCAGCTTGGTGTTGCTCGCCGGGATGAACATCCGCTCCGCGTCCCGCCCGTAGAGCAGCTTCCCGTCGAGGTCGGTGACCGCGACGCCCCAGAGGTGCCGATCGAGTCCCGGCGCATCGAGGCGGCGATCGAGCCGCTTTGCGAGGGACTGTGCGGAGAGCGGGGCCGTCGCCATCGCGGCGAGGAGCGCGAGTCGAAGCAGGTCAGTCGTACGCGACACGAGGATCCGCCTTGGCATACAGGAGGTCGGTGAGGAGGTTCGCGAGCACGAACACGAGCGAGAGGAAGAGGATGCTCCCCTGGATCGCGGGGAGGTCGCGCTTGTCGATCGCCGTCAGCACGTAGCGGCCGACCCCGGGCCACGAGAAGATCGTCTCGGTGAGGATCGAGCCCGTCAGGTAGGAGCCGAAGTCGAGGCCCACCACGGTGATGATCGGCAGCAGGGCATTCCCGAGCGCGTGCCGCAGCACGACGACGCGACGGGGCAACCCCTTCGCGCGCGCGGTGCGGACCAGCGGGGCGGCGAGCGCCTCCTGCATCGCGGCGCGCGTCATCCGCGCGAGGAAGGCGACCGAGCGCATCCCGAGCGTCGCGGCCGGCAGGGCCAGGAAGAGCGTGCCGCCGTACCCCGACGGCGGGAACCAGCGCAGCCACACGGCGAACCAGAGGATCAGCAGCAGCCCCACCCAGTAGACCGGGAAGGAGATGCCGAGATACGCCCCCACGGTGGCGATGCGGTCGGCCCACGAGCCGGGGCGCAGCGCGCCGAGGATGCCGATGGCGAGCCCGGCCGTGACGGCGATCAGCATCGCGGCCGCGGCGAGCTTGAGCGTCGCGGGGAAGCGCTGGGCGAGCTCGCGCGCGATCGGGCGCCGCGTCACGTAGCTGGTGCCGAGGTCGCCCTGCACGACACCGGCGACGTAGCGCCCGAAGCGCACCGGGAGCGGGTCGTCGAGGCCGAGCTCGGCGCGGATGCGGGCCTCGGCCGCGGCATCGGCGCGCTCGCCGGTGAGGGCCGCGACGGGATCGCCCGGGGCGAGGTAGAGCAGCGCGAAGGTGACCGCGAGCACCCCGAACAAGGTCGGGACGAGCAGGGCGAGGCGCACCAGCACGTAGCGGATCATCGTGCCATCGTGGTGTCGAGGGCGGCGGATGTCCAGCGCTGTCCGGCGAAGAGCGCCGGGAATGCCCAGCCGCTCACCTCCGGGCGGCGCGCCCAGAGATCGGTCGGGAACCAGAGGAAGAGCCACGGCGCGCGGGCGTGCACCTCGCGATCGATCCGCGCGAGGAGCGCCACCTTCTCGAGCGAGTCGGGCGTCGCCCGGGCCCGCACGAGGAGCGTGTCGAGCGCGGGATCCTTCAGGAAGGCGTAGTTGCCGCCGGTGCCGGCATTCGCCGAATGGAAGAGCGGGAAGGTGAAGTTCTCGCCATCGGGATAGTCGGCCCACCAGTCCGAGAGGAAGAGATCGGCCTCGCCCTTCCGCGCGGCCGAGCGGGCGGTGGACGGATCGCGCTCGACGATCTCGAGGGTGATGCCGACGTCGGCGAGGTCGGCCTGGATCGCCTGCGCGATCCGCGCGAACTCGGCGCGCGGCGAGCGATAGAGCTGGAGCCGCAATCCCGTCGCCACGCCCGCCTCGGCGAGCAGCGCCCGGGCCTTCGCCGGATCGAACGCGTAGCGGGTGCGGGTGCTGTCGTGGCCGTCGAGCCCTGGCGGAATCGCCCCGGCGGCGAGGATGCCGCGACCCTGCATCACGCGATCGAGGATCGCGGGGACGTTCACCGCGTGGTTGATCGCCTGCCGGACGCGCACGTCGGCGAGCGGACCGCGCGTCGTGTTGAGCGCCACGTACACCGCCCGGAGCGCGGCGCGGCGCTGCAGCTCGTCCGGGCGCTCGCGCTGCCAGCGGGCGGTCTCGCCGAAGGGAATCTCGACGACCGAGAGGCGACCCGACTCGTATTCCGCGGCCTGCGTGAACGCCTCGGGGATGATCCGGATGCGGAGCGAGTCGGCGCGCGGGCCCTCGCCCCACCACTCGGCGTTGCGCGCGAACACCAGGATGTCGTCGTGCGACCAGCGCACGAACTTCCACGGCCCGCTGCCGATCGGGTGCTCGCCGAAATCCTCGGGCGTCGGCGTCGGCACGATCGCCGCGACCGGCATCGCCAGCAGCTTCGGAAAGATGTTGAGCGGCTCCTCGAGGGTGAAGGCGAGGGTCGAGTCATCGAGGACCGCCAGCCCCGCGAGGGTCGGCGCGCCCGAGTCCGCCACGGCCCGCGCCCCGCGAATCGGCAGCAGCGGCCAGATGCGGCCGCCCACCCGGGCCATCCCGAGCGCGCGGAGGAACGACGCCTCGATCGCGCGGGCCGTCACCGGGCGCCCGTCGTGGAATCGTGCATCACCGCGGAGCCGAAACGTCCACGTCGCACCGTCCGGCGACGGCCACCACCGCGTGGCGAGTCCGGGCACCAGTCGCCCATCGGGATCGAACTGGGTCAGGTTGTCGAAGAGGAGCACGACCGACTCGCCGGTCGGCACGTCGGTCGACAGTGCAGGGTCCAGCGAACGCGGGTCGCCGCTGAAGTAGTAGAGCAGCCCCGGCGGAATTCCGCTGTCGCAGGCGACGAGGAGCAGGGCGAGGCAGCCGGCGAGGAAGCGGGGCATCGGACTCCGAAGCCGGGGCAGGTGTTGGCGTAACCTCTTCAAGTAAGCAGATTTAGCGAATGCGGTCAATCACGCTCGCGTGCGTCCTCTCCCTCGTGGCTTCCAGCCTGACCGCGCAAGCGGCACCACTGGTGGTCCGCGGCCTCGCGTTCGAGGGGAATCACGCGATCGATGACCTCACCCTCGCGGCCGCCATCAGCACCACCAATTCGTCCGCCTTCGCGCGCTATCCGCTGCTCCGCTCGCTCGGCCTCGGCGAGAAGCGGTACTTCAACGAGACGCAGTTCCGGCAGGACGTGCTGCGGCTCGTTGTGGTCTACCGTGCCAGCGGATTCCCGGACGTGCAGGTCGACACCACGGTCACGCGCGAGGCCGGGACGGTCTCGGTGCGCTTCCGCATCACCGAGGGCGAGCCGACGCGCCTCGCCCGGCTCGACATCGCCGGGCTGGATTCGATTGCCGAGCGCGAGGCGCTGCTGCGCGACCTGCCGATCCGCACCGGCGATGTCTTCTCGCGCTACCGGCTCGCGGAGGCGGCGGACACCATCGTGACGCGGCTCAGGAATCGCGGCCGTCCCACCGCCGAACTCCGCGAGATTCGCGTCGGCGAGGATCGCGAGCTGCGCACCGGCCAGGCGACCATCGCGATCGTGCCCGGCAATGCCGCCACCTTCGGGACGGTGCGGGTGGCAGGGATGGACGAGGTCGATTCGGCCTTCATCGCCTCGCTCGTCGCGACCCGGCCCGGCCGCCCCTACCAGCTCGATGCGCTCTACCGCTCCCAGCGGGCGCTCTACGCGACCGACCTGTTCCGCTTCGCGTCGGTCGGGATCGACACGACGCGCTTCGCGGCAGGCGACTCGATCGTGCCGATCGCGGTGCAGGTCACCGAGGGCCGCGCCCACCGTGCGCGCAGCTCGGCGGGCTTCGCGACCAACGACTGCTTTCGTGTCGGTCTCGGCTGGACGGCGCGCAACTTCCTCGGGAACGGCCGCGTCGTCGACGTGAGCGGCCGCCTCTCGAAGATCGGCGTCGGCGAGCCCACCGGGCTCGGCCTCGAGAACTCGCTCTGCAGTCCGCTCGAGCGCGACACGGTCGGCTCCTCGCTGGTGAACTACGGCGTCGACGTCTCGCTGCGCCGGAACGGCTTCCTCGGCCCCGACAACACCCTCGTGCTGGCGCTCTTCTCCGAGCGGCGCAGCGAGTACACCGTGTACCTCCGCGAGGAGGTCGGTGCGGAGATCGCGCTGACGCGCGAGACCGCGCGTCGCATCCCCGTGACGGTCGGCTATCGCGTGGGGTATGGCCTCACCCGCGCGAACGCGGCGTCGTTCTGCGCGTTCTTCAACGCCTGCGAGGCGGCGGACGTCGACCAGCTGACGCAGCGTCGCGTCCTCACGATGCTGACCGTGTCGGCGGCCCGGCAGCGGGTCAACAACCTGCTCGATCCGACCCGGGGCACCACGCTCACAGCCGAGGCCGCGGTGTCGTCGCGCTACCTCGGCTCGTCGCGCCTGCAGCAGTTCGTGCGCCTCGTCGTCGAGGGCGCCGCCTTCGCCCCGCTCACGCGGGATGTCGTCCTCGCGACCCGACTGCGGGCGGGGGCGATCTTCGCGCCGGCGATCGACATATCCACGGGACAGGGCAACTTCATCCCGCCCGAGCAGCGCTTCTATGCCGGCGGTGCCAACGACGTGCGCGGCTTCGGGCGGAACGAGCTCGGGCCACTGGTCTACGTGGTGCCCGCCGCCGATGTCCGGCCTGATGGCACCTTCGACGCGGCCGACGCGCGCGTGGCGGCCACCGGCGGGAGCCGCACGGCGGTCGCGAACGTCGAGCTGCGGCTGCCGTCGCCGGTGCTGCCGGACCGGCTCCGGTTCGCGGTGTTCGCCGATGCCGGCGCGGTGTGGGGCGCGACGAGCCCGGCGCGCGCGCGGATCACGCCGGGGGCGGGGCTGCGGTTCGCGTCGCCGCTCGGCCCCATCCGCTTCGACATCGGCTACAATCCGTATCGACTCGAGGCCGGCTCGGTCTACACGCCCACGGCCGACGGCAACCTTCGCCTGATTCGCCAGGGCTACGTGCGCGATCGCGACCGTCCGTACACGATCCACTTCTCGGTGGGGCACGCGTTCTGATGCGGTGGCTCCGACGCCTCGTCGCGACGGTCCTCGGGACACCGCTGGTGCTCATCGCCGCGGTGCTCGGGACGATGCTGGCGCTGCTCTACGCCCCGCCGGGGCGGGCGCTCACGGCGCGACTCCTCACCGAGGCGATCACCGCGCGCGTGGCCGGGACGGTGACGATCGGCGCGATCCGCGGCGGGATCCTGCGGCACGTCGTGCTCGAGGACGTGAGCATCCGCGACTCGACCGGCGCGGTGGTGCTCGCCGCCCCGCGGCTCGAGGTGCGCTACCTGCTCCCCGAGCTCCTCGCGGGTCGGATCATCCTCCGCGAGCTCCGCGCCGATCGCCCGACCATCCATCTGGTGCGCCTGCGCAAGGGACGCTGGAACTACGAGGAGGTGTTCCGGAGCGGCGGCGGCCCCGGCGGACCGCCCAAGCGCGTCGAGCTGCGCAACCTCGTGATTCGCGGCGGCACGCTCCGCGTCGATGTCCCCACCACCCCGAAGCCGCCGAAGCAGCCGATCTCCCGGAACGGCGCGATGCCGGCGCGCCCCGAGATCGACACGACGGCCGACGGCCCCGTGCGCGTGTATCGCGCGACGGCCCTCGACGCGCGCGTGCCGCTGGCGCGGATCTCGACCCCGACCCGCGACCCGCTGCTGGTGCGGGTGCAATCGCTCGCGGCCCGGCTCTCCGACCCGGCGATCACGCTCACCGACCTGCGCGGCGAGATCGTGACCGGCGGCGACTCGCTGCGGTTCACCTTCGATCGTGCCTCGCTGCCGACCACCGAGGTGCGCGGCGCAGGGGCTGTGCGCTGGCCCCGGGACACGATCCTCTTCGACTGGCGCCTCGAGGCCGACACCGTCGCGCTGGCCGATCTCCGGTTCATCTCGCCGGACTTCCCGGACTGGGTCGGTCGCGGCGTGGCCACGGCCCGCTCGTCGAGCGGCAGCCGGACCGACTACCAGCTCGACAATCTCGTGCTCGGGTCTGCCGACGGCACGACCCGCGCCGCCGGTCGCCTGGTCGCGATGGTCGACAATGCGCGCGGGCTCGGCGTGCGCGAGCTCGACCTCGCACTCCGCGACGTCCCGCTGGAGGCGATGCGTCCGTACCTCGACACGCTGCCGTTCGCCGGCCGTGCGACCGGGCGGCTCACCGCCGATGGCTTCCTCGATCGGATGGTGCTTGGCGGCACGCTCGAGGTGACCGACGATGTCGTGCGCGGCGCTCCCCCCTCGACGCTCGGCTTCCAGGGCACGGTGCGATTCGGCGGCGCCGAGGGCGCGGTGTTCGAGGGGTTCCAGCTGCGTGAGAGCCGGATCCCGCTCGCGACGATCCGTCGACTGGTGCCGGCCGCCACCGTCACGGGCGATCTTCGCCTCGATGGCCGCCTCGACGGGCCGTGGCAGAACGCGCGCTTCGAGGGGATCGCGGTGCACACCGCGCCGGACGGCGCGGCCTCGCGGATGGTCGGTCAGGTGCGATTCGACACGCGCGGGACCGTGCTCGGGCTCGCGCTCGACGCGACCTTCGACTCGCTCTCGTTCGACGCGCTGCGCACCGGGTTCCCCACGCTGACGCCGGCGGGACGGCTGGCGGGGCGCGTCACCGCGAACGGGACCCTCGACACGCTCGACCTCGTGGCCGACCTCGCGGGACCGCTCGGGGCGATCCAGGCGATCGGACGCATCGGCGCGCTGCCGCCGGCGTTCCGCGCCGACTCGCTCACGATCGAGGCCACCGATCTCGACCTGCGGCAGCTCCTCGGCGCGGGCCTCCCCACCCGGCTCACCGGACGGATGATGACGCAGGGGGTGCTCGACAGCGCGGGGCCGCCGATCGGCTGGGCGACGATCACGCTGCAGCGCTCCACGATCAACGGCTTCCGCCTCGACGCGGCCGATGCGCGCCTCGGCAGCGACGGCGAGCGCGTGCTGGTCGAGACCGCGCGCGTCAGCTGGCCCGGCGAGGGACAACTGACGGCCACCGGGAGTCTCGGCTGGCGAGCGCCGATTCGCAGCACGCTCACGATCGAGGCCACGGCCGCGTCCGTCGCCCCGTTCGACTCGATGGCCCGCGCGGTGCTCGGTCAGGCACTCGGCAGCGATACGTCCGTGGCACTCAGCGGGCAAGCGCGCCTTGCCCTCGAGCTCACGGGCTCGCTCGACTCGCTCAGCATCGCCGGGACGATCGGCGCGGAGGCCCTCGCCATCGACGCCCTGCGGATCGCGGGGGGTGATGCGACGCTCGCCCTGCAATGGCCGCTGGCCGGCGGACTCACGCTGGCCGCCACTGCCGATACGATTGCCATCGGTGCGCGGTCGATCAGCGGGTTCGCCCTCTCCGCGCGTGGCGTGATCGACTCGCTGGTCCTCGGTGCCTCGGCGCGCTACGCCGCGGCGGAGCTCGCCGTGGCCGGTGCGTGGCAACGCGACACGCTGGGTGGCGTGCAGCGGATTCGCCTCGATTCGCTCGCCGCCACGCTGCCGAAGCAGGCGTGGCAGCTGATGGCACCGGCGCGACTCGTCGTGGCGCCGGAGCGCACCACGCTCGCCGACACCATTCGCCTCCGCACCACCGACGGCAGCGGCGCGATGACCTTCGCCGGCACGGTGCCCGGCGATCGCGAGGGGGACCTCACCGGCAGCATCGCGGGGCTGGACCTCGCCGACGTGATGGTGCTTGCCTCGACCGACAGCGTGCCGGTGAGCGGGTATGCCTCGCTCGACTTCCGGCTCGGCGGCACGCGGCTCGCGCCGACCCTGCGCGGCGATGCCACGCTCACCTCGCTGCGCGTCGCCGAGGCACGCCCGCCGCTCGCGCGCGCCTCCTTCGACTACTTCGACCAGCGGCTCCGGTCGCGCGTCGCGTTCTGGTCGGTCGGCGAGCCGGTGCTCGAGGCCGACATCTCGCTGCCGTTCGACCTGGCGCTCGCGGCCCGCGCGACGCGCCGCCTCCCCGGCGACCTCGTCATCGAGGCGTTCGCCGATTCGGCCGAACTGGTGCTGCTCGAGGCGTTCACGCCGAGCATCCGCAACACCCGCGGCACGCTGGGCCTCGATCTTCGCGTCCTCGGCAGCTGGGAGCGCCCGCGCCTCGACGGCACCGTGGCCGTCAACGAGGGGCGGATGACGCTGCCCTCGCTCGGCGTGCGCTACGGCCCGATCGACGGCCGGGCCCGCTTCGTCGACAACGCGATGGTGGTCGACTCGCTGCGCGTCGCGAGCGGCGGCGGCGACATGGTGGCCAGCGGCCGGGTCCGGTTCCCGTCGCTGTCGCGACCCGAGCTCGACCTCGCCATCCACTCCGAGGGATTCCTCGCGATCGACGTGCCGAACTACCTCACGCTGCGCCCGACCGGCGACGTGACGATCACCGGGCCGCTGCTGCGGCCGGTGATGCGCGGCGGCGCGGTGCTCAACAACAGCATCCTGTACTTCGCCGATCTCGTCAACAAGAACATCGTGAACCTCGAGGATCCCGCGCTCGCGGACCTCGTCGACACGTCGCTGGTGCGGCGCGAACGGCTCGGGGCCGCCTTCCAGAACCGGTTCCTCGACTCGCTGCGCATCGAGAACCTCGCCTTCCGCGTCGGCACCGACGTCTGGCTCCGCTCGACGGAGGCGAACATCCAGCTCGAGGGGCGCGTCACCGTCAACAAGGTGCGCCGCCAGTACCGCGTGGACGGCGAGTTCACCACGCCGCGCGGCACCTACACCCTCAAGGTCGGCCCCGTGACGCGCGACTTCATCGTCGACCGCGGCACGGTGCGCTACCTCGGCACGCCCGACCTGAACGCCGATCTCGACCTGCAGGCGCGCCACCTGGTGCGCGGCGTCGACGGCGACGAGATCCCGGTCGTCGCGCGGATCACCGGCTCGATCCAGGTGCCGCGCCTCGCGCTCTCGAGCCCGGGGCGCAACATCCCCGAGCGCGACCTGATGTCGTACCTGATGTTCGGCAAGCCGGAGTTCCAGGTCGGCGGCGCGCAGGCGCAGGTGCTGCAGGCCGGGGCGGGACTGCTCTCGACCGAGCTGGGCCGCGCGTTCGTCGGCGACAACGCGCTCGATCTCTTCGAGATCCGGCCGGAGCTGTCGGCCGGCCAGAGCAGTCTCGGCGGCTTCACGCGCCTCTCGGCCGGGAAGCAGCTGGGGCCCAAGTGGTTCGTGACCTTCAACGCGGGGTTCTGCTTCGGCGGCCAGCAGGACCAGAACATCTCGGCGCGCAACTTCGGCGCCTCGCTCGAGTACCGCTTCTCGCGCGACTGGCGCGTGCAGGCCTCGGCCGAGCCGGTGCGCGCCTGCACCCGCGCCGGCTTCGGCGACGCCTTCCGGTCGTTCTACCAGTTCGGTGCCGACCTGCTCTGGGAACGGGAGTACTGAGTGACCCGTGCGATCCTGATCGCCAATCCGAATGCCGCCCGCACCGATGCCACCACCGTCGAGGCGCTGGCCCGCACGATTCGCGGCGCGGGGTGGGACCTCGAGGTGCTCGCCACGACCGCCCCGGGGCATGCGCGCGAGCTCGCGGCCTACGGCGTGCGCGAGGGCGTCGACGTGGTTGCGGTCTTCGGCGGTGACGGCACGACGATGCAGGCCGCGGCGGCACTCGTCGGGACGGAGACGGCGCTCGGCCTCCTGCCGGGCGGCACGGGGAACCTGCTCGCCGGCAACCTCCGCCTCCCCACCAACCCGATCAAGGCGGCGGAGGCGATGGTGCGCGGCGAGCCGCTGCCGCTCGACCTCGGCCGGATGCAGCGGCCCGATGGCGAGCACTACTTCGCCGTCGCCTGCGGCGCGGGGATCGACGCCCGCGTGATGGTCGAGACCGAATCGGCCCAGAAGCGGAAGTGGGGGATGATGGCGTACGTCGCCACCACGCTCCGCCTCCTGCCGCAGCTGATGAACATCCCGTTCCGCATCACCGTCGACGGCCTCACGCACGAGGCCGAGGGGGCGATGCTCCTCGTCGCGAACTGCGGCGAGGTGATCCCGCCGCTGGTGAAGCTGGGGCAGGGGATCTCCCCGACTGACGGGATGCTCGACGTGATGGTGCTGCGCGCGAACTCCTTCGCGACGAGCGTGCGCGCGGTGTGGGACCTGCTGACCGACGCCGGCGGCGCGCTCGGCAAGGACGTGACGATCGGCTATGCCCGCGGTCGCGAGATCGCGGTGGAGATCGCCGATGGGCGCACCCACCAGGTCCAGATGGATGGCGACCCCGGCGGCGAGACGCCGTTCGCCGTCACCGTCGTGCCGGGTGCGATCCGCGTGCTGCGGCCGGTCGAGTGACGACGCGGTATCTTTGGGACATCCCCACCCCGGTGCTGCCTGATGGCTGACGCCATACTCCTGATCGACGATGACGCGGCGATCCTCCGCGCGCTCGGTGCCTTTTTCGAGTCGCGTGGGTGGGACACCTATCGCGAACTCACCGGCGAGTCGGGGATCCAGACCGCCGAGCGCGTCCTGCCGGATGTCATCCTCCTCGATTTCCGCCTGCCGGGCATCGACGGGCTCGAGGTGCTCGATCGCCTGCGCGGCACCGACTCCGCGATCATCGTGATGAGCGGCGAGGGCGACATCGCCAGTGCCGTCGAGGCGATGCGCCTCGGGGCGGAGACCTTCCTCGTGAAGCCGGTCGACCTGCCGCTCCTCGAGGCGACGGTCGTGCGCGCGCTCGAGAAGGTGAAGCTGCGACGCCTCAACCGCACGCTGGTCGGCCAGGGCGGCAGCGACCTCGAGGCGATCGGCACCTCGCCCGCGATGCGCGAGCTGCGCCGGCAGCTGCCGCTCCTCGCCCGCAGCGACCGCACCGCCATTCTCGTGACCGGCGAACCGGGGACCGGCAAGCGCACCGTCGCGCGCCTGCTGCACGACCTCTCGCCGCGCGCGGGAGCGCCGTGC
>DASTAN010000026.1:0-15689 GCA_035712665.1 Gemmatimonadales bacterium
GACGATCACGTCACCGCGCGGCGAACGCGGATCGGGCATCCTCTGCATCCGGCCGCGCGAGCCGGTGGCGGACGTCGCGGCGACGCTCGCGGCGCGCGGCGTGGTCTGCTCGGTGCGCGAGGGGGCAGTGCGGTTGAGTCCGATGTGGGGGCAGGGGGCGGGCGCGCGGCCGCTTGGATGACGAGCGTCCTCTACCTCTGCGATCAGCGCGACTGGGCGCTCGAGTCGATCGGACGCTGGCTGGCCGAATCGCTCGAGGGAGATGGCATCCGCCTCGAGATCCTGACGGTCGCGGAATGGCGACGTGCCCCTCGCCGCGCCGATGTCATCTATGCGGCCTTCAGCACCATCCTGCTCACCAGCACTGACCTCCGCGGCTGGTGCGACCGCCTGGTGACGACCGTCCACGACCCCTGCGAGCTGTCGCGATTCGATGATTGCGATGACTGGCGGCGGCTCCCGATGCGACCGCACCAGCTCCACCGAGTCGACGCGGTCAGCGCGATCAGCGCCGAACTCTGCGAGGTGCTCCGGGACGCGTACGATCTCGACGCCGTGCGGACGCCGACCTGGAGTCCCCAGGCCGAGTGGATCCGCACCCGACGGCGACTGCGCGTCGATCACGAGCCCGGTGCCATCCAGGCATTCTCCAGCAGCAAGCTCGACGATCGACTTCCGGTCGCGTGGCGACTCCGACGCCTGATCGGCTGGCCGCTGCTGCTTCGTGACCAGCGTGGGCGGCTCGACGCCCGGCAGCTGGCGGCCGTGCTGGTCCGACGATCGCGCAAGCGGGTGGACCGGCTGCACGCCATCGCGGATGCGGTGCGCCCGGATCTCGTGCGGTGTCGCTTCGTGGTCGGTGACGCGGCCCGCCGTCCGTGGGAGGAGTACGCCGCCGACCTGCTGGCGTCCGATGTGTATGTGTGCACGTCGACGATGGAGGGCGGACCGCTCCCGGTGCTCGAGGCAGTCATGGCGGGTGTCGTTGTCCTGAGCACCCCCGTCGGGCAGGTCAGTGACTGGGTCGAGGACGGACGATCGGGCTACCTCTGCCGGACGGTCGACGAGTTTGTCACCCGCCTTCACGCCTATGCGACTGATCGCGACCTGCTGGCGGCCCATCGGGCGCGCGCGCGCGAGATCGCGGATGCCCTTCAGCCGCCGGATATTCGCGTGTGGCGGCGCTTCCTACTGGGCCACGACTAGCGCCGCCCACGACTTCTTCCCCTTGCGAAGCAGGATGACGCCGCCGGGCAGGATGTCGCCCGGGGTGAGCTTCCGCCCCTCGTCCGTCGCAACCCCGTTCACCGAGAATCCGCCGCCGGCGAGCCCACGCTTCGCCTCGCCCTTCGAGGCCGCGAGCCCAGCGGTCACCAGCGCGTCCGTGATGCCGAGCCCGTCGCCGCCGAGGTCGAGTGCCGTCACCGGCGCCGTCGGCACCTCGGCCACCACCATGGCGAGCGTATCGGCATCGGCCGCACGCAGGTCGCCGCCCCCGAAGAGAATCGCCGCGGCGGCCGTCACTCGCGCGACCGTCTCGGTACCGTGGATCCGTGCCGTCACGTCATCGGCGAGCGCGCGCTGCGCAATCCGCTTCGACGGATCGGCCGCGTGGGCCGCCATCGTCTCGGCAATCCGCTCGAGCGGCTGGAAGGTGAAGAAGCGCAGCAGCCGCTCGACGTCGGCATCGTCCGTGCGGAGCCAGAACTGGTGGAACGCATACGGTGAGGTCTTCGCCGGATCGAGCCAGACGTTGCCCTGCTCGCTCTTCCCGAACTTGGTGCCCGCCGCGGTGGTCAGCAGCTGCAGCACGAGCGCGTGCAGCTTGGTGCCGTCGCGACGCCCCGCCAGCTCGATTCCGGCGGTGATGTTGCCCCACTGGTCGCTGCCGCCCATCTGCAGCTCGCAGCCGAGCGTCTTCGCGAGATGGGCGAAGTCGTACGCCTGCACCAGCATGTAGGTGAACTCGGTGAACGAGATGCCGGTCTCGAGGCGCGTCTTCACCATCTCCTTCTGGAGCATGTGCGCGATCGTGAAGTGCTTCCCTGCGTCACGCAGGAACTCCAGCAGCGGCAGCGTGCGCAGCCACTCGGCATTGTCGAGCAGGCGGGCCTGACCCGGACCGTCACCGAATTCGAGGAAGCGCGACAGCTGGGCGCGGATCGCGGCGGCGTTCGAGGCCACGGTCTCGGGCGTGAGCATCGGCCGTTCGGCCCGCTTCCCCGAGGGATCGCCCACGAGGCCGGTCCCGCCGCCGACCAGCACCAGCGGGGTTCCACCCAGCCGCTGCAGCCACGAGAGCGCCATCACCGGGACGAGGTTGCCGACGTGGAGCGAATCGGCGGTCGGGTCGAAGCCGACGTACCCGGTGATCGGCCCCTGATCGAGGCGTTCCCCGAGGCCGGGGGTGCTGTCGTGGACCATGCCACGGTCGGTCAGGACGGAGAGGAGATGCGTCATTCGGAAAAGGTAAGGGGTGAGGGGTGAGGGGTGAGGGGTGAGAGGGCGGAGGGCGGAACGCATGCGACCTGCGACCTACGGCCTGAGGCCTGAGGCCTGAGACCTGAGGCCTGAGGCATTAGTTTGCCTCCATGGCCAAGTCCCCCGCCAAGAAGCGTTCCCCCGGCTCCCGCTGGTCCTGGCGTCGTCGCATCGTCGTGGGCATCCTCGCCCTCGGTGCCGTGGGTGCGTTGGGCATCCTCGGGCTCTGGACCCAGGTCTGCGCCGACGACCGCTGCCCCTCGACCGCCGGACTCACCGGATTCGACCCGGACCAGGCGTCGAAGGTCTACACCGCCGACGGGCGGCTCCTCACCGACCTCGGGGCCACCCGCCGCACCGTCATCTCCCTCGACTCGATGGCGCCGGCCCTCCCGGCCGCGTTCCTCGCCGTCGAGGACAAGCGCTTCTACGAGCACAACGGCGTCGACTGGCTCGGCGTCGCATCGGCCGTGAAGGATCGCCTGACGGGTCGCGGCGGCCGAGGCGCGTCGACGATCACGATGCAGCTGGCCGGCAACCTCTGGCCTGAGGAGATCGACCGCACCCAGCGCGGCGGCCTGAGCGGCGTCACGCGAAAGATCAAGGAAGCCCGGGTCGCCCAGGAGATCGAGCGGCGCTACAGCAAGGACAAGATCCTCGAGCTCTACCTCAACCAGATCAACCTCGGCAACGGCGCCAACGGCGTCGAGTCCGCGGCCGAGCGCTACTTCGGCAAGCGCGCGAGCGAGGTGAACGTCGCCGAGGCGGCGCTGCTCGCGGCGCTCCCCCAGGCACCGAGCCGCTACAATCCGCGCCGCAACCCCCGCGCCGCGCTGGCCCGCCGCAACACCGTGCTGGCGCTGATGGGGCAGGCCGGCCAGCTCACCCCCGAGGAAGTGGCGACGTGGCAGGGCTATCCGATCGCGCTGTCGAGCCGCTCGGACTACACCGGCACCGCCGACTACTTCGTCGAATTCGTGCGTCAGCAGCTCGACGCGATCTTCGGTCCCGATCTCTACCGCGACGGCCTCCGCATCACGACCACCCTCGACCTCGACGCGCAGCGCGCCGCCGAGCGCGCGATGACGGCGCAGCTCGACGCGATCGAATCGGGGCGGCTCGGCGCCTGGCGTCACCCGACCTATCGCGAGGTGATCGAGCAGCGCGGCGAGAGCGAGAACACCCGGAGCGATTCGCCGTACCTGCAGGGGGCGGCGGTGATCCTCGAGGCGAAGACCGGCAACATCCTGGCGATGGTCGGTGGGCGCGACTTCGAGGACTCGAAGTTCAATCGCGCGGTGCAGGCCCTGCGCCAGCCCGGGTCGACCTTCAAGCCGATCGTCTACGCCGCGGCACTCACGCAGGGGATCCCGTTCGAGAGCGTCGAGGCTGACGAGCCGGTGTCGGTGCCGATGCCCGACGGCCAGCCGAACTGGGAGCCGGCCAACTACGACGGCCGCTTCAGCGGCGAAGCGATGACGCTTCGTCAGGCGCTCTGGCTGTCGAAGAACAGCATCGCGGTGAAGGTCGGGCTCAAGGCCGGCGTCCCCGCCATCGTCGAGACGGCGCGGAAGTTCGGGCTGCGTACGCGGATCCCGTCGGTGCCGTCGATCATCCTCGGCTCGGCCGAGGTCTATCCGATCGAGATGGTGGCGGCCTACACGACGTTCGCGAACCTCGGGACGCGCGTCGAGCCGAACGCGATCCTCCGCGTCGAGGACCGGAGCGGCCGGATCCTCTTCGAGTCGACGCCGAAGAAGCACGAGGTCCTCGATCCGGCAACGACGTGGCAGCTCACCGATGCGCTGCGCGGCGTCGTCACCAGCGGCACCGCACGCAGCGCCGTCTGGGCGCAGGGCTTCCAGATCCCGAGCGGCGGCAAGACCGGCACGACCAACGACTACTACGACGTCTGGTACATCGGCTTCACCAACGACCTGGTCGGCGGGGTGTGGATCGGCTTCGACCGCAACACCCGCATCATGAGCAACGCGCAGGGCGGGCGGCTGGCCGCCCCGGCGTGGACCCTGATGATGCAGGACATCTACCAGCGTCGCGCCACGCCGACGGGGTGGGCCGAGCCGGAGCAGCAGCTCACCACGGTCGAGATCGACCGCACCACCGGCTTCCGGGCGACGCCGTTCTGCCCCGACGACGTGCGCGAGATGCGCACCTTCCCGGTGGGCGGCGAGCCGAAGGATTACTGCCCGATCCACTCGCCGTTCCGGCCTGGCGCGAACGACTGAGCATCGCCCGCGTCACGACCTCGTGACGCGGGGCCGGCCCCCCCTTGCGACGGATGCCCGGGCGTGGGTATTCGTACCCTGTCCCCCCGCTGCGGAGGTGGTTGGGTGCGCTGTCTGGCCCTCAATGCGTCGTTCGAGCCGTTGACGATGGTGCCTACCCGACGGGCGCTCCGCCTCGTGCTCGACGGGAAGGCCGAGATCGTCGAGGCCGATGGCGAGGAGCCGATACGAAGTGCGCGGTTCCGAATGCCGCGCCCCGCGATCATCCGCCTTGTCCGCTTCGTGCACGTCCCGCGTCGCTTCCGACGCCAGGTCACCAACACCTTCCTCTTCGCTCGCGACGGCTACACCTGCCAGTACTGCGGGCGGTTCCAGTCCCAGCTCAAGCCGCGCGAGTGCCTCACGCGCGACCACGTCGTGCCGCAGTCGCGCGGCGGCGGCAATCTCTGGGAGAACGTCGTCACCGCCTGCTCGCCGTGCAACACGCGGAAGGGGAACCATCTCCCCGAGGAGATCGGGATGCGGCCGATGACGATCCCGACCGAGCCGCACTTCGTCCACCTGTCGTGGGCCGTGCGACGGCTGACGCCGACGCAGCGGAAGTACATCCGGCTCTTCTACGGGGACGACGCCCTCGAGGCGCTCGCGCCCCGCTGAGCGTCACGGCACGCGGAAGCGATCGCTCCGCGCCTCGAGGGTCTGGGTCGGCAATCCCACCAGCTTCACCATCGCGCGCGTCAGCGCGTCGCCCGTCGTGCCGCCGCCCGATCGTCCCGCGAACCGCTCCAGCTCCGCCAGCTCCTCGTCGTTGAGCGTCGTGATGCGGAGCGAGGCGGTGTACCACCACTCGCCGCTTCGACGCGGGGTCAACGCCGGCAGGCGGAGCGCCTGCTCGAGCGCCATCGCCAGCGTGCGGAGGTCGGTGAAGCGCTGCTCCGGGAGGGTGCGCGTCCCCTGCCGCGTGAGCAGCGTGTACTGCCCGAGCAGCGGCTCGCGGCGGATGACCACGTCGAACTCGAAGCGGCGTTCCGCCGTCGGCACCCAGAAGCCGCGCGGCCGCCAGAGCTCGACCGTCCAGTGCAGCGCGATCGGGAAGGCGTCGGCGAGCGCGTCGCGCCACGTCGCCTCCTCGAGGAGGTTGCGCACCTGGATGATCGGGTCGCGCGTCGCCTCGTCCACCCGCACCTCCACGCGCGCCCCGGCCTGGGCCGAGGCCGCAGGGGCGGCACCGGCCAGGAGGACGGCGAGCAGGAGGACGATCCGACGCACCGCTCGGCTCAGAAGCGGCGCGCGAGGCGGAACTGCAGGCGGATCGGATCGTCGTCGGTGACGGCCTTCGCCACGTAGACGCCGAGCACGCCGGCATCGAGGCCGACACCGAGATCGCCGCGCCATTCGTCGAGCGCGCGGATGCGCCCGGCGGGGACGCGCCCCGGACCGTCGCCCGCGAGCCACGCCGTGCCGAGGTCGCCGAAGACGACGAGGTCGGCCTGGTCGAGCCCGAGCGAGTAGGCGCCGAGTCGCGTGCCGAGGCGCAGCCCGATGCTGCGACGCAGCTCGGCCTGCACCGCGAGACGTCGATCGCAGAGCGCCGGGAGCGCCGGGTCCTCGCGCCGGCGGGCATCGCAGCGTTCGGCCCGGAACGAGGTCCCCGGCAGCAGGTCATTCCCCAGCGCGACGCGCCGCTGCACCGTGAGCGGATCGCCCCCGATCCAGCCCGCGCCGCTCACGCGCACCGACAGCGCGTGCCGCGGGTCGAGGCGCACGGTGCGCCGGGCCTCGAACTGCAGGTCGTAGGCGGCGTAGCCGTCGGTCGGGAGCGGACCGCGCACGATCTCGGGGAGCAGCGCCGGCGTGAGGCCGCCGCCGGACGTCCGGCGAATCGTGGCGTCGACCAGCCAGCCGGTCTGCTGGCGCGCGTCGCGGTCGCGCGTGTCGTAGCGGACGCCGACCGCGAGGTCGGTGTATCGGCCATCGTCCACCAGCGGGTTGGCGCGCCACGGCTCGTCACCGCGGAACAGCGAGAACGCCTCGACGGCCACCAGCGAGCGATGCCGTTCCCGCGCGACCTCGAACGACGCCTCGAGGGCAGGGCGGGGTGTCCAGCTGGCGCGCGCCCGGAACCCACGCGCCTCGTACCAGTCGCGGTAGTCGCGGCGCAGGAAGAGCGCCGACAGGCCGGACTCGAGCGAGGTGAACGGCGCATCCGCGACTGGTACCACCTGATGCCCGCCCTCGAGCGACAGGCGGAGCCCGCCGGCAACGGGCCGCTGCAGCGCACCGCGCAGCCACCAGCCGAACTCGTCGCGCACCCCGCTCGGGTCGCGTGCGGTGCGGATGATCAGGTCGGCGTCGAGGGTGGCGACGCTCCCCGGTTCCGGCGACCAGCGCAGCGACGGCCCGACGCGGATCGGCAGCCCCTCGACGCGATTCGAGGTGCCGAGGCCGACGCGCGGCGACAGCGCGACCGGACCCAGCTGCAGCGTCGCCGACCCCGCCACGTCGCGCAGCGAGCGCAGCCGCGTCGCGGTCACGAGCGTGCCGTCCGGGAGCCGGCGCACGCTCGCCACGCCGCCGTAGACGGTGAGCGCAGTCGGGACCGACGCGCCGGCATCGGGGAAGAACCGACCGCCGAGCACCACGATCGCGCCATCGACGCGTGCCGTCGTCTCGAGGCGGAGGTCGCCGTTGATGACCACGACATCGCCGGCGATGCGCCCGGCGAGCCGCACGTCGCCGCCGTAGATGCCAAGGGTGCCGTTGATCACCGAGCCGTCGGCGAGCGCGAAGTCGCCCCAGATGCGGGTCGTCGCGGGCGCGTTGAAGCGGGCGAGGGCACGCGCCAGCACCGAGTCGGGGATGCCCCGGCTGCGTGTCGTGTCCGGCTCGGCGCCACCGAAGTCGAGCACCACGGCGGTGCTGTCCTGTGCGGTCGCACGGGGCGGCGCCGCGAGCAGGGCGGCGAGCGCGAAGATGCACGCGGCGTTGGCTGATCTCATTCTCCGCCTCCCCGGATGCCGAGCCGGCGCATCCGCCTGTAGAGATTCCCGCGGTCGGTCTGCAGCAGTCGCGCGGCCTCGGCGATGTTGCCGGAAGCGCCGTCGAGCGCGCTGGTGATCAGGTCGCGCTCGAAATCGTCGAGCCGATCGCTGAGCGAGCGGCCATCCAGCGGCACCGACGCGGTCTCGGCGCGGGCCGCGGTCGGACTCGGTACCGTCACCAGCACGCGCGGCACGAGGTCGCCGGTCACCTCGTCGCCGCCGACGATCGCGAGGCGCTCGACGATGTTCGCCAGCTCGCGCACGTTGCCCGGCCACGCGTGCCGCGCGAGGGCGGCCATCGCGTCGCTGGTGAAGCGCGGCGGGTGACGCGGCCGCAGTCGCGCCGCGAGGTGCATCACCAGCGCCGGGAGATCCTCGAGCCGCTCGCGCAGCGGCGGGAGCTCGATCGGGAAGACATTGAGCCGGAAGTAGAGGTCCTCGCGGAAGGCCCCGTTCGCGACCGCCTCCTCGAGGCGGCGATTGGTCGCCGCGAGGACCCGGATGTCGACGCGCCGCGCGCGCTCGGCGCCGATCCGCTGGATCTCGCCGGTCTCGAGCACGCGCAGCAGCTTCGCCTGCGCCTCGAGCTGCAGGTCGCCGACCTCGTCGAGGAAGAGGGTGCCGCCGTCCGCGAGCTCGAACCGGCCGATGCGACGATCGGTGGCGCCGGTGAAGGCGCCGCGCTCGTGGCCGAACATCTCGCTCTCGACGAGGTCGCGCGGGATCGCGGCGCAGTTCACCGAGACGAACGGCCCGCGCGCGCGGGAGCTCTGGCGGTGCACGGCGCTCGCGACGAGCTCCTTGCCGGTGCCGCTCTCGCCGAGGATCAGCACGCGCGCCTCGGTCGGCGCGACCTGCGCGATCTGCTCGCGCACGCGCTGCATCACCGGGCTCGCGCCGACGAGATCGGGTTCGGGCCCGAGCTGCGCGCGCAGGGCGCGATTCTCGGCCTGGGTGCGCACCAGCGTCTCGGCCGACCGCAGCGCCACCAGCAGCGACTCGGGGGCGAGCGGCTTCTCGAGGAACTGGAACGCGCCCATCTGCACCGCGCGCACCGCGTCGGCGAGCTGCGCCTTGCCGCTCATCATGATGACCGGGATGTCGGCATCGTTGGCGCGAATCTGCTCGAGCGTCTGCAGGCCGTCGATGCCCGGCGGCATCATCAGGTCGAGCAGGATGATGTCGGGCTTCACCTCGGGAAGCGCGAGCAGCCCCGCGTTGCCGTTGGGCGCTTCCGCCACCTCGAAGCCCTCGGCGCGCAGCAGCGCCGCGACCATCCGGCGGATGTTGGCTTCGTCGTCGATGATCAGGATCGTCGTGCTCATTGCGGCAACCGGACGAGAAAGGTGGCGCCACCGCCTGGAGTGTCGGTGACGTGGATCGTGCCGCCGTGCTGCTCGATCGTCTGGCGCACGATGGCGAGGCCGAGGCCGGTGCCGTCGCGCTTGTCGGTGAAGTACGGCTCGAAGATCATCTCGCGCTTCTCGGGCGGGACGCCGGGACCCGAGTCGGCGATCGCGACCTCGAGCACGCCGCCGCGCCGCGTCATCGTCACGGCGAGCGTCCCGACGCCGCCGCACGCCTCGACCGCGTTGCGCAGCAGGTTGCTGAAGGCGCGGCGGATCGGGTCATAATGGCCGACGACCTCATAGCTGCCGGGCTCCGCGGCGAGGGAGGTCGTCACGCCGTCGGGAATCGCGGCGCGCAGCATCCCCTCGAGCAGCTCGTGCAGGTCGATCGACGACGCGATGCCGTCAGGCAGGCGCCCGAGCTGCGCGAACTCGCGCGACATCGCCTCGAGTCGGGCCGACTCGGCCGCGATGATGTCGAGCATCTCGGCCTGCTCCGGCGGGACGCCGCGCTTCAGCTGCAGCACCGCGAGGCGGATCGGCGTGAGCGGGTTCTTCATCTCGTGCGCGACGCGTCGGGCCACCTCGCCGAAGGCGCGCAGGCGCTCGGCCTCGAGTTCGGCGCGACGGCCCTGCTCGAGCGATTCGGCCAGGTCGCGGAGGGCGGCGCGCAGTTCGGCGAACTCGGGGATCCCGCTTTCGGCGGCACCACCGGTCGCGGGGAGCGGTTCGCGCCGCTTGATGCGACCGGTCCACTCCACGACCTCGTGGAGCGGGGCGGCGAGCTGCCCCGCCAGCGATCGACCGACCACGGCCACCATGAAGAGGAGGACCACCGCCGCGACCACCACGAGGACGGCGAGCCCGAGCGGGAAGCGGCGGGCGAGGCCGGCGGTCTGGTCGGTCAGGGTGATCAGCTGGTTGATTGCCGCACTCTGCCGGGTCATCGCGGCTTCGGCGGCAGGGGCCAGCTGGGTCCCCTGGAGCGAATTGAGGACCTCGACGGTGGTGCGCTGGACCTGGTCCACCGCCTCGCGGCCCCGGATGTCGGTGTCGACGGCGCGCAGCGCCACGACGCCCGCGGCCGTCATCAGGGCCACGGGGATGGCACTCACCGTCAGGAGGGCGAGGAAGAGGCGGCCACGGTAGGACAGGCGGGGCACGGATGGAAGTTAGCCCGGTTTGTGGCACCCGTCGTGCAAGGCTGGGGACGGTTCACCGCTCCACCCCCTTCTTCATTTCGGGAAGCCGATGCGACACCTGCGACCCCTGTTGGCGCTCGCTCTCCTCGTCCTCGCAGGGCGGGCCGGCGCGCAGAGCCTCACCGACGGCGGCCTCGTCGGGACGATCCTCGACCTCGAGGGACGCCCGATCAGCGAGGCGACCGTCACCCTCGAGCGCGGCGGCACGGCCGTGCGGTTCGCGACCACCGATGCCGATGGCCGGGTGCGATTCGCCCCGCTGGCGGCCGGCCGCTACGACCTGCTGGCCGAACAGGTCGGCTTCCAGCCGGTGCGGACCGTGGCCATCGTGGTCCTCGCCGGTCGCGAGTCCTCGGTCGGTGTCCGGCTCGAGCGTCGTCCGCCGCCGATCGACGCCCCGGTGGAAGTCGTCTGGTCGGGGAGCGCCTCCGGCGGCACCCGTCTCATCGATGGCCCCGAACTCGGCAGCCTCGATTGGCGACGGGACGCGACCGACGTGACGCGCGGCATCAGCAGCGCCGACCTTCCTCGTGGCGGACGTCCCGGCCTCGTCGGGTCGGCCGGCGGCCTGCTGCCCGGCGCCACGCGGCTCGTGGTCGATGGGGTCGAGGAGCTGCTGCTCCGCCACCCGGGTCTGCCGAGCGAAGGGGCGACGGCACCGATCTTCGCGCGCGACGGCATCGGCACCGCCGAATGGCTGCGCGATGCGCGCGACGTCGAGTGGCGCGCCGCGCCCGGCGGCCTGCTCGCGATGCAGAGTGCGCGGGGCGGGGGGGCGACCACGGTTCGTCCCTGGCTCAGCTACAGCGGCAGCTCGCTCGGCGGCGCGGCGGCCGACAATCCCGCCGACTCGAGCACCTCGTCGATCCAGGCCGGCATCGCGATGGGCGGACCGCTGAAGGGCGACACCGCGAATTGGTTCGTCCGCCTCGACTACCAGCAGCTGGCCCTGCCCACCGCCGATCCGTTCAGCGAGACGACCACCGGCGAGCAGCGCGACGCGCTCGCTGCCGCGCTCGAGGCGGTGAACGCCCCCGGAACCCTCGACCCCTCCCTGCGCCCGACGGTGCGTCGCTGGGAAGGGCTCACCGGGGCCGGTCGCTTCGACTGGCGCTTCCCCAGCGGCAGCCGGCTTGCCGTGCGACTCGGCGTGGCGTCGTGGAACGAGGACGCCCCGATTCCCGGCGACGCCCCGCAGCAGGGGGCCGGGCTCCGGCTCGAGGCCTCCGACGTCTCGGGGATGGCCCTCTTCACCACGGGGAGCGAGCGTCTCAGCAGCGAGACCCGGCTCGCGGTCCGCTCGTCGAGTCGCGACTGGCTCGGCACCGGCGCACCGGCCGTCTCGCTCGCGAGCGAAGGGTTTGCGTTCGGCGGCGCCGCGACCTTCCCGGGCACCTTCACCGAGCGGCTCGCTGACCTCACCGAGACGCTGCTCTTCCAGACCGGCATTCATCGCATCAAGGTCGGTGGCACGCTCGGGCGGCGCGCGGTCAACTACGACTGGCTCGCCAACGGGGCCGGGCGCGCCGACTACGGCTCGCTCGATGGCCTGTCGTCGGGCATCGGGGCGTGGACCATCGCGACGGCAAGCGGTGCCGCTCCCGACATCTCGATCACCGAGCTCGCGGCCTTCGCCCAGGACGTGCTGCAGGTGAGCCCGGACCTCGAGGTGATGGTCGGGCTCCGCTACGAGGCGCAGAGCCTGCCGGACGATGCCATCGGCTTCAACGAGGACTGGGCGCGCGTCTCGGGCTTCCGGAACAACGCCGCCCTGAGCAACCGGAGCGGTGCCGTCGGGCCGCGCGCCGGCTTCACCTGGAACCTTGGCGGCGAGGGGCGCACCATCGTGCGCGGCACCGCCGGGCTGATCCCCGGTCGGTATGACGTGGCCGCGCTGGCCGAGGCGGCTCGTGCCGACGGCGGCGTGAGCGTGCGTCGCGCGGTCGGCGACATCGGGTTCCCGACGGCGACGCTCGGCACGGCGCGCACGCTGCTCACGACGTTCGGCCCCGAGGTGCGCCAGCCGCGATCGTTCGCGGCCTCGCTCGGGCTGTCGCAGGCGATCGCCCCCGGGACGACGCTGCACTTGAGCGGCGGCATCCGCCACGCCGACTACCTGCTGCGGCGCAGTGACCTGAATCGCGTCGGGGCGCCGCTCGCCACCGGCGCCGACGGCCGACCGATCTGGGGTGCCCTCGAGCAGTTCGGCGGCCTGGTGACGGCGCTGCCGGGATCGAATCGACGATTCGATGAGTTCGACCACGTCTTCGGCCTCACCTCGACCGGGTATGCCGACTATCAGGAAGTCACGGCAGCGATCGAGCGACGCCTCGACCAGGGGCTCACGCTCCTCGCCGAGTACACCTGGTCGAAGACCGAGGACAACCTCCCCGGGCAGCGCAGCGCCGATCCGGCCGACCGCCTGCTGCCGTTCGATGCGCCGCTCGATGGGGCCGCGTGGGAGGAAGGGATCTCCGATCTCGACGTCCCGCATCGCCTTGCCGTGAGCGCCTTCTGGAATTCGACGGGCACCACGCCACTGCGCCTTGGCGTGCGCTGGCGGATGCAGAGCGGCCTGCCGTTCACCCCGGGCTTCCGCACCGGCGTCGACGTCAACGGCGACGGTTCGGGGGCCAACGACCCGATCGCACCGACGGCCGTGGCGGGCGTGGCCGGGCTGCTCGATGGCTATGGCTGCGCCAGCACGACGGCCGGCGGCTTCGTGACGCGCAACGCCTGCCGCGAGCCGTCGCAGCGTGCCTTCGACGTGCACGCCGCCGTGGGGCTGCCGATCGGCGGGGCGCGTCGGGTGATGCTGACCGTCGATGCCTTCAATCTCGGGGCGCGCGCGATGGGTGTCGTCGATCGTGCGGCGGCCCTGGTCGACCCCGAAGGAACGATCACCACCACCGCCACCGGACGCCTCGCCCTGCCGCTGGTCGCGAACCCCGGGTTCGGCGGACTCCTGAGCCGACGCGGCGACCCGCGCGTCGTCCGCATCGGCCTTCGGGTGGAGAACTGATTATGCGTCGCACCATTCCGCTCCTCGCGCTCGCCACGCTGGCGATCACCGCCTGCGAGAACGCCGGCGAGTCGCTGACCTATCCGGCCCTCGGCACCGGCGAGATCGCCGTCGGGGTGATCCTCGATCGCGACGCCTCGCTCTCGACCACGCAGGGCGACACGATCGTGCGCGGCGTGCGCATCGCGCTGCTGCCGGCCCTCGGTCGCGACACGCTGCAGATCGCCGTCTCCGATTCGCAGGGGGTCGCACGCTTCCGTGATGTCCCGATCGGCACCTACCGGATCCGTATCGATCGCGAAGCCCTCGGCGACACGCTGCCGGTCGTCGCCGGCGACACCGGGACGATTCGCATCCTCGCGCTCCCCGACTCCGCCGGCGCCGCGCGTTCGGTGCGGGTCGGCTACCAGGAGGTCACGCTGGCTGAAGCGCGCACGCTGCCGCCCGGGCGGCGCGTGGTGCTGCGCGGCACCGTGCTCTCGGCACTGCAATTCTTCCGCGATTCGTCGACCTACCTCAGCGGCCCGGGCGGGAGCTACCTGCGCGTGACCGGCGCGACGCATCGACCGGGTCGCACCGGCAACAACCTCGGCGACTCCGTGCTGGTGCTGGGAACGTCCGGCACCGACAACGGGCAGCCGGTCCTGCGCGGCGGCCTGGTCCTGACGCTCGGGCAGAAGCTGACGCCGATCCCGCTGGCGATCTCGATCGCCCAGGCGATCACCGCTGATGGCGGTCGCCTCGATGCCGCGCTGGTCGAGGTGCCCGAGGCGACGATCACGGACACGGTGACGGTGACGCCGGACTTCCGTGTCCGCGTGGCTGCGGGCACCGACACGCTGATGGTGCTGCTCGATCAGCTGCTCACGGTGCAGCGCAACCAGTTCGCCCCGGGGCGTCGGTTCAGCGGCCGCGGCGTGCTGGTGCCGGACGGCGCGGGGCGGTGGTTCCTCAAGCCGCGGCCGGTCGCCAACGAGATCACCCTGACGAACGCGCCGCCGACGCCGTAGCGTCGGACGACGTCAGGGGTCGCGACGCGGGGTCGTCTCCACGGAGATGGCCCCGCGTCGTCGTCCCGCCCACCAGGCGACGAGCCACCCAGCCAGCACCCCGCTCCACTCCATCGGCGTCAGCAGTACGCCGGCGAGCGCCGCCGAGCCGCCCGACACCAAGGCCGCCGTCGCCAGCCACGCCAGCGCGCGCGGCTGACTCGCCGTGAGCCAACCGAGCAATGCAGCCCAGGTCGCGAGCCAGGCAACCGTCCACCACTCGGTGGCGCGGTCGTCACGGAGTGTCTGCGCAAAGGGATGGAGCAGCAGCCAGGCGTGCTGCGGTCCCAGGGCCACGGCGAGGGCGGCCTCGCCCGCCGGCGTCGACACCGTGAGCTGACGTCCCCGGGCGTGCCACCAGATCCCGACCCGGATCGGGTCGCCGTCGGTCGGTCGCCCCGCGAACGGGACCTCGAGCATCGGGGAGCGCAGCCGCCACGCCGCGGCGCGGGTCGGAACGGCGGCGCGGATGCCGTCCTCGCCCATCGAGGTCCCGGCCACGATCCGACCGGTGCCATCGCGGAGCTGCGCCAGCCCGGGCGTCTCGTCCGGAATCGCGCCGTCCCGCCACTCGGTGGCCACCAGCCAGCGCTCGCCGCGCGCGGTCGCACGGGGCACGGTGCTGGCCACGGGGGCAGGCCACGCCCGGACCCGATCCAGCCCCGCCCCGCCGAGGACCGCGACGGGCGGCTTCACTGGCACCGTCTGCAGCAGCCAACTCCCCGCGAGCCCGATCATCAGCCAGGCGGTGACCAGCGCCACGGCCGCGCGGCGGGCTGGGGTTCCGCTGGGGTGCCGCAGCCAGATCCACGGCCGACCGGCGAGCCACCACCCCATCGCGCCGCCGAGGGTGTTGGCCAGGACATCACCGAGTGCCGCATCCCGCCCGGGGAGGGCGATCGCCTGGGTGAGCTCGATCGCGATCGAGCCGAGGCAGGCCACCAGCACCGTGCGGCGGGCGGTCCAGCCGGCGGCGCGTGCCGCGGCCCCGAGGGGGAGGAAGAGGAGGAGGTTCTGGATCAGGTCGGCAAGGCCGATCTCGCCGGCGCCGACCTGCCACCACGCGGTGCGAGCCACGCTGGCGACCTCGGCCGGGGCGGGACGCAACGTGGCGAGCCCGATCAGCAGGGTGGTGCCGATCAGGGCGAGCCGGGCGGCGCGTGGGTTCCGGGGCTGATCCATTGTCAAGAAAATGGACGGCGGTGCCGAAAAATGGCGCGGTGCGAACGGGGCTCAATCACGGGCAACCTATTGTCGATACTGGGTTTGATTGGTACTGACTGGGCGCGTTCTCGGGCT
>DASTAN010000027.1:0-9306 GCA_035712665.1 Gemmatimonadales bacterium
GTCCCTTGTCTCGTGTCCCTTGTCACTAGCCAGTACGCCTTCATCACCCCGAGTATCGCGCTGACGACCATCCCGGCGATCACCAGCAGCCCCACGTCGCGCTGCACGACGAGCAGCGTCGGCAGGGTGACGCCGGCGAACGCCGCGATGCCGAGCGGAACGGCGGCGACCATCGCCAGATCCCAGACGGCGCTCACGACCTGCTTCCGGGGATAGGGCATTCCGGTGGCCGTGCGTGCGGCGCGAAGCTCGTCGCGCCATCTCGGCAGCCGCCAGAGCTGCCGTCCCCACGTGAACGCCAGCGCCAGCGCCCCGAGCAGGATCAGCCGCCAGATCAGTCGCGGCGACCACGCCGGATCGGGGAGCGGATCGAGCCCAACGGCAATGCGCGTCACGTCGAGGGCGAGGCGGCGGATCGCCGTCTGGGTGAACATTCCCGTCGTGGTGGTCACCAGCGCCACGCCGATCGGCGCGCTTGGCACGAGGATGAGCTCGGTCTGGTAGACATCGAGCGCGCCCGAATGGCCGAGCGCGGGGAAGGTGTCGACGCGCCGCCACCCCCAGCCGAGCGCGTACGTCCCGCCGGAGTCGAACGCCGACATCTCGATCGCGCCATCGAGGGACAGCACGCCGACGCCGTCGAGCGTTCCCATCGCGAGCGTCATCCGCACGAAGCGACCGAGATCGCGCGCCGTGCTCACGAGGTTGCCCGCCGGCAACAGCGCCGGATTGAACGCCGGCGCGGCGGCCCGCGGGATCCCGAACCAGAGACGATGCCCGTCCGCGAGGGTGGCGCCGGCGGTGTCGGTGCCGGAGCCGGTCATCCGGAGCGGCCGGAGGAGCCGCGCCTCCACCAGCTCGGCGTAGGACGAGTCGGTCATCGCCTCGAGGAGCGCGCCGAGGATGTGGTAGTTGGCGTTCGAGTAGGCGAAGGATGAGCCGGGCGGCTCGGTGGGCAGCGACCGCAGCGAGGCGACCGCGCTGTCGAGCGTCGTCGTCCCGAGGCGGCGAAGCCCCGCGCGCGTCGGAATTCCCGAACGGTGCTGCAGCAGCTGGCGGACGGTGATTGTCGCCGCGTGCGCGCTATCCGCGAGCCGGAACCAGGGCAGGTACCGCTGGACCGGCGCGTTGAGTGCCACGCGGCCGGCATCGACGAGCTGCATCACCAGTGTCGCGGTGATCGGCTTGCTGACCGAGCCGATCAGGATCGGGGTCTCGGCGGTCATCGGCACGCCGTCGCGTGCCTCGCCGACCGCCATCTCGTGGACGGTGCCGAGGGGGTGCACCACCGCCACCGCGACGGCGGGAAGTCCGAGTGCTGCCTGCCGCGCGGCAACCAGCGAATCGACTCGACGGGCGATCGTGGCTTGATCCGGGCCTTGCGCCGCGACCGGTGCCGCCAGGATCAGTGCCGCCGAGACCCACGACCGCATCAGACGCCCCGGCTGTCGAGCAGCTGCAGGAAGGCCTCGGGGGAGGTCACGCGGTCGAGTGCGGCCAGCGCCTCGGCGTCCTTGGCGAACTGCGCGAGGTGCCCAAGGACGGGGAGATACTGGTTCGCGACCTCGACCGGCGGGGCCGCGATGAGGAAGACGTGCCGCACCGGCTTGGCATCGAGGGCATCCCACTCGAGCGGCGTCGCGACGCGCGCGTAGGCCATCCTCACCCGGGGCACGACCAGCGAACGACAGTGGGGAATCGCGATGCCACGCCCCATCCCGGTGGTCCCCAGCTGCTCGCGACGGGCCAGCACCTTGAGGAGGGTCGCCTGGCCGCGCTCATCAAGGTGGAGGGCCCCGACCAGCGACTCGATCGCGTGCTCCTTCGAGCGGGCACGGAGGTCGAGTCGGATGGCATCGGGGGTGAAGAACTCTCGAAGGCGCATCTGCCAACGATACCCGGGGCAGGAAGGGGGGACAACGCCACGGGGTGCCCTCGACCGGCTCCGCTTTCTAGATTTCGGCGCAATGCCGTTTCCGTACCCGACCGGGTCGCCGGTCCCGCTGATCCTGGCCCCGATGGCCGGGGTGTCCGAGCCGCCGTTCCGCCGCATCTGCCGGCGGATGGGGGCGGACATCGTCATCACCGAGTTCCTCAACTCGGAGGCGATCCGTCGCCGCATCGGGCGGGTCCTCGAGGGGGCGGAGTTCGACGAGGTCGAGCGGCCGATCGGGATCCAGATCTACGGCGCCGATCCGGATGCCATGGCAGAGGCCACGGCGCTCGTCACGGAGCATTACCGTCCGGAGTTCGTGGACATCAACTTCGGCTGCCCGGTGAAGAAGGTCGTGCAGCGGAACGGCGGCTCCGGCTGCCTCCGCGACATGGACCTGGTCGAGACGATCATCAAGCGCTGCGTCGCGGCGACCCACCTGCCGGTCACGGTGAAGACCCGGAGCGGCTGGTCCGAGGACACGCGCGATCCGGTGAGCATCGCGCTCCGGATGCAGGATGCCGGGGCCACGGCGTTCACGCTGCACGCCCGCACCCGCTCGCAGATGTTCAGCGGCAAGGCGAACTGGGACGAGATCGCCAAGGTGGTCGAGGCGCTGGACGTCCCGGTCATCGGCAACGGCGACATCGAGACGGCCGCCGACGTGGTGCGGATGCGCGAGCACACCGGCTGCGCGGGGATCATGATCGGGCGCGGCACCTTCGGGAACCCGTGGCTCTTCCGCGAGGCGCGGGCCCTGCTCGATGGCCGCGAGCTCCCGGCGCCGCCGACGCCCTCGGAGCGCATCGCGGTGGCGCTGGAGCACTGCCGGCTCGCGATCGAGCTGCAGGGCGACACGCGGCACACCATCGTCGAGTTCCGGAAGCACTTCGGCTGGTACACGAAGGGGATGCACGGCGCGTCGCACCTGCGGCAGCAGCTCTTCCAGGTCGAGTCGCTGGTGGAGGCGGAGCGGATCTTCGCCGACTACCTCGCGCACGACCCGGTGGCGACCGCCGCGTGATCCGCCGCGAGGTCTGCGCCACCGAGCAGCTGCGGTGGGTGGACATCACGGCCCCCGAGCGCCTCGAGCTCCACGTCCTCGCGGACGAGTTCGGCCTCCCGGCCACCGTCGTCGAGGACTGCCTCGACCCCGAGCACCTTCCCAAGATCGAGCGCCTGGGCGACGCCACCTTCGTCATCGTCCGCGTGCGCGACCGCCTCGCGTCGGACGATGCCGGCTCGATCCAGGAGCTCACCCGCAAGGTGTCGCTCTTCTTCAAGCCGGGGCTCCTGCTCACGATCCATCGCGCCGATCTCGAGGAGCTCGCGGCGATCCGCGACAGCTGCACCGCGACGCAGGGCGATGGCACGACGCAGGCGGCGATCATCGCCGACATCATCCGCCGGACGCTCGACTCCTTCGAGAAGCCGCTCGAGCGGTCGGAGCAGATGCTCGATACCTTCGAGGCCGGGCTCTTCGACGAGGGCGTGCCCGCGCCGTCGCTGCAGGAGGCGTACAACCTGAAGCGCCGGGTGTCGCTGTCGCGGCGGATCCTCTACCAGACGAGCAACGTCCTCCAGAAGCTGATCCCGCCGGGCGAGCGCGGCGAGCCGCTCTTCCAGGACATGCGCGAGAGCGCCGACGCCTATCTCTTCTGGGTCGACCAGATGCTCGAGGAGGTGAACCTGCTGCTGCAGATCCACCTCGCGATGTCGTCGAAGCGCACCAACGAGGTGATGCGCGTCCTCACCGTCTTCTCGGCGTTCTTCCTGCCGCTCACGTTCATCGTCGGCATCTACGGGATGAACTTCCAGTACATGCCCGAACTGGCCCAGCATTGGGGCTACCCCGCCGTGCTGGTGGCGATGGCGGGGATCTCCCTGACGATCTGGCTCTGGTTCCGGCGGCGGGGGTGGATGGGCTGAAACGGGACAAGAGACAAGCGACAAGGGACAAGGAGTGCGTCCCGTGCCCCTTGTCCCTTGTCACCTGTCCCTTGTCACGCCGTCACCGCAGCAACACCTCTTCCCACAGCTTCTGCATCCGCCGCTGCGAGTCGCGCTTGGCCCACCGCGACTGCCAGCCGTGCGCATCGATCGGGTAGGTCACGAACTCGAACTCCTTGCCCAGCTCCATCAGCCGCTGCACGAGGCGGATCGCGTCCTGGTACTGGACGTTGCCGTCGACGATGCCGTGCTGGATGATGAGCCGATCCTGCAGTCCCTCGGCGTGGTAGATCGGCGACGAGGCGCGATACGCCGCGCTGTCGGCCTTCGGGTCGCCGTTCAGGATCCGCGAGGTGTACCAGTGGTTGTAGTGCGCCCAGTCGGTGACCGAGCACTGCGCGACGCCGCCCTTGAACACGCCGGGATGCTTGAAGAGTGCCATGAGCGTGTAGAAGCCGCCGTAGCTGCAGCCGAAGAGGCCGATGCGGGCAGGGTCCACGTTGTAGCGGTCGCGCAGGAAGGGCACGGCGGCCACGGCGCTGGCGACGTCGCGATCGCCCATCGAGCGGTAGATCGCGGTGCGGACGTCGCGGCCGTAGCCGGCGGACGCGCGGTAGTCGAGGGCGACGTAGGTCACGCCCAGGTCGGCCAGGTACTTGGCGTAGAGCGAGCTGCCGTGCGCGCTCGATCCCTTGAACGTCTTGTGGACGCCCTGCGCGTAGCCCGCGCCGTGGATCTCGAGGACGGCCGGGCGGTTCGGGTGCGTGGCGGTCGGGCGATAGATGCGGGCCCAGACCGAGTCGCCGCGATCGTCGGTGAAGGCGACGAAGTCGCTCGCGGGCCACGCGATGCGGTGGAACGCATCGGTGCCGCTCTTCGTGACGCGGATCGGCTGCGCCGTCATCGTCGGCATCAGGTAGAGGTCGGTGAGCTGCTCCGGCTCGCTCCAGCGAAGCGCCAGGGCCCGCTGGTCAGGCGAGAAGGCGGGCGCGACCTCCCCCTCGCCGAGCTGGTCGATGCGCGTGCGCGCGCCGCCGAGGAGGGGCATCCGGTACAGGTGGAGTTCGCTGGGGTGGGCCTCGGAGGTCGAGAGCCACCAGTGGGTGCGGTCCTGGGAGAGCTGGTGCGAGCGGACCTCCCACGGCCCCGACGTGAGTGGGGTGGCCGTGCCGTTCATGTCGACCAGCACGAGGTGCATCCACCCGGTCGCCTCCGAGATGATCGCGATCCGCTCGCCGTCGGGGAGCCAGGTGATGCCGCGCGACTCGTTGAGCCAGGCGTCGTCATGCTCGTGGTGCAGCACGCGGACGTGGGTGCCGGAGTCGGGGTTGACGAGGACGATCCAGCGGTCCTTCCAGTCCATCGACGCGAACGCCGCCACGAGGCGCGTGCCCTGCGGATTCCAGCTCGCCTCCAGCGCGCGGACCGGCTTGCCGAAGGCGGTGGTGTCGTCCTTCACCCAGGTGATCTTCACCGAGTCGGGCTCGAGCATCCCGTCGTTCGGGACGATCGCGACACGGCTCTTCACCGGCGGGGCGCCGACCTTGGGCCGGCCGCTCTCGGTGTAGACCACGCCGGAGTCGTTGACGAACGAGGCCCAGATCGTCTGGGTGTCGTCGGACTTCGGTGACACGAGATAGGTGAGATACCGCCCGTTCGCGGGGACCTCGAGGCCGCCGATGTTGTCGGTGCTCTTGGGCTTCACTACCGCCGCAGGAAGGGCGACACGGTCACGACGCTGGCGCGCCTCCATCGAGTCGCGCTGGGCCTTGTTGCGCCGCACGAACTCGAAGAGGTCGAGCTGCTGCTTCTTGAGCTCGGCGTTCACCGGCTTGTCCTTCGGCGCCTCCTTCGCGGTGTGCGACCGGGTCAGCTGGCGCAGCTCGCCCGTGGCGACGGTGATGGCGTACAGGTCGCCGCCATCCTGGAAGCGGATCTCGCGCTCGTCCTCGCTCCACGTCGGGCGCACCGCCGACGCGCGACGGAGGAGCACACGCTCGGACTTGCCGCGCTCCCAGAGGCGCAGCTCGCCGCGATGGAACCACACCGCCCGCGATGCGTCGCGGGTGTAGGCAACGCCCATCGGGACGGCGAGCGCTGCCTCGCGACGCACCGACTCGACGCGACGCCCATCTCGGCTCACGCGCCACCACGGCGACTCCGGGAGCACCTCGGGGCCGGTCACCACGGTGGTGTCGTAGCTGAAGTAGTACCAGCTGCCGGGCACGTCCCAGCGGCCGGCGCCGGGCGACACGCCGAGCCACCGTGCGTCGGTGGTGCTGTCGAGCGGCACGCGGTAGGCGGTGTCGCGGGCCGACGCGTCGAGTCGCGACTGGCGGAGCGGGAGCGATTGGGCGGCGGCCAAGGCCGGCACCAGGAGCAGGAGCGGGAGAAGGCGCATGATGGTCGAGAGGCGAGAGGGGAGAGGCGAGGGACAAGGGACAAGGAAATTAAGCCCCTGCGGCTTGAGGCCTGCGGCTTACGGCACCTTGCACAACCACCAACCTTCGGGTATTCTTCGGATACGGGGGCGACTGGCTTCGACGGGTTGGTAGAAGGCATCGCCGCGTGCCCAGGTCCGAGATCCTGGCTAATCCTTTCGGAAAAAACACAATTGCCAACACTGATCTGGCGATGGCTGCGTAAGCTGAGCTTTAAGTAGTTCGCTTCACGCTCCTCCACGACGGAAGCCTGTCCGGGGCGTCCCGAGTGGAATCGACAAACCGGAATAGCGACAGCCGGTCCTCCGACGGCTGAAGCGAGTGGCACAGGAGGTCAACGTTGGGAAGGTCGGCTCGGCACCGGCCCAACGCCAAGCTCGAAGCGGAGCCTACGCACGTAGACGCGGTCCCGGACGCTGATTCGGACCAGGGTTCGATTCCCTGCGCCTCCATCGAGGAAACCCACCTGTCCACAGGTGGGTTTCCTCATTTCCGGCTATCATTCTCGCGTCCTTGCGGCGGAGCGATGATGGATCTGCTGACCCAAATCCTGCTGCTTCTCGGTGCCACGGTCGCGATCGTCGCGCTCGCCCAGCGTGCCCACGTTCCGACCAGCCTCGCCTACCTGATCGTCGGGCTCGTCCTGAGTCCCCATACCGTGGGCCCCAAGCTCGACGTGCCGCAACTCGGGGCCCTGGCCGAGTACGGCATCGTCTTCCTCCTCTTCACGATCGGCCTCAGCTACTCGCTGCCGCAGCTGCGGACCCTCCGGGGCAGCGTGCTTCGGATGGGCACCGGGCAGGTCGCGCTGACTACCGCCGTGATCGGACTCGCGGCATGGTGGCTCGGCGCCGCTCCGGCGGTCGCGTTCGTCATCGGTGCGGTCTGCGCCCAATCCTCCAGCACCATCATCGGGAAGCAGCTCGCGGAGCAGGGCGAGGACGGAACCCGCCACGGGCGCCTCGGCCTTGCCATCTCGGTCTTCCAGGATGTGACGGCAGTGCCGTTCGTGGTGCTCATCCCCGTGCTCGCCGTCGCGACCGACGCCGCGGGAATCGGCCGCGCGCTCGGCATGGCCTTCCTCGAAGGGACGCTCGCCACGCTGGTGGTCTTCGGCGGCGGGCGGTGGGTGGTGCGACCGCTGTTCCGGCTCGTGACCCGGACCCATTCGGCGGAGCTCTTCACGCTCACTGTACTGCTTGTCGCGCTGGTGGCGGCAGCGATCACGAATCGGCTGGGACTTTCGCTCGCATTCGGGGCCTTCCTAGCGGGAATGGTCCTCGGCGAGACGGAATTCCGGCACCAGGTCGAGTCCACGATCCGGCCCTTCCGCGATGTGCTCCTCGGCCTCTTCTTCGTCGGGATCGGCATGATGGTCGACGTGCGCGCGCTGCGGGAGATCTGGCCAAGCGCCCTCGGCTGGGCCCTCGCGATGATCATCGTCAAGACACTCATCGTCGGGGTCCTGCTGCGGCGCAGCGGGGAAGCGTGGGAGTTCTCGTGGCGCACGGGGCTGCTCGTCGGTGTCGGTGGCGAGTTCGGGCTCGCGCTCGTCGCGATCGGCCTCGAGGGTGGCGTGCTCGACGCACGACAGTCGCAGGTTCTGCTCTCGGCCTCGATCCTCGCGATGGTGGCCGGTCTCGTGCTGATTCGCTTCAACGGCCGGATTGCGGGATGGCTCGCACGTCAGCCAGCGGCAGCGCCCGATGACCTGCCGCGCCTCGAGCCGGATCAGGCACCGCTCATGCGCGACCACGCCATCATCGGCGGATACGGGCGGATCGGGCAGGCGGTGGGGCATCTGCTGGCGGCAGAGGGGCTGCCGTATATCGCGGTGGATCTTGATGGTGAGCGCGTGCGCCGAGCCCACGTGGCGGGCGAACCCGTCTTCTTCGGCGATGTCGGGGATCCGCGCCTCCTGGAGTCACTCGGGCTTGCCGCGGCGCGGATGCTGGTGATCGCACACGGTGAGCGCGACGCGACACTCCGTCTGCTGGCAGAGGTCCGCGCCCTCGCGCCCCACCTCCCGGTGATGGTCCGGGTGCGCGACGCGGTCGATCTCGAACTGCTGCTGGCGGCCGGGGCGACGCTGGTCGTGCCCGAGACGCTCGAGGCCGGCCTCGTCATTGCCGCGGAGGCGTTGCGGCTGCTTGGCGTGGACGAGGCACGGGTCGCCCGCCTGATGCGCGACGAGCGGGCGGCACGCTACCCGAGCGTGCGCGAGGTCTTCGATGCGTCGGTCGTCCCGCAGGGGGGCGGATGACGGCGCTGCGTATCCTCGTCGCTGCGGACCTGGCCGCACCGTCGTTCGACGCCACATGGCGTGCGATGCAGCTCGCGGCAACATTGCGCGCGCGCGTCACCGTGCTCCACGTCTTGGAACTCGCTGAGCACTGGCCGGGCTCGCGCACCTGGAGCGATGCGCGCACGGCGGAACTGACGCACGAGCTTGAACGGCGGCTTGCGCGCCTCGTGGCGCAGGCCCCCGGCGAGGCGGCGAGCGTCGTTCCGTCACTGCGGGTGGTGGTCGGCCGCCCCGACGACCGGATCGCCGCGGCCGCGGAGGATGCCGATCTGCTGGTGCTCGCTCCCTACGGCGACTCCGGTGTCGCCGGCAAGGTGCTGGGCTCCACCACGTCGCGCCTCGTCCGCCGCAGTCGAATCCCGGTGCTCGTGGTGCGTACGCTGCCGACCGAGGCCTATCGGCGGGTGCTGGTCGCCACGGACTTCTCCACGCAGAGTGCAGCGGCGCTCGCGTGGGTCCGTGTGCTGGCACCCGGGGCCGACATCGTGCTGCTGCATGCCGCCGAGCTGCCGCATCTCGGGCGAATGATGCTCGCGGACGTGGCGCCGGACGCACTCCGGGAGTACGAGGAGGAGGAGCACGCGTTGGCGGTCGCCCAGCTCGCGCGCGTGGTCCGCGAGGCGGGACTCGACCCCGCGCGCGTGCGCTGCGTGGTGCGGAGCGTCGCGGCCTGGGAG
>DASTAN010000028.1:0-23975 GCA_035712665.1 Gemmatimonadales bacterium
AGGACGTGATCCTGCCGCAGGTCGAGAGCCTGAAGGCGGCGATGGTGGACATTCTGAGGTTCTAGGCGTTCAGCTGCTGCGGTGCGCGAGTGAATGGTGAAAAGTGAACGGTGAACGGGAAGTCATCCTGTTCACCGTTTACCGTTCACCGTTCACCGTTTACCCCCTCACCCCTCACCCCTCACCTACCCGCCGTTCCGCACCTCCGCGGCCGCCCCGATCACGTTGTCCACGTCGCGGCTCAGCGCGCGCGCGGCCTGGGTGGCCTGGGTGAGGTTCTCGCCGACGGTGCCGATGCCGCTCTGCTTGAGGCGCATCAGGTCGAAGCGCAGGTTCTGCATCGCGAGGGCGCAGCTCTCGAAGCGCTCGGCGATCGCATCGCGCCGCGACACGAGATCCACGCACGACTGCCGCTGCCGCTGCAGCAGCGAGAGCTGGCGGTCGCGCTCCTCGCCCTCCGGGCGCGCCGACACCTCGGCGATGCGCTCGTCGATCCGCGCGAGTTCGCTGGCCCCGAGCGAGGTGTCGAGCGCCGCCAGCGAGGCACCGAGGTCGCTCGCCTTGGCGTAGAGCGACTCGACGGTGTCGATCATCTCCGGCACGGTGTCGCGGTCGGCCTGCCCCAGGCGATCCCAGAGCGAGAGGATCGCGGCGCGGTCGCCGTGGATCTCGAGCATCCGCGGCAGGCGCGGGCCGAAGACCTCGGCGGTCGGCGGCGCGATGACCTTGGCGCCCTTGATCCGCTTCGCCGGCGAGGACGCCACTGCATCCGGGGCATCCGGGCGGTTCAGCACGTCGCGCCACGAGTAGCCGGCCTGCCAGAGCTCCGAGTACTTCTTGAAGAGCCCGATCGACATCCCGCCCGCGATGAACAGGAACCACGGACCGTCGAGGCCGGTGGCGATGTTGATCATGAAGCAGCCGCCGACCACCGCCGCGAACTTCGCGAACTCGGCCCGCGCGACGCGGACCACCTTCGGTTCGCCGGTGTCCGGAATCGCGGGGTCGGTCTTGTCGGCCAGACCGCCCGCGAGCCCGCGTCGCGCCACCGGCGCCCGCTGGCCGGGTCGAGCCGGCAGGTTGTTGCGCAGGTCCGGGGCGCCGCGCGTGCCGGCCGATCGCGTTCCGGGCCGCTCGCTGAGCGGGCGCGGCGGACGTGCGGCGTTGCCGGGTCGCTCGGTCAGCGGGCGTGGCGACCGCGCGCCGGGCTGCGGGCGCGTCGGGGCCCCGCGAGTCGGCGATGGGCGCGTCGGGGCCGAGCCCGCGTCTGCCGCGCGCCATCCCAGGCCGGTCGGCCGGTAGCCCGCGACGTTCCGGCTCTCGAGGGCGCGACGCAACTGGTCGGCGCTCGGCCAGCGGTTCTCCGGATCCTTCTCGAGACAGCGCGCCACCGCCAGCGAGAGATCCTCCGGCACGTCCGGGAACTTCTCGTGGAGCAGCGGGGCGGCCTCCGTGATGTGCTTCATCAGGATCCCGGCGACCGTCGGCGCGTTGAACGGCAGCTCGCCCGACAGCATCTGGTACGACACGATCCCGAGCGAGTAGAGATCGCTGCGGCCGTCGATCTCGCGTTCGCCCGCCGCCTGCTCCGGGCTCATGAAGGATGGCGTGCCGATCGCCATCCCCGCGCTGGTGAGCGTGGCGTGGCCAGTCGCCGACATCGCCTTCGCGATGCCGAAGTCGGTGACGACCACGCGGCCGCGCTGCCCTTCGAGGAGGATGTTGTCGGGCTTGATGTCGCGGTGGATCACCGAGACCGCGTGGGCGGCGCTCAGCGCGTCGGCGGTCTCGCGCATGATGCGCCGCACTTCCTCGGCCGGCAGCCGGCCGCGGCGACGGATCCGCGCCGCGAGCGACTCGCCCTCGATCAGCCCCATCACGAAGTAGACGACGCCGCTGCCCTCGCCGACGTCGTGGATCGGGACGATGTGCGGGTGGCTCAGGCGCGCCGCGGTCTGCGCCTCGCGCGTGAACCGCTCGCGGATCTCGGACGAGAAGGCCAGCTCGGGCGGCAGCGCCTTGATCGCGACGCGACGATGCAGCCGCTCGTCGCGGGCGCGGTAGACCACGCCCATCCCGCCGCGACCGATTTCTCCCTCGATGGTGTACGAGTCACCAAGTGCGTCGCGCAGCAGCGCGGGCAGGGGAGAGGACTGGGCGGGCTCGGTCATCCGTGATCCGTGTCGGGTGGGAACTGCGTCATCAACCCGTGAATTTGCATTGAGATACGTCCGCGAGCAACGTGCCGAGCGCTCCTGCCGTCGCGACAGGTCCAGATGATTCACGGGTGAAACATCGTGCCGGGATGGCGGAGCCCCCCGTCACCCCGACAGGAAAACCGCCTCGCCGGCTGGCACGGCCGATGCCCCGGTACGGTACCTTCACGCGGTGCGCGCGCTCTCGGCCCCCTGCCGCAGCCCGCCGCCGTCGCCACAAGGAGTCGCGTGATGTCCGACCGTCTGACCCTTCCCGTCCTGCCGCTCCGGGACGTCGTGCTCTTCCCCGGGGTGACCTCGCCGATCGGTGCGGGTCGTCCGATGACCATCAAGGCGATCGAGGCGGCGCTCGCGACCCCCGACAAGCTCGTCTTCGCGATCGCCCAGCGCGAGAACACCGAGCAGGTCGCCGCCGAGGGGCTCTACACCGTCGGCACGATCGCGCGGATCGGCCAGCTCCAGCGGGGGATGAGCGGGATGCAGCTCCTCCTCGCGGGCGAGCAGCGGGCGATGGCGCTGCAGGTGACCCAGGAGAACGGGCACTTCGTCGCCGTCGTCCGTCCGATGGAGGACCTGCCGCCGGTCGACGACCACGACCCCGGCTTCGTCGCCCTGCACCGCGAGCTGCGCACCCGTGCGGCCGAGCTCGGCCAGAAGAGCGGCCTCCCCGAGGAGGTCGTGCAGCAGGTGCTGAACGGCGTCGACGATCCGGGCCGCTTTGCCGACCTCGTGGCCGGGTACCTCGACCTCTCCTCGCAGCAGCGGCAGGATCTGCTCGAGACGCTGGCCGTCGAGGACCGGCTCCGCCGCGTGCTGGTGCACGTGCAGCGGCAGATCGCCGTGCTCGATGCCCAGGAGGACATCAAGTCGCAGGTGCAGGAGGAGCTCGGCGATCGTCAGCGCGAGATCTACCTCCGCGAGCAGCTCAAGACGATCCGTCGCGAGCTCGGCGAGGAGGACGACGGCACCGAGACCGATGAGCTCGCCGAGCGGCTCGCGAAGCTCGACCTCCCCGAGGCCGCGCGAAAGGAAGTCGACCGCGAGCTCGGCCGCCTGCGCCGCATCGGGCGCGAGTCGATGGAGTCGCAGGTCATCCGCACCTTCCTCGAGCATGTCGCCGAGCTGCCGTGGGGGAAGCGGAGCGAGGAGTCGCTCGACGTGGCGGAGGCCGCGCGCATCCTCGATCACGACCACTATGCCCTCGGCGACGTGAAGGACCGGATCCTCGAGTTCCTCGCCGTGCGCGCGCTGCGGGCGAAGCGGCAGGCCGAGGCGCCCGCGGAGACCTCGGCCGACGCCACGCCCACCGATGCCGACGACGTGCGGAAGCGCTCGCCGATCCTCCTCTTCGTCGGCCCCCCGGGTGTCGGCAAGACGTCGGTCGCGAAGAGCATCGCGCGGGCGATGGGGCGCGAGTACGTGCGCGTCTCGCTCGGCGGCGCGCGCGACGAGGCCGATATCCGCGGCCATCGCCGCACCTACGTCGGCGCGATGCCGGGGCGGATCATCGCGGGGCTGAAGCAGGCCGGCACCAAGAACCCGGTCTTCCTCCTCGACGAGGTCGACAAGCTCGGCGTCTCGTTCCAGGGCGACCCGGCCTCGGCGCTGCTCGAGGTGCTCGACCCGGCGCAGAACGACGCCTTCGTCGATCACTACCTCGGCATCCCGTTCGACCTGAGCGAGGTGCTCTTCATCGCGACCGCGAACCTCGCGCAGGGGATTCCGGGGCCGCTCCTCGACCGGATGGAAGTGGTGGACTTCTCGGGCTACACCGAGGCCGAGAAGGTGGCGATCGCGGAGCAGTACCTCGTGCCGCGCCAGCTCGGCGAGCACGCGCTGTCGAGCGCGGAGATCACCTTCACCGGGCCGGCGCTGCTGGAGCTGGTGCAGCGCTACACCCGCGAGGCCGGCGTGCGCCAGCTCGAGCGCGAGATCGGCCGCGTCGCCCGCAAGGCCGCGCGCCGGATCGCCGCGAGGGAGGTCGAGCGCGTGGAGATCACCCCTGCGGTGGTGCGTGAACTGCTGGGACGGCCGAAGCTGCACCCCGAGGAGAAGGCGAAGGCCGACCAGGTCGGCACCGCGACGGGGATGTACTACACGCCGGTCGGCGGCGACATCATGTTCGTCGAGGCGAGCACGATGCCGGGCAAGGGCGAGCTGGTGCTCACCGGCCAGCTCGGCGACGTGATGAAGGAGTCGGCGCGCGCGGCGTGGACGTATGCGCGCTCGCACCGGGCGGCGCTGCACATCCCCGAGGAGCGCTTCGACCTCGACCTGCACATCCACGTCCCGGCCGGCGCGATCCCGAAGGACGGACCGAGCGCGGGCATCACGATGGCCACGGCGCTCGTGTCGGCGCTGTCAGGGCGCGAGGTGCGCCACGACATCGCGATGACCGGCGAGGTCACGCTGCGCGGGCGGGTGCTGCCGATCGGCGGCGTGAAGGAGAAGCTGCTCGGGGCACTGCGGGCGGGGATCCGCCGCGTGGTGATCCCGAAGGCGAACGAGGCCGATCTCGAGGACCTGCCGACCGAGGCGCGCCAGCTGCTCGAGGTGCACCCGGTCGAGGAACTCGGCGAGGTGCTGGCCCTGGCGCTGAAGGACGTGCGCTACACGGAGGGGAAGCTGCTCTTTGGCGACGAGAACCCGCGCGACGTGGTGCCGCTCAACGCGGGGTACCGCCACTAGCTCATTTCCACCCGATCCCGACCCGCGCTCTTCGCCTTGTAGAGCGCGCGGTCGGCGGCGGCGGCCACCGCGGTCGAGTTCGGGCCCGAGCCCGGGAAGGTGGCCACGCCGATGCTCACGCGGAGGGCGATCTCCTCGCCGCCCTGCAGGCGCACCGGTGCCGCCGCGAGCCCCTGCCGCAGCTTCTGCGCGATCGCCAGGCCGTTCGCCGGCGGGCAGCGCCGCAGGATGATCCCGAACTCCTCCCCGCCGTACCGTCCGAGCAGGTCCGAGTCGCGGATCAGCTTGCGGAAGACACGCGCCACGTGCATCAGCACCTGATCGCCGACCAGATGGCCGTGGGTGTCGTTGATCCGCTTGAAGTGGTCGAGGTCGAGCATCAGGAAGCAGATCGGCTCGCCGTGGCGCGACGCGAACGCGACCGCGTGCTCGAGCTCGGCCATCAGCGTCGCGTGGTTCAGCACGCCGGTGAGGCCGTCGCGGTGGACCAGTTCGCGGATGCGGCGCCCGCGCTCGGTGCGCGTGAGCACGACCTGCAGCAGGTGGCTCCGCTCGACCGGCTTGGCGAGGAAGTCGTCGCCGCCGGCGCGGAGCCCTTCCATCTCGTCGGCGAGCGAGTGGCGCGCGGTGAGGAAGACGATCGGCACCAGCGCGAGCCGCGGGTCCTGGCGCATCAGGCGCGCGAGGGCATAGCCGTCCACGTCGGGAAGGTCGACGTCGAGCAGGACGATGTCGGGCGTCTCGTGCGCGAGCGTCTCGCGCGCCTGGGCGGCGGTCATGCAGATCGACGCGCGCGCGTTGAGCTGCGTGAGCCACGTGCTGAAGAGCTGCGCCTGCGCCGGATCGTCCTCGACCACGACGACGTTCGCGGGCGGCGCGCCGATCTGGGCCAGCGCCCGCGCGTACTGCGCGAGCCCGCGCGGCAGGGCGGTGGGGCCGAAGACGGCGTCGACGCCGGCCGCCGCGGTGCGCAGGCGATCGAAGCGCTCGGTGGTGTCGGCCAGCACGACCGCGCGCGGACGCTCGGGCGTGGCGGCGGCCCAGTACCGTGCGGCCGTGAGCGGATCCGGGAGCAGCTCGCTGCCGATGACGACGAGGTCCGGCCGATCCGACGGCGGGACGTCCCACGGATCGACCTCGTGCTCGCGGGCGTCGACCCAGAAGCCGGTCTCCTGCAGCGCGACGATGACCTGCTCGCGCATCTCGCTCGCCGGCATCAGCAGCAGCGTGCGCCAGCCGAACCCCGGGATGCGGCCGAGCACCATCGGCATCCGCAGGTCGAGCGCGGCCTCGTCGAACGCGGTCTTGAGGTCGAGGATTGCCCGCTCGACGAGGTCGGCGTCCTGCGGCGTGAGCGGCGGTTCCGCGAAGATCCGCTGCTCCATCGCCCGGGCCACCTCGGTGACGCGCGGGAAGCCGTACGACCCGCCGCTGCCGGCGAGCCGGTGGAACCGGGCGCGCAGCGAATCGAGCGCGTCGGGTTCGCCGCCGCGGAACGCCGCGAGATCCTTGCGCAGGTCGGCCAGCCGCTCCGGCGCCTCGCGCAGGTACTCGCGCTGCAGCTCCGCCATCGGATCGTCGGCGGCGTCGAGGTGCGGCTCGGTCACGGGGTGCCCCGCAAGGCGGCGATGGTCCGGGCGGCGGCGGCGACGAACGCCGTGCCGCTCCCCCAGTGTCCGCTGAATCGATCGCCGTCCCGGGCCCCGATCAGCGCGCCGCGGTCATCGACCACCAGCAGCACGGGCTCGCCGGGCCACTCGGGGGTCGGCAGGGTCGTGACGGGAATCGAGCCGAGGTTCGCCTCGCCGGTCGAGGCCACCTCGATCGCGATGCCAAGTCCCTGCAGTCGCCTGAGGTGCGGCGCGAGCGCGAGGCAGCCGTCCGGCGGCGCCAGCAGCGACACGCTCCGCTCGGCGCGGGCAATCTCGTGGCTCATCAGCTGGACGGCACCGCGCGAGGAAGTGAGCTCGACGAGGGTCGGCGTCTCGGGCACGGTGAGATCGGCCAGGGCCCGGCCGAGGCGGTCGAGCTCCTCGCCCTGCTTGTCGGCGACGCGCGCCAGCAGGGTGCTCGGCGGCTCTGGGCGGAAGCGGCGCGGCCGACCTTCCTCGACGCGGGCCGCCCCCTTCGCGACCAGTCCCTCGAGCGCGGCGTAGACGTTCGCGCGGGCGAGACCCGCCGCGCGCGCGATCGTGTAGCCCGTGCCTGGGCCCCCGGTCAGCAGGACCTCGTAGATCACCGACTCGGTCGGCGTGAACCCGAACGGGGTGAGGTCCAGGGTGCCGGCCATTTCAGGTGAACTCGAGCGGCAGGCCGAGGCGCTTCGCGACGAGGGCGAGCCGGAAGGTGATGTCCGCCTGACGCGAGGCGAGATCCCCCTCGTCCGCGGCGAGCGGCCAGAAGTGGTGCGTCACGGGCGACATCGCCTTGGGCTGGGACCGAAGATTCTTCGGGTGCCAGATCCCCGCCTCATCGACGTCGGCGAACAGCTTCGCGACGAAGTCGCTGGCCACCGCCGAGGCGTGCAGCTGCCCGAGCCCCGAGAGCAGCTCGATGAAGTGGAGCGCCAGCGGCACGTCGCGCGGATAGCCCTTCTGGTCGAGCTCGATCGGGTTGCCGAGGAGGACGTGGGTCGGCTTGATCATCACGCCGCCGACGTTGACCATGAACGAGGTCTCCGGGGCCGGCTGCGAGAGGTACTGCCCGAGCCGCTCGACGAAGCCGGCGCGCTCGCGCTGCAGCGAGGGCATCGCGGCGAGCATCGCGACCGACCACCACGACGGCGGGGCGGCCTCGGGATGCAGCGTCCAGCCGCCGCCGCTCCGCTTCACGAAGGGATCGGCGGACAGGTCGGAACGGAGGAACGCGGACACGGCCGAGATCACCTTGTGGGCGGCACCGCGAAGGCGCGGATCGTGCTCGTGGCCGGCTTCCGCCAGCGCACTGCACACGCCCTCGCGGATGTGGTTGCGGGCCGCCTCCGCGAGGTCAGGATCCTTCTCGGTGGCCTCGAAGAACTCGCCGTAGAGCAGCGGGTCGTCGTCGCGCGACAGCGTGCGGAAAAGCACGCGATCAGCGAGGCGGAACGGGCGCGTCGTGGTAGGGACGCCGAGCTGCAGGAGTCGCCGATACTGCGCGACCGTGCCGGGCTCGGTGCCGCCCTCCTTCTGGCCGCCCTCGAAGGCGAGGAAGTTGTCGTCCCAGAGGCCGGTGACCTGCTGGCGGGTGGTGACGGCCGTCACGGCCGGCGACAGCACCGCCTCGCGCACCGCTGCGGTGAGCACATCCGCGGACACGCTCCCCGGAGGGGCGAGTTCGGCGAGGGTGCGGAACTTCACCGCGGGCCCGCCGTTGGCGACAAGCCAGGAGACCGGAACGCGATGCGTGGTGGGGAGGTCCAGAGGGCGCTCCTCGGGCGACGCGTGAGGAAGGGACAAGCTAACCGCCTGACAATCTAGCGGTTACGGGCCCAGGAAGCCAGTTGTTTCGGGTGGATCGTTGTGGGGGGTACTACTTGGACAGTCGTGAGACGTGAGGGGTGAGGGGTGAGGGGGAGCAGAACCAAGGTGTCGATGCCAGTGGTTGCGGACGCAACTAACCATACTATTACTTGGCTAAGGCATTACTAGGCATAGTTTTGTGTGATCAGGTCCCCCTAACCCCTAACCCCTCACCCCTTACCCCTAACCCCTCACCGCTCACCCCTTACCCCTTACCCCTCACCTGCCGCAGGCGGCCACCCCCACCATCCCCGCCTTCAGCATCCCCCGCTCGCTGGTCACCCAGAGCGTCCGGTCATCCCGCCAGGCGATCCCCTCCCCCTGCGGCTCGAGGCCGAGGATCGAGCAGGCCACCATCGGGGTTGGGGCGGTGAAGCGCCCGGTCGCCGGATCCACGGTGAACGGGTAGAGGTCGCGGTAGGTGCGGACCATCGCCCGCCGCCCGTCGGCACTCAGCGCCATCCCGGTCACCGCGCGACCGATCCGGAGCGACGCCACGATCGGGAGCGAATCGACCCTGGTCGCCACCGCCCGCGACCCGTGCCCCGACCACGCGCGCGCCGGGACGCGGTAGACGAGGACGCCGCCGCGACGCCCCTTCGTGACGAGGAGGACATCGCCCGACGGCAGCACCCCGATCGCCTCGACGTCGTGCGGACCATCGGCGTACCGGAAGCGGAGCACCTCCGCGCCGCGCACCCGCTCGGCGTCGGGGTTCGGTTCCGGGAACCGGATCAGCGCGACCGCGCCGCGACGCTCGGCGTTGTCTCCGGTGTCGGCGATATAGACGCAGCGACCGGCAGGGCACGCGCCGATCGCCACCTCTTCCCAGTCGGCATCGGGAACATCGGCGATGCGCACCCGACCGCGCAGGCGCCCGGTCGAGTCGGTCGCCAGCAGGTCGGGCGGGTTGCCGGAGTCGCCGATCGACCACAGCACGCCGGGGTGGCGCTCGCTCACCGCCACGCCGCTCGCTTCGGCGAGCGCTCGGTGGGCGAAGATGCCGGTGCGCCGGAAGCTGGCCGGCGCCACGTAGCGCCACGGGTCACCTGCCGACGGGGCCTGGCCCGCCAGATCCCCGGCCAACAGCCCGGCCGCGAGCGCGGCCAGCGCGACCCCGCGCCGGCCGTTCACTGGTACTGGATGTAGACCGGGGTGGGAAAGAAACTCGTCAGCACCTCGCGCGGCGTGAGCATCGGCTTGTCGTTCTTGTAGAAGAGCTTGAGCCCCGCGAACTGCACCGGTCGACGGTTGACGATGTAGTCGTAGATGGTGCGCTTGAGCGCCGGCGTCCCGAAGCCGTCCATGTCGATCACCACCTGCACGCGCGGGTCGGCGTCGATCTCCCGGTGGTTGGTGACCATCCGCTCGGTGAACCGGTGCACGACAAGGATCTTGGGCGGCAGCTGGCCCTCGTCGACCAGTCGCGCGAGCAGCGCCTGCGCGTGGTTGATGTCGCGCGCGTCGAGCGTCCCGATGCGCTTCCCCGGCACCTGGTCCGCGGCCATCGCGAACTCCGGGTCGAGCGCGAGGTGGACCCACGGCTTCTTGAGCCACGGGATGAGCCGCGGCAGCTCGGCCGCCACCGTGCTCCGGCCGACCTGCACGTCAAGGAAGAGGAGCCACCCCTTCGACTCCGCCCACGTCGCCACGCGCTCGATCAGGGCGTCGCCGTGGCGGAGCCGATACATCCCGTCGCCGCCAGGGGCCGCCTGCGCGACCGTGACGATGAGGTGGAGCGCCGGCATCGCGGGGCGGGTCGAGTCCGTGGCCGACCACTCCGCGGCGATCGCCTCGAGGCGCCGCATCATCTGGTCGGGCGGCAGTTCGCCGAGAATCCCCATCCGCGTGGAGAGCGGGTTGCCGTAGTACGCGATGACCCGGCGATGAGGCAGGATGGCGTCGCGGCGCACGGCGATGGTGCGCGTGGTCGCCGGTGGCCGGATCGAGTCGAGCACGGGACTCGACGCCCCGGCCGGCGGGCCGGCGGCCTGGCCTCCGGCGAGGGCGAACGGGAGGATCGCGAGCAGGCTGGTGGCAAGGGCGCGGCGCATCCCTTGAGGATAGCGGAGACCCCCTGCCCGCAGGTAGGATTCGGGCGTTCCCTTCCTACACAGGATGTACGCATCGTGAAGTTGGCGATCTCGACGGGCGGGGGCGATGCTCCCGGCCTGAACGCAGTGATTCGCGCCGTCGTGCTCAGTGCCTACGATCGTGGCTGGGAGTGCGTCGGCATCCGCCGCGGCTTCCACGGCATCTACGACGGCAGCGGGCTGGTGACCCTCGACCCCGAGGCGGTACGCGGCATCACGCACCTCGGCGGGACGATCCTCGGCACGACCAATCGCGGCAACCCGTTCCGCTGGCCGGTCACGCAGCCGGACGGCAGCGTCATCGAGATCGATCGTTCGCCCGACCTGATCGCGGCCTTCAAGCGCGAGAAGATCGACGCCCTCGTCTCGATCGGCGGCGATGGATCGCTGACGATCGCGGCCCAGCTGAACGCGATGGGGCTCCCGGTGGTCGGCGTGCCGAAGACGATCGACAACGACGTCTGGGGCACCGAGACGACGTTCGGCTTCGACACCGCGGTGTCGACGGCGACCGAGGCGCTCGACAAGCTGCACACCACCACCGAGGCGCACGACCGCGTGATGGTGGTGGAATTGATGGGGCGTGATGCCGGGTGGATCGCGCTGCACAGCGGGATCTCGGGCACGGCGGACGTGATCCTCATCCCCGAGATCCCCTTCTCGATGGACAAGGTCGCGGAGCACATCCTGCAGCGCGAGCAGCGCGGGCGTCACTTCGCGATCGTGGTCGTGGCCGAGGGCGCGCGCACGGTCGATGGCGGGCCGGTCTTCCTCGAGCGGCGCGGCGCGGGGACCAACGATCGCCTCGGCGGAATGGGCGAGCAGGTCGCCGCCGCGATCGCGCAGCGGACCGGCAAGGAGACGCGTTCGCTGGTGCTGGGGCACCTGCAGCGCGGCGGTTCGCCGACCACCTTCGATCGCCTCCTCGCGCTGCGCTTCGGCTCGGCCGCGGTGCGGGCGATCGCCGAGGGAGACTTCGGCACGATGGTGGCCTACCGCCCACCGAACATCGAGCGCGTCCCGCTTGGCGAGGTGCTCGGCCGGAGCAAGCTCGTCCCTGTCGATTCCGGCGTGATCCTCACGGCACGCCACCTCGGCATCTCGTTCGGAGACTGACGATGGCCCGTCCCGATCACACCCCGGCCGCCCACGCCCTCGCGCTGCTGCGCATCCTCGTCGGCGGCATCCTGATCGTGGCGGCGTTCGGCAAGATGACGTTCTACGCGGTGGGCGGGGCGGTGCCGCTGCCGGTGGCGAGTGCAGTCTGGCAGCGCGAGCTGCCGGCGCGACTCGCGCTCTGGCTGCAGGGGTCCAGCGACGGCGTCACGGCGGCGATCGTGCGCGACTTGCTGATCCCCAACGGCCCCTTGGTCGCGGGCGGCATCGCGTGGCTGCAGCTGACCGCAGGCGCGCTGCTCGTGCTCGGCCTCTTCACGCGCACCGCGGCCGCCGCCGCCGCGCTGGTGGCGGCGGCGCTCACGCTGGCCGCCTCGGCGGCCGGGGGCGTCGACCAGCGCCCGTACCAGCTGCTCCTCGCGATGTCGATCGCCTTCATCGCCGGGAATGCCGGTCACAGCTGGGGGCTCGACGCCTGGCGCGCCGAACAGCGCCGCCACCGCGAATTCTAGGACGTCACCGCCTTCGGCCTTCCGCCCTTCACTCTTCACTCTTCACTCTTCACCCAATTCCGCACCATCGCCATCCCCTGCGTCGTGAGGATCGACTCGGGGTGGAACTGCACGCCCTCCACGGGCCACGTGCGGTGTCGGATTCCCATCACGGTCCCGTCATCGGCGGTCGCGCTGACGACCAGCGTGTCGGGCAGCGTGGTCGCGTCCACCGCGAGCGAGTGGTAGCGCATCGCGTCGAGCGGCGAGGGGAGGCCGCGAAACACGCCGTGACCATCGTGCGTGACGGACGAGGTGCGGCCGTGGCGTGGGTGCGCGGCGCGCGCCACGGTGCCGCCGAGCGCCGTGGCAATCGCCTGGTGCCCGAGGCAGACGCCGAGGATCGGCACCGTGGCTCCGAGCGAGCGCACCACCTCGAGGGCCAGCGCGCACTCGCGCGGATGGCCAGGGCCCGGCGAGAGCACGATGCCCGCCGGGGCCATGCCGCGGACATCGTCGAGGGTGAGGGCGGTGTCGCGCACCACCTCGGTGACGCGGCCGAGCTGGCGGAGGTAGTCGGCCAGCACGTGCACGAACGAGTCGTCGTGGTCGAGCAGCAGGATCACGCGCGCACCTCCGCCACGGCCGCCACGAGGGCGCGCGCCTTGTCGAGCGTTTCCTCGTACTCCGCGATCGGCTCCGACAGCGCCGTGATCCCGCCGCCGGCGTGGATCGCCACCGTGCCGTCGGTCACGGTGAGCGTGCGGATCGCCACGCTCAACGCGAGCGAGCCATCCAGCCCGAGCCATCCGATCGCCCCGCAATAGGGGCCGCGGATGACGGGTTCGAGCGTCGCCAGCATCGCCATCGCGCGGAGCTTCGGTGCGCCGGTGATCGAGCCGCCCGGGAAGGTCGCGGCCAGCAGGTCCAGCGCGTCGTGCTCCGGTCGCACGACGGCCGTCACGATCGAGGTCAGGTGGTGCACCGCCGCGTGTGACTCCAGGCGGCAGAGCGCGGGCACCGCCACCGTCCCGGTCTCCGCGACGCGCGCGAGATCGTTGCGCAGCAGGTCGACGATCATCACGTTCTCGGCGCGATCCTTCGCGCTGCCGGCGAGATCCGCCGCCAGCGCGGCATCGCGCGCCGGATCTGCATCGCGGGGACGCGTCCCCTTGATCGGCCGCGTCTCCACGCGTCGCGTCGTGGCGTCGAAGGCGAGGAAGCGCTCCGGCGAGACGCTGAGCACCTGCCGGGTCGGCTGCTCCAGGAACGCACCGAGCGCGGCCGGCGCGCGCCGTCGCATCGCCTGATAGAGTGCCAGCGGATCGCCCGCGAAGGGCGCGGTGGCGCGCCACGACAGGTTGGCCTGGAAGATCTCGCCCTCGAGGATGCCGTCGATCACCAGCCGCACGGCGGCCCGATAGCTCTCGGCCGTGAAGTCGCTGACGAGACCGGGGGGAGCGTCGTGGAACGCGTGGAGCGCGCCACCCTGACGCGCCCGCGACGGTGCGGTGCGCGCGCCCCCGGGTACCGGGGACTGGGCGAGTGTCGCGCGCGCCGCGGCACGACGAGTCGCGGCGCGCGTTGCATCCGGAAGGCCGTCGGCGTCGATCCCCGTGCTGACCAGCCACGCCCGTCCGGTCGCGTGATCCCACACGACGGCGAGGTCGTAGAGGGCGAGCTCGCCGTCCGGCAGGTCGAGGTCGTTGCGGGTCGCGATCGGCTGCGCGTCGAAGGCCGCACCGAGCTCGTAGCCGAGCCAACCGATCCAGCCGCCCTGGAACGCCGGGCCCTCGGGCTCGTGCGTCACGTGCCCGAGCGTCGTGCGGAGGGCGTCGCGCTGGGCCGCCCATTGCGCGGCGGCAAGCGTGACGGTCGCGACCGGATCCCACGCCAGCACCGACACGCGGCCGAGGTCGTCGTGGTCCGCGGCGGCGTCGAGCCACGCCACGTGCGAAGCACCGCGGACCCGCGCGAGCAGGTCGAGCGGGTCCGGGACCGGGTGGAGTTCGTCGAGAAGCGGGCGCATCGGTCGCCCGGCGGTCGCGGTCAGTCGCTGACCAGCGGCGCGCCGTGTCCCTCGAGGCCCGGGAAGCCACCGGTCGGCAGCCAGGTCAGGGCGGCGTGGATCCGCTCGGCCAGCTCGAGGTCCTTCTGGGTGATCCCGCCGGCGGAGTGGGTCTGCAGGTGCACCTCGACCCGCCCCCAATGCACGCCGAGATCGGGGTGGTGATTCCCCGCCTCCGCGACGAAGGCGATCGCGTTCACGGCGAGCATCGTGGTGCGCCAGCCGTCGGTCCGATAGGTGCGATGCAGCCAGCCATCGGCGGCGGTCCACCCGGGCAGCGCCGCGAGCGCCGTTTCGAGGGCGCTCCCGGTGATCAGCGGTTCGTTGGTGCGGGTCATCGTGCCGCCGGGCTCAGTCGAGCCGTTCGCTGTAGGTGGCCGACTGGCCGAAGGATTCCTCGACCTCGATCTCGAGGAAGGTGATCGTGGCCCCCTCGCGACGCAGGTCGTCGCGGACGTTGATCGCGAGCCACTCGGCGATCATCTCGGCCGTGGTGTTCGCGATCGGCATCATCGCGCAGTCCTTGGTCGGGAACTGGTAGCTCTGCACGCCGAAGTACTCGACGAACGTCATCCCGTCGGTCTCGCGGTAGGCGAGCTTCGGGTTGCGCGTCGGCAGCAGCACGCGATGATCGATGGCATCGACGTACTTCCGCACTGCCCGCTTCAGGATCGCGAAATCCACCACGAAGAGGCACTCGTCATCGATCGGTCCCTCGACCGTCACGCCGACGCGGTAGTTGTGACCGTGCAGCGATTCGCAGGTGTGCCCGCGGAAGGTGATGAAGTGCGCCGACGAGAAGACGAGATAGTCCTTGCTCACCGATACCCGGAAGGTGCCCACGCGCCTGCTCCTGCCAAACCGTTGCACGGCGCACGGTAGCGCCGCGGCACGAAGTTACACCCGACCCCTGCTCCCGGGGAGGCGGACAGGTGTCCACGCCAGAGGACACCGCCATGGGGGCGCCTGGTGTCCAAGTTGTTGCAGGACAGGCGGTTGCGTGGTGGCACGGGGCTGGCTCTGTGAGGGGCCGTCAGTTGGCTTCACTCACGGATGGAGGTTCCCATGCGTACCGCATCGTTCGTCCTCGCCCCCTTGCTGGTGGCACTCATCGCCGCGCCGGCGCCCGCCCAGGTCTCGGCCACCATCCAGATCGGGCCGATCGGTGGGCCGGTCTACCGTCGTCCGGCCGGGCCTCCGCCGATCGTCATCGTCGACTACGACCGCGGGCGGCACGGTCGCTGGGATCGCGACGCCCGCTACTGGCGACCGGTCACCGTCTACGTCGTGGGTGGCCGCTTCTATGAGCGCCCCTGGGGCAACGCGCGTCCCGTGACCGTCTTTCGGTACCGCGACCAGTTCTTCTTCGGACCGCGCGATCGCGATTGGGAGCGGCAGCGCGACTGGTACCGCCGCCAGTACTGGGACCGCATCGACGACCGCCGCGACCGCGCGTACTACTGGGAGCGCGAGCAGGATCGTCGGGAATGGGAGCGCGACCGCCGGCAGTGGGAGCGGGAGCGGGAACGCGACCAGCGCGAATGGCAGCGGGATCGCGAGCGGGATCGCCGCGAGTGGGAGCGCGATCGACGCGCCGACCGGCGTGATGACCGGGGCGACGACCGCCGCCAGGACCGCCGCGACAACAACGGGCGGAGCCGGGGCAACTAGCAGAGATCGGTGATCAGCGATCGGAGATCCGAGGGTGCAGCCTCCGATCTCCGATCGCTGATCGCTGATCTCGTGCTACCCCGCGATATGCTCGCCCGTGATCTCCAGCTCCGACAGCTGCCCGGTATACCGGAGCGAGATGTTCCAGAGCCGCGCGCCGATGGTGGCGTCGTGCGAGACCAGCGAGCTCGTCGCCGGGCGCTTCCGCTTGTAGTACTTGCCGGTCACGCCCTCGAGGTCGGGTGAGGTCGCGAGATGGAGCGGCGTCTCGGCGCCCTCCTCGGGGGTGATCGTCGTCTTCTGCACGAAGGGCCATAGCCACCGCGCGTACCAGCGATCGAAGCCCGACTCGAGGAGGGCGGTGTTGACGAGGCCGGGGTGGCACGCATTGACCGTGATGCCGGTGCCCTCGAGGCGATGCGCCAGGTCGTACGCGAACAGGACGTTCGCGAGCTTGCTGCGCGAGTAGGCGGTGATCCCGCCGTAGCCCTTGCGGCTCTCCCAGTCCTCGATGTCGCGCACGCGCTGGTGGGCCTCGGAGGCGACGATCACCACGCGCGCCGGCGCACCGGCCTTGAGGCGATCGACCAGGCCGTTGATCAGGATGAACGGCGCGAGGTGGTTCACCGCGAAGGTGAGCTCGTGGCCGTCGACCGTCTCGACGCGACGCATCGAGTAGGTGCCCGCGTTGCTGACCAGCACGTCAAGGCGGTCGGTCATCGCCTCGACCTCGGTCACCATCCGACGCACCTGGTCCTGCACCGCGAAGTCGGCGACGACCCCGTGCACGTCCGGGTTGCCGCTCGCGGCCCGCACCTCCGCGACGGTTCGCTCGACCTTGGTCGCATCCCGGCCGTGGACCAGCACCCGGGCATCCTGCCGGGCCAGCCCTTCGGCGACGTACCGCCCGACGCCCTGCGTCGCCCCGGTCACGAGGCAGACCTTTCCGCGCATTCCCGCCCTCCTTGTGGCTCGGGGCAATATAGCGGCCCTCGCGCGTGTAGCTTCCAGCGTGCACCCGCAACGCGACCACTTCCTCCCGCCGGATCTCGAGGCCTATCGCCGGGCCGAGCACCCCCGCGGGCGTGTCATCGTCATCGCCCCGACCCGTGCCGCCTGCGAGACGATCGAGCTCGCCCTCCAGACGCGACACGAGACCCTGCTCGAACGGCAGCACGGCGCCACGCTGATCGCGTGGGCACGGGCCGGCAAGCGCTTCGGCATCGTGGCCGGGACCGGCACCGGGAAGACCCTCGCCACGCGCTTCATCGCCGAGGCGATCCTCGAGGCGCCGCTCCGTGTCGGGGTCGTGAATCGCGAGCGCGAGGCGACGGCCGAGACGGCGCTCTGCAACACCCTCGTCATCACGACCGGGATCGCACGACGCTGGCTCACCGATGACCTCGTGACTGCGCGCGACACCGTGGTCGTGGACGAGATCCACCAGACCTCCGCCGAGCTCGAGCTCTGCCTCGCGCTGGGCAAGCGCGCCGGCTGCCGCTTCATCTGGCTCTCGGCGACGGTGGACCCCGTCTTCTATCGGGCCTACCTCGAGAGCGACGAGGTGCTCGAGACGAGCGCGTTCGATCCGGCACTCCGCGCGAAGGTCACCGTCACGCCGAAGCAGCCCGACGAATTCCTCGACGATCGCACGGTCCGGCGCTTCGTCGCCGAGAAGCGCGGCGTCGCGGTCTTCCTGCCGACGCGGGCCGAGGTCGAGCGCCTCGGCGAGGGGCTCGGTGCGCGCTTCCCCAAGCTCGACGCGGCGTTCTATCACGGCGGCGAGCCGATTCGCATCATCCGCCCGTACCTCGAGGGCGAGGTGAAGAAGCCGTGGCTCCTCGCGATGACGGCGGCGGGCCAGTCGGCGCTCAACGTCCCCGGGCTCGATACCGTCATCATCTACGACGCGCGCTACGCGAACGTCATCGAGCGCGGGCGCAACGTGCTGCATCGCCTGCACCTCGGCGCCAACGAGATCCTGCAGATGGCGGGACGCGTGCACGGCCGGGTGAAGGGCGGCGAGGTGGTGATCCTCTCGGACCGCGACCTCGACTTCGGTTCGCTGCGCCCGGTGCCGCCGGAGTTCCAGCTGGCGGGCGACACCGAGCGCGTGGCCCTGACCTGCGCCGCGCTCGGCGTCGACGCGACCGATCTCGAGCTGCCGGTGCCGCTCGACCGTGTCGCCTATGCGCGCGCCCTGCAGCGGCTCACCGAGCGCGGGCTCATCGAGGACGGGAAGCTCACGCGCTACGGCCGCGAGGTCGAGGCGCTGCCGGTCGAGCGGCCGTGGGCCGAACTGCTGGTCCACGCAGACGACGACCTGCTGCCGCTGGTCGCGGGGGCGAGCGGCTTCGACTCGCTGCACCGGATGACGCGCGAGGAGCGCGACCTGCACGGCGTGCAGGTGCCGGGGAGCGACCACCTCACCGCCTACAACCTCCTTGCTGAGGCCGTGAACCAGTGCGGCCGCCTCGACGTCGTCCACGGCATGCCGCGGCACGTCTTCGACGAGGTCGAGCTCGCCGCGTGGGCCGAGCGGCGTGGCGTGCTGATGAAGGCGATCGAGGACGGGGCGCTGGGGATGGCCTCGGCGTATCGCGCGCTCGATCTCACGCTGCCGCGCACGCTGCCGTACGCCGACCGCGAACGCCGCGCGGCGTTCACGGATCTGGTCGCCCGCATCCAGCCGTTCGACTTCGTCCTCGACGAGCGCACCATCGATGGCCAGGAAGCGCGCATCGGCAAGACCTCGGTCGCGGGCAGCTGGGGCGGCGTGGCGGGCAGCGTCCGCTATTTCGCCGATCGCTTCGGCGTGCCGCGCGCGAGCGTCGAGGGGACCACGATCCCGTACGAGCTGGTGCAGCGGTATGCGATGCCCGGCCCGCCGGAAGTCGTCTTCGCGGGACATCGCCAGCGGCAGGGACTCGCACTGGCTCGGCGGATGGCGTACTTCGGCTTCCCCCTCGAGACGACGCTCGAGCGACTGGAGGGCGAGATCCCGCCCGCGTTCCGGGAGGCGGCGCATCGCCTCCTCGCGCGTGGCCTCCTCACTGGCGAGGCGGAGCACCCGATGCGCGGCCGCATCGTGCGCGCGGTGGCACAGCTCCGCGAGTACTGGAAGCGCTCCGGTGGTGCGCTCGCGGCGGCGACCGATGACGCCATCCTCGCGCTGCTCGAGGCGCAGCTCGGCGACGTAACGTCCTGGCAGGCGTTCCTCGCGACACCGGTCGCGATCGACGTGGACGCGATCGTACCGGCCGACGAGCGCGCCCACCTCGATGCCTTGCCGACCTCGCTTCGAGTGCACGGCGACGTCGCGCCGCTCGAATACGCGGTCGAGCGCGGCGAGGGCGTGGTGCGGCTGCTGCTGCGCGAGGGACAGGCGCGCCGGCTCCAGCCCGACGATGTCCCCCCGTTCGATCGCCCGGTGCGGTTCTGCGTCCGTCGCGGGGACGAGATGCTCGAGGCGCCGACGGTCGCCGCGCTGCAGGTGCTCCTCCGGCAGCCGCGCACCAATCGCGTGCGCGGCGGGCGGCGGCACGACGACGACCGCGGGTCGCGCGGGGGCCGTGGCGGCCGCGGCGGACCACCCGGTTCGCGCGGTGGTGGCGGCCGAGGCGGGGGACCCCGCGGTCGGGGCGGCGGACCGCGCGGTCGAGGACGTCGGTGACCCTGCCGGTCCTGCTTGCGCTCCTCGCGGTCCAGCTGCTGTTCGCGTCGCTCGCCATCACGGCGAAGTTCGTGCTGCCGGTCGTGCCCGCGACGGCCCTGGTGCTGATCCGCCTGCTCGGCGGGACGATCGCGTTCGGGCTCGCCGCCCGCCTCGCGGGCGACACGCCGATTGCGCGCGACGATCGCTGGCGCATGGCGCTGCTCGGGGTGATCGGCATCGCCGCCAACCAGGTCGGCTTCCTCGTCGGCCTGAAGTACACCACGGCGATCCACGCCACGATCCTCGTCGCCACGATCCCGGTCCTCACCGCGGTCGTGGCGATCCTCGCGGGTCGCGAGCGCTTCGCCCGCGACAAGGCGATCGGCATCGGCCTGGCGGTGGCGGGCACGCTCTGGCTGATCGGCCCTGACCGCCTCCACCTCGACGCGCGCGCGGCGTTCGGCAACCTGGTGATCGAGCTCGGGATGCTCGCGTATGCGGGGTATCTCGTCTGGTCGCGTGACCTGGTGCGACGCTACGGCTCGCTCCGCACCGTGGCGTGGTTCTTCCTCGCCGCCACGATCGCCGTGCTGCCGGTCAGCCTGCCGGCCGTGATCCGTGCGCCGTGGGAGGCCGTGCCGCTCGCGGTGTGGGGCTGGATCGCGTGGATCGTGATCGGCCCGACGATCGCGACGTACTACCTCAACCTCTACGCGCTGCGGCGCACGTCGGCCACGGTGGTCGCGGGCTTCATCTACCTGCAGCCGGTCGTGACGGCGATCGTCGCCCCGCTGGTGCTCGAGGGCGAGGCCGTGACACCGCGCGCCGTGGGGGCGGGGATGGCGATCCTGCTTGGGCTGGTCGTGGTGCTGCGGGCCGAGGCGGTCGAGGCGCGCGCGCTCCGCCCGGTGCCGGTCGCCTAGCGGCCGCGGCGCGCGCCGCCTGCGTCCCGTGCCGCGCCCTCGAGGCTGCGGCGGAGCTTCTCGACCGCATCGCGGTAGCGCAGCAGGCCCCGCGCGAGGTCGGCGCGATCTCCGAGGAACTGCTCCATCGTCGCGGTGAGGTGCTGGTCGCGCGCACTGCGGCGCTGCGCCACGGCGTAGGCCTCGTCGAGGGCGGGCCGGATCGCGCGCGTGTCGCCGTGGAGCGCCCCGGCGACCTCGCCCAGCCGCCGCGAGGCGTCCTCGCCCTGCTCGGCGCCACGCATCGAACCGTTGAGCGTCGTGCGCGTCGCCTCGATCGCCTCCGTGACGGTCTGCAGTTCGGCCCCGAGGCGTGCGACGTGTCCGTCGATCGTGGCGGAGGCCTCCGCCGTGGCGTCGGCGAGACGGCGGATCTCCTCCGCGAGCACCCCGAAGGTGCGGCCGGCACTCCCCGCCCGCGTGGCCTCGAGCGCCGCGTTGTTGGCCAGCAGGTTGGTGCGGAAGGCAATCGCCTGCACGGCCCGCGTGCCGCCGAGGATGTCGTCGTTGCGCGACGCGAGGCGGATCAGGTCCGCGGTCGAGAGCCGCAGCGCATCGAGGGCGCGCGCAAGATCGTCGCTCGTGGTGCGGGCAGCCTCGCGCGCCTCGCGCGCCACCTGCTCGACATCCTCGCCGCGCCGGGCGAGCGAGGCGAGGCCATCGGTCAGCTGGCCGAGTACCTCGCCGGCATCCACCGGCGGCGGGACGACCATCCCGTCATCCACCGGCGCCGCCGGCAGCAGCGTGGCCATCTCGTGCAGCTCGGACGCCGCCTGTCGGAGGGCGGACGCGAGGGATTCTCCGTGGCGACGTGCCTGCGCCTCGCGGGCCCGCGCGCGAAGTGCCGAGCCGATCGGCGCGAGGAAGGCCACCAGCCATTCGCGCTCGCGGCGCCCGAAGGCACCGGCGTGCCGGGACTCGAGCCGCACCTCACCCAGCGGGTCGCCGCTGCGACCGATCGGGGCCACGAGTTCGCGGCGATCGTGCAGCGTCTCGGCCTCGGGGGCGAAGCTCCCCTCGAGCGGGCCGACCAGGTCCCCGACGACCACGCGCGTGGCCGGCTGCGCGAGGCGCACCGCGACGCCAGTGGCCTCGAAGGTGTCGCGCAGCAGCGTGGCGAGTTCGGTGAGCGCGGCCTCGAGATCCCGCTCGTCGAGGAGGCGCTGCGCGGCGCGATGCGCGCGGAGATCACGCTTCTCGGGATTCACGAACGGGAGCGCGAGCACGGCGGCGAGTCCGATCAGCGCCGCGAGCGTCAGCGCGACGCGGGCTGGCGTCACGGCGCCATCGATCGACGTGGCCAACTCGGGGACGAGCGGAATCGCCACGCTCGGCCCGAGGCCAAGGAGCAGCGCCGCGAACGCCCACGCCGCGGCGGAACGCTGTGCGCCGCGTCGGGCCGGCGAGCCGAGGGCGAGTCCCAGTGAGGCGATCGCCGCGATGATCGCCGCGGGCGCGAGCACCCGGCCGAGCACCGCCGTGTCCGCCATCTCCACCAGCGGCAGTTCGCCCGTCAACTGACCGATCAGGGTGGCGGCAAAGAGGGCGGCGTGCAGCAGGTACCAGCCGAGCACGATGCCGAACCAGTACCGCTGGCGATCCGGCCATCCCACCGTGAGGGCGAGGTGCAGCGCCAGCGGCGCGAGGGCGTATCGCCACGGCCCGAGGAGCAGGAGGAGCGGGAGGGGCTGGGTGACGACCGGCTGGTCGATCGGGCCGAGGGCGAGCAGCGCGGCCGCGGCGGCGGCGAGGCCGGCGAACGGCGTGGTTGGGGTGGCCTCCGGAGTCCGGATCACGGCGACGGCACCACACCCCAGCGCGGTCACGGCCAGGAGCAGCAGAACCGTGACCCCGGTGGGCGAGGTGTCGAGCGCGGGGTCCCGGGTCCCGAGCAGGGTGCCGGCCACGATCGCCGCCCCGCCGAGTGCGAGCACCAAGGGGCCGCCAAGCAGGACGTGGCGGAGGCGGCCGGAGGACGGGGAAGGGAGGCTGGCGTCGGTCATCGGGAGACGCCGGAATATGTCCCACCCGCCCCGGCAGAGGAACTGGACCGCGTTGCCCTCTGAAACCTCGCTGGGCGCACGCGCGTATCACTCTCCATGACTCAGCCGCAGACGTCGTCTCCGACCACGATGCCGTCCGTCTTCTCTCCGCTCGCGAAGGCGCTCCTCGATGCCTTCAGCGAGGCGGTGATCGTCTTCGATCAACAGGGACGGGTGACGTACCTCAATTCGCCCGCTCGTCACGTCCTGACCGAGGCCGGCCTCGACCCGACGAGCGAGAAGGACGACCTCCTCCCCGAGCTCGCGGGGATCGGCGGCCGACTGGCGCCGCTGCGGGTCGGCGGCCTCGAGGTCGGCGAGGCGATCTTCATTCCGAAGCGGGAAGGGCCCACGACGCTGGCCGAGCGCGAGAAGGATGCGATCGTGCGGTCGCTCGAGGCCCACAGCTGGCGGCTCGCCGAGACGGCCAAGACGCTGGGGATCTCCCGCACGACGCTGTGGCGTCGACTCCGTGCCTATGGCCTTCACCGTGACGGACGGACCAAGTGGGAACCGGAACCCTGATTCTCGCGCTGTTCCTGCAGGCCGCGCCCGACACCGCGACCTTCGCTGACCGAGCCACCAGTGACCTGGTGGCTCGCGCTGTTCAGCGGCATGCGGCGGCCGATACCAGCGTCCGCGACTACCAGGCCGCGCTGCGGTATCGCCTGTCGTTCGGCCTGGGGAAGCGGCGCTGGGCGGCCGTGCCGACGGCGGCGGTCGAGGAACAGGATGGTCGCGTGCAGTGGTCGCTGCCGAACGACCTGCGCGTCGACCTGCTCGGACGCCGGCAGGCCTCGCGCCTCGATGGCGTCGATCTCTCGTCGAACTTCTCGCGCCCGTGGTTCGTGCCGCGCACGCTCGGCGACTCGATCCGCATCCTGGGCGGCGACACCGACGGGGCGCGCGCCGCACCACATCCGTTGGGACGCGGCGCCACGGCGCTGTACCGCTATGCCGCCGGTGACTCGCTGGTGATCGTGATGGGTGCTGCCCGGCGTCGGCTCACGATCCGCAGCATCGACGTCGTGCCGCGTCCCGGACTGCCGGCCGCGGTGGTGGGCAAGCTCTGGGTCGATGTCGCGACGGGCGACGTGGTCCGCTTCACCTTCCGTTTCGTGGGGACGCATCTCTGGGACGAACCGGAGGGCACGAGCGCGCGCGACTCGGCGGATGCGCGGATGGCGAACCGCATCGTGTCGCGGATCCTCCAGATCGACGCCGACCTCGAGTACGCCCTGCAGGACGACCGGCACTGGCTGCCCTACCGCCAGCGCCTCTCGGGGCGCGTGACGCTGCCGGTCGGTCCCGACCTGACCGTGCCGTTCGAAGCGACGACCACCTTCAGCGACTACACGATCAACACCGGGCAGGCGGTGGCGTTCTCGGTGCCGATCCCTCCCGCCAACCTCACGCCGGACGAGCGGCGTGTGCTGCGCGATTCGCTCCGCGCCGAGCGTCGCACCGGCGTGG
>DASTAN010000029.1:0-15929 GCA_035712665.1 Gemmatimonadales bacterium
GCTGTCCGTAGCGGAACGAGAGCGCGTGACAGGTGAAGCCCTCGGCCCGGGCGATGGCGAGGCAGGTGGTCGAGTCCATTCCCCCCGAGAGGAGGACGATGGCTGGGCGCGTCATGCGCGGAAGGTAGATTCCCTGACCCCCACCGTCACCCTCCGCCCTGCGGGGGAGGTCCGATGCTCGCCGCCACGCCCGGCCTCTGGGCCGGCACCAAGCAGCTCTGGTTCGATCCGTCCGCCGAGCCGTTCACCAGCGAGGTGCGGGCGGTCGTCAACGCCGGCGCCGACGGGCAGTACCTCACCATTGCCTACGAGTGGTCGCATGACGGGGTGGCGCGCGACGGTGTCCTCTCGGTTCGGCTCCGTGCGGACCCTGCCGCCGTGGCGATGACCTGGGTCGACTCGTTCCATCAGGCCTCGCACTGGTTGCTGCTCGCGCCGACCGCCGTCGCGCCCGACCGGGTCGCCGCGCTCGGGCACTATCCCGCACCGACCGGTCCCGACTGGGGATGGAGCATCGAGGTCGCGTCTGATGGTGAGGACGCGCTGCACGTCACGATGCACAACATCGAGCCGGCCGGCGAACCAGCCCTCGCGGTGCGCCTCGTGCTCGTCAGGCAAGGGACCACGCTCGACGGCTGAGGTGCGGGACGGACTCGCAGATTCGTGTACGCCGGGGTAGGCTTCGTCTGGGTGCCGAGCGTCGGCGCCTCCCCCACCTATCCCAAGGAGTCCCGGTGGCCACCAGGCGCCGCACTCCCGCTGCCCCGCCCGCCGCACCGAATGCCCCGCGGTCGATCTCGATCGTGCTCATCGATGACAACCGCCTCCTGCGGGAGGGGATCGCACTGATGGTCGGGCGAGAGCCGGATTTCACCGTCCTCGCGCATTCGGCCGACGTCCCGGAGGCGCTCGACCACATGCGGCGTGCAACGCCGGACATCGTGCTCCTCGATTTCGGGCTCGAGGACCACGACAGCCTCGCGCTCACCACGACGGTCCGCACGGAGGTGCCGTCGGTCCGCATCATCGTGATGGGCTTGATGCCGACCCAGGAGGACCTCGCCGACTTCGTCCGCGCCGGCGCGTCGGGCTTCATCATGAAGGACGCGTCGTTCGAGGAATTCTTCCAGACGATCCGCAAGGTCGCGCTGGGCGAGGAAGTGCTGCCGCGCGCGCTCACGCCCTCGCTCTTCGCGCAGATCGCCCGCGACATCACGCCGGGCGGCCGTCGCCGGGCGCGCGAGGCGGTGCAGCTCACCCCGCGCGAGCAGGAAGTGATCGCGCTGCTCTCCGAGGGGCTCAGCAACAAGCAGATGGCCGCGCGCCTCGGTGTGGCCGTGCACACGGTGAAGAGCCACGTGCACAACGTCCTCGAGAAGCTCGCGCTGCACAGCCGCCTCGAAGTCGCGGCCTTCACGCACGCCGCGACGCGACGTGCGCCTCGCTCCTCCTAGTCCCTCCTCTCCATCCTCGGAGCGGGTCCCAGGACCGCTCCTTTGACGAATGGTTCGACGCGTGGCGATGCCGTACTCTTCGCCATGTCCGACGACCCTCACGGCGCACCCGCCTCACTTGCCCCCGATCAGCGCACCGCGTCGCGGTCGCCGGATGCCCGCACGATGGCGGAACTTGCCGGCGTGTTCGATCGGGTCCGTGACCACTGGGACTGGAAGGGACGCATCGACGCCGTGATCCCGGCCGCCTCCCAGGGAATCGTGGCGGAAGCGATCTGGTGGTTCACCGAAACCGAAGCCGTGTTCGAACCAGTGCCCCGCACCCCTGGCCGGCTGCGCGTCACCGCCGATGGCTACCGCCGCGGACCGTATGGCGATCCGCACGACCTCGGCTCGCCGCGTCCCCGCGCCGCGCCCCCCGGCGCCACCTGGTCTCCGCAACGGCGGTCATACACCACCGCGGCCGACCCTTCTTCCACGCACGAGCGTTCCTGATGCCCGCATTGCTTGTCGCGGCCTGCGCCGCCCTGCTCCTCCTGCCGATGGCCGAGCTCTCGGCCCAGTCGGCAACCCTCCGACCCCGACCCGCCGGCCTGGTCCAGCCTGTCACCGCCCACCGGCTGCGCATGATGTCCACGCCCCACTCAAGTCACACCCTCGTGGTGCCGATGGGAGCCCCGTCGCGCCGCGCCAATCGCCGCACCGGGACCTCCCTGATGTTGGTTGGCCTTGCCGGCATCCTTACGGGACTGATCGTCGACGAGCCGGTGATCACGATCGCCGGTGCCGGCGTAGGCGGTCTCGGTCTGTACTACTACGTGCGCTAGCGCACGGTGAACCCGAGGTCGTGCGGGCTTCTGACACGATCGCGTCTTTCCCCCAGTGGAGTGTCTGTATGTCGAACCCGAATGACCGCTCGAAGAGCTCGCCCGACGGGCGCAGCAATGCCACCCCCGCCGGCCCGCGCGGCATGCAGGATGTCGAGGATGCCGTGAAGGCGGCGGAGGCCGCGAAGAAGGATGCCGCGAAGCAGGGCGCGCCCGGTGCCGCCAGCACCGACCCGGCCCACAAGCCGGTCACGGACCACTCGGCGCCGTCGCGCAAGTAGTCCCCGTGGCGGGTGCCGGCAGGTTCCTGTCGGCACCCGTCTGGGGGGCCACTCCGTGCCGGTGAAACGCCCTACTGCTTGGAGGACCCAATGATCGTCACCATCGCCGCGATCCTCGTGATCATGTGGCTGCTCGGCTTCAGTGTCTTCGGCATCACCAGCAGCCTGCTCCACCTGCTGCTCGTCGCTGCCGTGATCGTCATTCTCTGGCGCGTCATCAATGGGCGGCGGCCGATCGCCTAGCGGAGCGAAGCGTGAAGGGTGAAGGGCGGAAAGCGGAGGGCGGAAGGCCGTCGTCCCTGTTCACCCCTCGCCCCTTACCCCTTACCGAGCACGTGCCGCAGCGACGCCTCGAGCGTCGAGTGTCGGAACCGGTACCCGGTCCGCTCCAGCACCATCGGCGCCACCCGACTGCTGGCGAGCAGTGTCGCGTCCGCCATCTCGCCGAACAGCGCGCGCAGCGCGAATGCCGGGACCGGCAGCGCCGCGGGCCGATGCAGCACCCGGCCGAGCGTCCGCGCGAACTCGGCGTTGCGTACCGGGGTTGGCGCCACGACGTTCACCGCGCCGCGGATCGTGTCGTGCGCGAGCAGGTGGTACAGCGCGCCGAGCACATCGTCGAGCGTGATCCAGCTCATCCACTGCCGTCCGTGCCCGAGCGGCCCGTTGAGACCGAGCCGGGCGGGGAGCAGCATCTTCGCGAGCGCACCGCCTGCCGGCGTGAGGATGATCCCGAAGCGCGGGTGCACCACGCGAATCCCCGCCGCCGTGGCGGGCGCGGCCGCCGCTTCCCACTCGGCACCGAGCGTTCCGAGGAAGTCGGTCGCGGCCGGCGCGCTCTCGTCGGCGACCTGCTCGCCGGTGTCGCCGTAGATCCCGACCGCCGAGGCGCTCACCAGGACCTGCGGCGGGCGCGCCAGCGTGGCCAGCAGCGTCGCGAGCCGAGCGGTCGGGCCCACCCGACTGTCGCGGAGCGCCTGCTTGCGCGCCGCGCTCCAGCGCTCGCCGGCGATGTTCTCGCCCGCGAGATGGATCACCGCATCGAGCCCTTCCCACGGCACCGGGTCGAGCGGCGCGGACGGATCCCACTGGATGCCCCCGGGCATGGCGCGGCGCGAGACCGGGACAACGGTGTGGCCGAGCGCGGTGAGGAAGGGCATCAGCGCCGAGCCGACGAGGCCGGACGCACCGGTGATCGCGATGCGCATCGGGGCGAGCGGGGTCGTCATGGCGAGCTCCAGGTCTGCACGAGTGAGGTCGTGCCGGTAGCGCAGCATCCGCGTGACGGTGCGCCGCAGGAACGGGACCGCGAGCGCACCCAGCGGACCGAACGGCGGACGCAGCGTGATGGTGTCCACCAGCTCGGCGCCATCCGGATGCGGCAGGAATTCGTGTCGATGCCGCCACGCCGCGAACGGGCCGTGCACCTGCACGTCCTCGAACGCGCGGCCGGGCTCCACGCCCTCGTGGCGCGCAACCCAGCGCAGCGCCACGGGGCCCTGCCGCACCTCGAGCGTCACCTCGGTGCCGTCGGCGATGGCATCGCTGGTCCGGGCCAGCACCCGGACTCGCTCCCACGGCGGGGTCAGCCGCTCGAAGGCGCCCGGCCGCGCGTGCCACTGCCACAGTGCCTCGGGCGGGGCGGGAACCACGGTGCGCCGCGCGAGGACGAGGTCACTCACGTGTCGTGTCCCTCGGCGGCGCGTCGGAGGCGCTGCACGAGCAGCACGTCGGTGACGTTGTCGCGCGTGAGCAGGCCCACGAAGCGGCCCGTCTCGGTCACCACCGGCAGGGCATCGCGGCGCCCGCCGAAGAGCTGCGCCGCCGCCGCTTCGTACGACGCGCTGGCGAGGACGACGCCGCTCTCCGACGGCGGCACCATCGCGTACGAGACTGGCGCGGCGAGTCCGTGCAGCGCCACGCCGCGGAGCAGGTCGTCGCGCGTGACGAGGCCGAGGAGCGTGCCCGATTCGTCGAGGACCGGGAAGGCGCGCTGGTCGCTGCTGGTGAGGAGCGCGATCGTCGCCTCCAGCGGCAGCGCCGGCGGGATGGCGCGCACGTCGGTCACCGCGAGCCGGGTGGCCGTGAGGTCGCCGGCGAGATCGCGTGACGCGACCGCGTCGTACTCGGCCTGCGCACCGAGGAAGACGAAGGCCGCGATCAGCAGCAGCATCGGGTTGCCCTGCAGCCCGAGGATGCCGAAACCGACGGCGAGCGCCTGGCCGACGCGTGCGGCGATGCGGGTCCCGCGCACCAGGCCCATCCGCCCCGCGAGCAGCGCGCGCAGCACGCGACCGCCGTCCATCGGGAAGGCCGGCAGCAGGTTGAACAGCAGCAGGATGACGTTGGTCCAGAGGAGCGCGGTCCAGAGCGGCACATCGCCGATGAAACGCGGACGCCCGACGAACGGGTCGGTGCCGGTCAGGGCGAGCCCGCCCCACAGGGCCACCGCGATCAGCAGCGTCACGACCGGGCCCGCGAGCGCGATCACCAGTTCCTCGCGCGGCCGCTCCGGCATCTTCGCGATGCGTGCGAGGCCGCCGATCGGGGTGAGGATCACCTCCGGCGTGCCGATGCGATAGTGGCGCGCCGCGAAGATGTGTCCGAACTCGTGGAGCAGCACCGAGAGAAAGAGGAGTGCGAGGAACAGCACTTCCTCGACGGCCGCGCCGAGGCCGGCGGTGCGATACCCGCTCCAGGCATACCAGCCGAAGAGCGCGAGCATCGTGACGTGCACGCGGACGACGGTCTCGCCGACACGGCCGAGCGTGAGTGACCACGGCATCAGCGGAGCTCCTGCAGCACGGCCTCGGCTGCGCGACGGCCCGAGACGAGCGCGCCGTGGAGCGAGGCGGTCTCGCGATGGTCGCCGGCGACGAAGCGCGCCGGCCCGACGCGGACCTCGCGCGCCGCCGGCTCGAGGTCCTCGGGGCGCTGCGAGGGCTGCGCGTGCGCAATGCGGTCGACGCGCAGCGTGCGCCACGTCGACACCGCGTCGCCGAACCACGCGCGCGCCTCGGCGCGAATCGCGGCGTCGAGCACCGCGTCATCCTCCGGCACCGCATCGATGATCCCGATGGTGAGCAATGCCTGGCCGGCCGGCGCGCGCTCGGGGGCGAGTTCGCTCATCACCACGAGCGAGTTGATCCAGCCGCGTCCCTCGCCGTTGAGGAGGAGGTCCGGGCCGCGCCACGGGGCGCTGGGGGCGGCATAGTGGATCGCGGTGGCACGCCGCGGGGCGGGCGGGGCCGGCCAGCCGAGCAGGCGCGCGGCCGTGTCGCCCTCGGTCGCGACGATCACGGCGCGGCCCGCGACTGCGGTCCCATCCGCGAGGCGCACCCCCGCATCGTCGAGCGCCGCCACGCGCTGGCCCAGCGCGATCGTCCCCGCGGGCAGCGCCGTCGCCAGCTGCTCGGCGATCCTGTCGATGCCGTGTGCGGGGATCGCGGTGTCCCCCTCGCCCATCATCCGAAAGACGAACTCGAACATCCGGGTCGAGACGCCGAGGTCACGCCCGAGGAAGATCCCGCCGAGCCACGGCTCGAGGAATCCGGTCGTGAACTCGCGCGAGAAGTCGAGCTGCTGCAGGCGAGCGCGGGTGGTCTCCGCGGGGCGCTGCCAGAGCGCCTCGAGCGAGCCGGCGCGCGCCGCCTCACGCAGCCGCAGGATGTTCGCCTTGTCGCGCCAGGTGCCGAGCCCGCCGGCGAGCGAGCGGATCGCGGCGAGGGGCCGCCGGAACGGATCGGCGAGGCGATGCCAGCGGTCGCCGTGACGTACGACCGCGCCGGGCTCGAAGGGGCGGAGCTCGAGCGCGGGGTAGTCGAGCATCGCGCGGCACTCGGGATAGGCGGTGAGCAGCACCTGGAAGCCGCGGTCGAGGCGGAAGCCATCGACCAGATCGGTCCGCACGCGGCCGCCGACGCCGTCGCTCGCCTCCAGCACGCGCACGGCGCGTCCGGCGGCGACGAGCGTCCGGGCTGCGGCGAGGCCGGCCAGCCCCGCGCCGACGATCAGCACCGGGCGCTCGTTCACGCGCGGCCCTTGAGGTGGGCGAGGCCGCCATCCACGCCGAGGACCTGCCCGGTCACCCAGCTGTTGGCGGGGTCGAGCAGCCAGAGGACGGCCGATGCGACGTCGTCGGCGTGGCCCAGGCGGCCGAGCGGATGCATCGCGAGCGAGGCCTGCTTCGCCGGCTCGCTGGCGAAGAGGCGGGCCGACATCTTCGCCTCGACGAGACCGGGGGCAACGACATTCACCCGGACGCCCTTCGGCGCGTAGGTGGCCGCGGCGGAGCGAGCCAACCCCTCGAGGCCGGCCTTGGCGGCGGCGATCGCCTCGTGGTTCGGGAGCCCCGTGCGGGCCGCGGCGGTCGAGACGAGGACCGCGCTCCCGCCGCTCTGCTCGAGGGCGCGCACGGCGTGCTTGAGGAGCCAGAAGGCGCTCCAGAGGTTCACCTGCAGGACCTCGGCGAACTCCTCGTCCTTGGTGAGGTGCACCGGCTTGAGGAGGATCGAGCCGGCAAGGTTCGTGACGCCGTCGAGCCGCCCGTGGGTGGTCATCGCGTGCTGCACGGCCGCGGCGATCTGGGCGCCGTCGGTGACATCCACGGTCAGCGCGTCCGCCCCGGTCTCGGCCGCGAGCGCGGCGATCGCGGCGGGATCCCGCCCGGTCGCGACGACCGTGGCGCCCCGCGCGCGGAGCCTCCGCACGACCCGCTCGCCGACCGCGCCCGTCGCCCCCAGCACCAGAAAGACTCGATTCTCCACGTCCGCTCCACCAAATGGGTTGCTGCGGGGTACCCCGACGGCTGGGCTCCGATCCGCTATCCGGCTGGGGGTCCGACCGTTAACTTCCAATGCTTTGCCCGAACCGTGCCTTGTCCTGGAGCGCCCGATGGCCGTCAGCACTGCCCCCTACACCCTGCCCCCGATCGCGGACCCGTCGAAGTGGACGATCCGGGATGCGGAGAAGCTGTACAACATGGCCGGGTGGGGCCTGGGGTACTTCCGCGTCAACGACGAGGGGCACGTCACCGTGCATCCCGACGGCGAGGCCGACCACGGCATCGACCTCTACCAGATCGCGATGGATCTCCAGGCCCAGGGCGTCGGCCTGCCGCTGCTGCTCCGCTTCTCGGACATCCTCCGCTCGCGGATCGCCGAGCTGGCGGAGCGCTTCCGCGACGCCATCGAGGAGTTCGGCTACGAGGGAAGCTACACCACCGTCTACCCGATCAAGGTCAACCAGCAGCGCCACGTCGTCCAGGAGATCGTCGAGTTCGGCAATCCGCACGGCGTGGGGCTCGAGTGCGGCTCGAAGCCGGAGCTGATGGCGGTGCTGGGGCTCAACGAGTCGACCAAGCACCTCGTCATCTGCAACGGCTACAAGGACGAGGAGTTCATGCGCCTCGCCCTGATCGGCCAGCAGCTCGGCCACAAGGTCATCATCGTCCTCGAGCAGGTCAGCGAGCTCGAGGTGCTCCTCAAGGTCGCCGACGAGATGAAGATCGAGCCGACGGTCGGCGTGCGCATCAAGCTCGCGACCGAGGGGAGCGGGCGCTGGGCGAAGAGCGGCGGCGAGAAGAGCAAGTTCGGCCTCTCGGCGGTCGAGCTGGTGACGCTCCTCGACGACCTCGAGCGGCGCGGCCTCCGGCACATCCTCAAGCTGGTGCACTTCCACCTCGGCAGCCAGATCACCGACATCCGCTACGTGAAGAAGGGGCTCGAGGAGGTCGCGCGCTACTACGCCGAGCTCCGCCGGATGGGCTTCGACATCACCCACGTCGACGTGGGCGGCGGGCTCGGGGTGGACTACGACGGCTCGCACTCGACGCGCCCGGCCTCGATGAACTACACGATGCGCGAGTACGCCAACGACGTCGTGTACACCATCGGCGCGATCTGCCGGAACGAGGAGCTGCCGATGCCGCACCTCATCTCCGAGTCGGGGCGCGCGATCACCGCGCACCACGCGCTGCTGCTGATCAACGTGATCGACTGCGAGTCGCAGTACTCGCCGGCGCCCGTCACGCTGGGCGAGGACGCGCACCCGGTGCTCGTCGACATGCAGGAGAACCTCGAGTCGCTCTCCGTCGACCGGATCGAGGAGACCTTCCACGACGCCGTCTTCGCCAAGGAGCGCGCGCAGGAGTACTTCGCGAGCGGCGTCTACTCGCTGCGCGACCGGGCCAACGCCGAGCAGCTCTACCTCACGACGCTCAACGCGCTCGCCAAGGAGATCGGCGACGACCGCGCCTCGTTCCCCGAGATCGCGGCGCACCTCGAGACGTCGCTCGTCGACCGGTACTTCTGCAACTTCTCGCTCTTCCAGTCGCTGCCGGACAACTGGGCGATCGACCAGCTCTTCCCGATCATGCCGATCCACCGCCTCGGCGAGATGCCGACGCGCCGCGGCACGATCCAGGACGTCACCTGCGACTCCGACGGCGTCATCGACCGCTTCACCGGCGGGCGGAAGGGGAAGCCGTCGCTCGAGCTGCACCCGTGGCGCGAGAACGAGCCCTACATCCTCGGCATCTTCCTGACCGGGGCGTACCAGGAGATCCTCGGCGACCTCCACAACCTCTTCGGCGACACCAACGCGGTGCACGTGCGCCTCAAGGAGCACGGCTACGAGGTCACCGACCTCGTCCACGGCGACACCGTCACCGAGGTGCTGACCTACGTGCAGTTCCACGCGTCCGACCTGCTGCAGACCTTCCGCCGCAAGGTGCAGCGCGCGCAGGGGCTCACCCGCGAGGCGGCGAATGCCTACATCGCGGACTACGTGGCGGGGCTGGAGGGGTACACGTACCTCGAAGGGGAGTCGTGAGGGGCCGTGAGCCGTGAGCCGTGAGCCTTGAGCCTTGAGCCTTGAGCAGTGAGTCATGAGCAGACGAAAGGCCGGCGTCCCCTGAGGATTCCGGCCTTTCGATTTCCCACGGCCCACGGCCCAAGGCCCAAGGCCCAAGGCCCAACGCCTACTTGCGCATCGCCATCGGCACGAACTCGCGCTCGGCCTTCCCGGTGTAGATCTGGCGCGGGCGGGCGATCTTCTGCTCCTTGTCGGTGATCATCTCCTCCCACTGCGCGAGCCACCCCGGCAGGCGCCCGAGGGCGAAGAGCACCGTGAAGTAGTCGGTCGGGTACCCCATCGCCTGGTAGATCAGCCCCGAGTAGAAGTCGACGTTCGGGTAGAGCTTCCGCTTGATGAAGTACTCGTCCTCGAGGGCGATCCGCTCGAGCTCGAGCGCGATCTCGAGCTTCGGGTTGAGCCCGGTCTGCGCGAAGACGTCGTACGCGACCTTCTTGATCAGCTTGGCGCGCGGGTCATACGACTTGTACACGCGATGCCCGAAGCCCATCAGGCGGTCGCCGCCGTTCTTCACCGCCTCGATGAACGCCGGGATCCGGTCCTTGGTGCCGATCTCGTCGAGCATGCGGAGCACCGCCTCGTTGGCGCCCCCGTGGAGCGGACCGTAGAGCGCCGCGATGCCGGCCGAGACCGCCGAGAACGGGTCCACGCCCGATGAGCCGACCGCGCGCACCGCCGAGGTCGAGCAGTTCTGCTCGTGGTCGGCGTGGAGGATCAGCAGGATCTCGAGCGCCTTCTGGAGCACCGGGTTCGGCTGGTGCTGCCCGCCGATGCTGAACGTCATGTTGACGAAGTTGCCGATGTAGTCGAGGTCGTTCCGCGGGAACTCGTACGGGAGCCCGCGCGAGTGACGGAAGCAGAACGACGCGATCGTCGGCAGCTTCGCCATCAGGCGGACCTTCTGGATGTAGCGGTTCGCCGGGTCGTGGATGTCCTTCGCGTCCGGGTAGAACGTCGAGAGGGCCGAGACCGCGCCGAGGAGCATTCCCATCGGGTGCGCGTCGTAGCGGAACCCCTCGAGGAACTTGATGATGTTGGTGTGGACGTAGGTGTGGTACTTGATGTCGTGCGTCCACTGCGCCAGCTGGTCGGCGGTCGGCAGCTCGCCCGCGCTCAGCAGCCACGCGATCTCGAGGAAGCTCGCCTTCTCGGCCAGCTGCTCGATCGGGTAGCCGCGGTAGCGGAGGATCCCCTTGTCGCCGTCGATGAAGGTGATGGCGCTGCGGCACGCGGCGGTGTTCATGAACGCCGGGTCGTAGGTCATCAGCCCGAAGTCGTCATCCTGCACCTTGATCTGGCGCAGGTCGGTGGCGCGGATGGTCTCGTCGGAGATCGGGACCTCGTACTGCTTCCCGGTCCGGTTGTCGGTGATGGTCAGCGAATCGTTCGCCACGGGGCGTCTCCTGCCGTGCGGAGGATCGTGGGTGATGGTGCCTCTTGCGTCCCTGCAACATAACCCCGTCCGCGCGCCCCTTGCGGGGCGGGGGGGCGTGGCGGTTCCCTTGGGCGATGACTGATCCGACTGCGATTTCGGGGCCCTCGCTGGCCGCACGCCGGTCCGGCTTCCTCGCCGGTGCGGTGATCGGCGCGGCGCTGGCCGCCCGCACCGCCGACCTGACCGACGCCGACGCGATTCGCGCCGCGGGCGACGCGCCGCTGCCCGCCCCGCCCGGACGTCGCCGGGCGGCGATCGCGCTGGGCGATGGCCTCCTCGAGGAACTGCTGGCGGGCGGCGTGGACCTCCGCCGCCTCGCGTCACGCTGGATCGCGTGGCAGGCCGACGACGGGCTCGACGCCGATCCGGCGCTGGTCGAGGCGCTGGCGCACCTGCGCGAGTTCAACGCCCCGGCGCTGCAGCTCTCGGCCTACGGTCCGGCGCCGCTCGCTGCGGCGCTGCCCGCGGCGCTCACCGCGAGCTCGCCGCGCAACATGCTCAACGGCACCTTCCACGTGGCGCGCCTGCTCGATCCGAGCGAGACGACCGCCCTGGCGGCGGTCGCCGTCGTCGTCGCGGCGTCGCGCTTCCTCGAAGGGGCTCGCGATTTCATCCCCGACGTCCTCGCCGTGCTGCGCAGCAACGAGGCGCCGCCGGTGCTGTTCGAGCTGTTCGCGGCGATTCCGCGCGATCCGCGCGCGGTCCCGGCGATGCCGCGCGGCGCGACCCCCGCGCCGGAGCTGGTGGCGCAGTGGGCGCTCTGGCACGCGCACCACCGGCCGCGCTCGGCGGAAGTCCTCGCGGCGATGCAGGCGGCGGGCGGCGTGTCGAGCACCGCCGGGTCGATTCTGGGCGGGCTCCTTGGCGCGCGCGACGGACTCGACGCGTGGCCGTCCGCGTGGCGCGCCACGTCGGGCGAGGACGTTGCGCTGCGGCTCGCGCTGGGAGACCGGCTCGGCTAGCTGCCGGTGGCCGTCCGCGCCTCGCCGACGAACTGGTTGAGGATGAAGGCGTGGTGTTCATACTCGGTGCGCTTCGCCGCCATTTCCGCGTCGTAGTGCTGCATGAAGCCGCGCTGCTCCTCGAGGAGCCGCGCGGCGTCCTTGCGTTGCCGCGCGAGCGTGCCGTGGATCACGTAGCTGAACAGGTGCGACGCCGCTTCGGCGCGAATCGTGTCGGCGAGCGCGGCCGCGCCGGCGGGGTCGTCGGTGTGCATCCGGATCATCGCCGCGTGATAGCGCGCGTCGGCATCCATGTCGCCCGGCAGCAGCTGCGCGTAGGCGCCGAGCGCCATCGGCGCGAACTGCGCAACCGTCCCCTCGTCGCCATTCTCGGCGGCGGTCATCACGCGGTTGTAGAGCCGGTCGAATTGCTCGCGCGGCGTCATCGTGCTGAGGTCGATCGCCGCCGGATTGCCGGCCGGCACATTGCCGTTGTTGACCGCGACCGGCTGGTCCACCGGCGTCGGCTCGGGTCCGCGCGGCCACACCAGCCACAGCACCGCGGCCACGGCCACCGCCCCGCCGCCGAGGTACAGCCACGACGGCATCGGCGTGGTCGGAGTGCGCACGGCACCTGGCGCCGCTGGGCCGCCCTCCGCCCGCGCGGCGACCGACGTGCCGCACGTCGCGCAGAAGCGCGCCCCGGCACTCACCGATGTCCCGCACGCCCGACAGAACCGGGACGCGCGCGCGGCACCGCACTGGGCGCAGAAGGCCCCGGTTCCGGCAACACCACAGGCAGGGCAGGGAAGGACGGCGTCGGACATCCGGGGCTCCTCGACGGGCTGACACGCGACGGTGGGGGACGCCGAACTATAGCGAGGCCAAGGGTGGCGGAACGTTTCACGCGCAACATTTCCGACGTTTCGTGCCCCGGATTGAGGTGAGGGGGGCGGCGGGGCCAGCGTCGTCTAAGTCTCTGTGCGGCCGATAGTTGCCTTGCGGGGATGGGTGAGGGAGGAGGGGGAGACCCGATCGTCCTGCCTGACCGACGTGTCACGGTTGGCACCCTCTCTTGCGGACAATCCCGGCGACCCATACCGTAGTGCTACGGATGTGTCAGGATTGGTTGACGTTCCTCCGCCGTCGCCGCCGAAAGGCAGAACCGCCATGCACTCGCTTCGTCGTCTGCTCCTCGCGATCCCGCTCGTCGGGCTGCTGTCCGCCTGCACCGAAGAGACCATCGTCTATCGCGATCGCGAGCCGTTCAACGAACCGGTCGCCGCCGCCGCCTCGTTCCTGGGCTACTACACCCAGGCCTCGAAGAAGACGACCTGCGGCAACTGCCACGTCGGCCACCAGTCGGACTGGGTCGGCACGGCGCACGCCGATGCGATGGCGTCGCTGCCGGCCAACGCGCCGCAGACGTGCAAGAACTGCCACTCGGTGAATGCGCGCGGCAACGTCGCCAACGGCCCGGCCGGGTTCGAGGCGACGATGAACGCGATCTACAACGACGTGCAGTGCGAGTCGTGCCACGGCCCGGGCCTCGAGCACGTGCGGAATCCCGAGGTCAAGGCCAACGTCCCGCTGGCCAACGCGAACCTCGCCGATCCCGAGGCGAGCTGCGCCTCGTGTCACACCGGGACGCATCATCCCTTCGTCGAACAGTGGGAGCAGTCGCGTCACTCGGAGATCATCACCAGCGCCGCGACCAATCCGTCCTGCGCCGGGTGCCACGAGGGCAAGACCGCGATGCTGCGGTTGAGCGGGCAGGATCCGAACTTCCGCGACAAGACCGCGCCGGCAGGGCCCTGGCCGACGACCTGCACCGTGTGCCACGACCCGCACTCGGCGCGCAACGAGGGGCAGCTCCGGAAGTCGGCGTACACCTCCGACCCGGAGGAGAACCTCTGCATGAGCTGCCACCTCCGGAAGATCGAGCCGAGCGGCGGCAGCTCCCGCGGCAACGCGCCGCACGCGCCGCAGGGCGCGGTGATGATCGGCACGGCAGGGTACCGTCCGGCCGGCTTCACGGCCCCGGAGGAGCAGATCGTCTCGACGCACGGGTCGGCCGCGAACCCGCGCCTCTGCGCCGGCTGCCACGTCAACAAGTTCACGGTGAACGACGCGCAGGGCGGCTTCGTCTTCCAGGCGGTCGGGCACACCTTCGGCGCGCTCCCCTGCGTCAACGCGCAGGGCGTCCCGACCGGCAACGCCGGGTGCGACTACAGCACGGCGGCCCGCAGCTTCGTCGGCTGCACCACCAGCGGCTGCCACAGCAGTGCCGTGGTCGCCTCGAATGCGCTCGGCTCGCTCCGCCAGCAGGTGGCGGTGTTCGCGGACCTCATCTGGCGCGACCTCGACAATGACGAGAGCGTCGACGCCTTCCCGACCGACGGCGGCATCCTCGCCAAGGTGAAGCAGCTCTATCCGGGCGCGCTCAACCCGAGCGACAACACGATCACCCCGGCCGATGGTGCCGAGTTCAACGCCAAGATCTTCGGCGAGGGGCGCTACGCCAACGGCGACAAGTCCCTCGGCGTCCACAATCCGTTCCTGTACAAGGGACTGCTGGCCGCGACGGTGGCCGAGCTGCAGGCGACCTACCCGCTCGCGGCGAACCTGACCGCCTCGCAGCAGGCGATGGTGGACGGGGCGATCGCGGCGGCCAAGGCCCGCGCCGGCGGGGCGGGGCTGATGGCGGGCCACGCCAAGCGCTCGGAATGAACGCGCTGCGCCTCGTCGCAGCACTGCAGGACGCCCTCCCCGACACGAGCTTCCAACGGTTCGTGCGGGGAGGGCCGACCACGCCCCCCCCGCTGCCGGATCCCGTCGCGAAGTTCTTCGGCCTGATCTTCAACGCGCCGGCGTGGATGTGGGTCATCGCGATCGGGGTCGGGCTGGTGGCCGCCGCGCTTGTCGCGCAGGTCGTGTACAAGAACCGCCTCGCGCTCAAGGCCTGGTTCGTCGCGAAGGACCGCGTCGCCAAGGGCGCGATGTTCGGCGCGGTCGGCATCATGCTCGCGCTCTTCGCCGTGGCGGGGACCGCGAGCTGGAACTACACCCAGCACGACAACGACTTCTGCGGCTCCTGCCACGTGATGGAGGGGGCCTGGAACAAGTTCGCCTCCGACGCCGGCAAGCACAGCAAGCTCGAGTGCCACGACTGCCACCAGCAGTCGATCTACGTGAGCGCGCGCCAGCTCGTGCTCTGGGTCGCCAACAAGCCCCAGGAGATCCCGGAGCATGCGCCGGTGCCGAACCAGCGCTGCGAGTCGTGCCACAACACGAAGGAAGACGACATGTGGACCCGCGTGAAGGAGACCGCGGGCCACCGGACGCACCTGGAATCCGACTCGACGGCGCTCAAGGACGTGAAGTGCGTGACCTGCCACGGGAAGGAAGTGCACGCCTTCATTCCGGCGAAGCAGACCTGCGGCACCTCCGGCTGTCACGAGAACCTGCAGATCAAGCTCGGCAAGATGGCCGAGCAGACGACGCTGCACTGCAACCAGTGCCACCAGTTCACGGCGGAAGTGCCGCTGCTCGCCACCCGCGACTCGGCCGCCGGCACGATGCGCCCCGGCAAGCAGGAGTGTCTCGCCTGTCATGAGATGCAGCGGGTGCTCACCGGGTATGATGCCGCGCGGGAACCGCACAACAGCACCTGCGGGACCTGCCACAACCCGCACACGCAGGAGACGCCGGAGGCGGCGGGGCGCACGTGCACGACCTCGGGGTGTCACGCGAACTGGGAGGAGACCCCGTTCCACGTCGGCACCAACCACCGCAAGGCGACCGGCACCGACGGCAACTGCCTGACCTGTCACGCGCCGCACGCCTCGAAGGTCGATCCGAGCGACTGCGCCGGCTGCCACGCGAACGTGCGCGAGCAGCGACAGGGCACGGGGCGCAGGTTGCCGCCGATGCCGTTCGACACCACGCGCGCCCTGCGCCTCAGCAGTGCCCTTCACGCCGCGCCGGATGAGCCGCCCGCGCGGGGGAAGGGGGATGTCCGCCTCCCGGACCTCCCCCCGTCCGATAGGCCGGCTGCCCTCGGGCTGTCGGCCGCGCCGGACTCGTTCCCGCATCGTCGCCACACCGCGCTCGCGTGC